>DATHTJ010000113.1:0-1507 GCA_035463315.1 Pseudonocardiaceae bacterium
CAGGTCGAACCGGCGCTTCCAGCGATCCTCCGCCAGGTCTGGCGCGCGGTTGGTGGCGCTGGCCGGCCAGGCCGACAGGCACAGCACCACGTCGGCCCCGTCCAGCGCCAGCGCGCGGGCTGACTCGGGAAACGCCTTGTCATAGCAGATCATCATGCCGAGCCGGCCCACTGGAGTATCGAAGGCGGCGAAGCGGTTGCCCGCGCCGTAGCTGGCGTCTTCGCGAAGCGGCTGGTGCACCTTGCGGTGATGACCTAGGAGGTCTCCGGTCCCGGTAGGCGCGAGTCGCAAGAGCGTGTTGAGCTGATGGTGGCGTTGCTCGGGGCTTGGGCCGTGGATCGGCAACGATCGCCTCCCAGGCTCGACGGGTGTTACCCACGGCATGAGCGCACAGCTGCTCCCAGCCGGCGGCTACCTGGTTGTCCGCGAACTGAATGTCATCCTCGCCCTTTTTGGGCGGTGGCGCGTCCCGGTCTCCCCGTTGAGGGCTCACGCCATGCTCTCCGGCGACTCCGGGCGCGGGACCGGACCGCCGACATCGCCGAGCACGCATGTTGCTGTGGCGTGCAGCAGGGAATCGGCGTAGATCTCGGCAGTGCGCCGCCCGGGCTAGCGTATCGATCACGTTCTGGATCGAGTCTGTGTCCTGGGGCGTGGGGGACCGTGAAAGTTAAGCGCCGGGCTCTGGCCGAGCGCCGCGAAGTCGTGGGTCACACTCAGGAGACGCTCGCCGAGTTCGTCGGCGTACAGCTCACCACGAGCGGGCGCTAGGGACGTGGCGAGACCTTCCCACAACCGTGTTTCCGGCCCAAGCTCGCTGACGCTCTGGCGACCTAGCCGCACAGCTCCCATACGGGCGTGTGCGATATCCTCGTATGCATGCAGGTGGACCGCTTTTCGGTGACGATGGAACCCGATCTCGGTGCAGCCGTGCGGGACGCGGCCGAGCGAGCTGGCATGAGCGTCTCGGGTTGGCTAGCGCAGGCTGCGGCAGACCGGCTTCGCAACGATCTACTCGGCGCGGCCCTCGACGTGTGGGAAGCCGAGGACGGACCGTTTGATGACGAGGAGCTCGACGCTGCGGCCGCCACTCTGGGCGTCGCTCGTGGATCGCGGGGACACGCCGCGTGAGCCTGGTGCTTGATGCGGGCGCCTTGCTGGCGATCGACCGCCGAGACCGGCGGGTGGGTGCGTTGCTGCGGGTCGCGCAGCAGGAGCGGATTGTGGTCCGCACTAGCCCTGCTGCGGTGGCCCAGGTGTGGCGCCACGGTGCACGCCAAGCTCAGTTGGCGCGGACCCTGGCCGGCGTAGCGGCACCGCCGCTGGATCTGGACAGGGGGAAACGACTGGGCCTGCTGCTTGGCGTCACCGATAGCTGCGACGTCGTCGACGCACACGTTGCGTCACTGGCTCAGGCAGGCGATCAAGTGCTGACCAGCGCTCCCGACGATCTGCAACGTCTCCTCGGCGCGCTCTCGGTCGACGCGTCCGTCGTCGCCGTGTAGCC
>DATHTJ010000114.1:0-12867 GCA_035463315.1 Pseudonocardiaceae bacterium
GGCATGGCATGGCGGGCGCTGTGGTGGGCCCGCTGGCACCACGTTCTGGCCATGGACCTCCGTCCGCATTTCCTTGAGCCGACAACGATGCTCGCGGCAGAGCCGAGCAGGTGCAGTGGCCGGATATCATCGATCGGCACCTCACGCGGAGTGTCGAACTGGTCGCCGAACATGTGCGAAGCTGCACCGAACAGGGGGCTGACTTCGTCCAGCGGCTGATTCACTGAACGCCGCCTCGTGGCGCCAGGCGCGCAGCTCGTCTACCCACGGCGGGGTGGCACCACGACCACCTGGCCCGGCGGGCCGTCCACCAGGGAAGACGTGTCCCCACTACCCGCCGCCCGACTCGCCGCGCCGGCTGGGAGGCGGTGTCGCCCGGGCGACTGAGCGGGTCGCGACGGCTGATAATCGTACCTTGATGCGGCTCACCTGACTAGGGCTAGTTGGTGCAGGAGCCCTCTGCTACATTTCGTAATTGGGTAGTTACTAACGCATGCCTACCACTGCGGGCTCCGTGCGGTTGTAGGCAGCCTTGTCGTCGTCGGGGGGCGACTATGGGCCCACATGATCTACGGACCAAGGAAAGGAACACGGCGGTTTCGGCCCTCGTGTCCGACATATGGTCCGACGCATACGGAGCGGTCTCGCCATCGATTTATGAGACCGCTCGCCTAGTAGCGCTGGCGCCGTGGCTTGCCGGGCACCCGCGACGAGTGCTATTTCTCCTGCAGAGCCAGCGCCGGGACGGCAGCTGGGGTGGTTTAAATGGTTACGGTCTCGTCCCGACGCTGAGTGCCACGGAAGCGCTGCTGACGAGCCTGCGACGATGGCCTCAGGACGGGAATGGACAGGTTCTCGACTACGCAGCCGTGGTCAGCGCAGCCGACCGTGGGCTGCGAACGCTGTTCAGGTGGCTCAGCACCCACGCCCGGGTCATGGTGCCGGATACGATCGCGGCGGAGATCATAGTTCCCGCCCTGGTCGCCCAGGTCAACGCGCACCTGGACAGATTCGGACCAGAACCGGTGATCGGGCTCGATATCTGGCGCGGCAGTGGCCGCCTCGTTCTGCCCCAGGGGATGGACGACGGACTGCTGGCGCGGCTGGGCGATCTGGTGCGCCAAGGTCATGCGCTGCCGACCAAGCTGCTGCATTCACTTGAGGCTCTCGGTCACGCGGCGCGAGGCGCTCCCTTCGTCCACCCGGTACACGGCGCGGTGGGCTGCTCACCGGCGGCAACTGCGGCCTGGCTGCCGGACCGCACTGGCTGCCCTGCAGCGGTGGGTTATCTGAAAGCCGTGCAGAACCGTGGGAGGGGTCCAGTGCCAGGGGTCACGCCTATCCCCGTCTTCGAGCGGGCCTGGGTGTTGGCCGCACTCACCGCCGCGGGCATCGGCGTGACGCTGCCGCACGGGATGGCGGGCAGCTTGCACGCTGCGTTCGGTGAGTGCGGTGTTGCCGCCGGCCCCGGTCTTCCTCCGGACTCTGACGACACAGCCGTCACCTTGTACACGTTGGCGCAGTTGGGTAGTCCCCGCTCACTGGATTATCTGTTGCCCTACCAGGTGGACGCATATTTCAGTTGTTTCCCCGACGAGCGCACGCCTTCGATCAGCACCAACGCACACGTTCTTCAGACGTTTGGCAGGTACCTGGAACACAACTTTCCGCAACGTTTTCGTCACCACACCTTGATGGCCAAGCTCTCAGGGTGGTTACGCGACTGCCAGGAATCTGATGGGAGCTGGTGGGACAAATGGCACGCCTCGCCCTACTACGCGACCGCGTGCTGCGCTACAACACTCCACCGTTACAGCCGTAGCACATCCGCCGCCACGGTCTCTCGGGCCGTGAAGTGGCTGCTCGACAGCCAACGTGAGGATGGGTCATGGGGACGATGGAGCGGTACCCACGAGGAAACCGCGTACGCGGTGCAAACCTTGTTGCAGACATGCGTGTCTCGAGCCAACCACGCAGTCGAACAGGCCGCCGCCCGTGGGTGCGTATTCCTGCAACGATCGGCAAGCGGCCACAAACACCCGCCACTGTGGCACGACAAGGACTTGTATACACCGATCAGGGTGGTGCGAGCCGAAGGGCTGGCCGCGCTGCACCTGGCATACGCCAATCCCCACGTCGCCGCGATCATCGACTACTGGGCCGCAACGGAGCCCGAACGAGAGGTGGCGGGGTAAGGCTCGATGAACCGAAACGAGCTTCGCTTCGCACTCCAGACGTTGCCATTCTTGGACTCCCACGAGGGTGGCCCCGCTGGTGTTCTCGAACTTCGCGGGCGGCCCGTGCCGCGACTGCTGGTATGGCACCCGGAATGGATTGACTGGATCTTCCGGACCGACCGGCAACTGCACCATATGCCCAGCCGTACCCTGAGCCCGCTGCTCGGGCGGAAGTCCCTGCTGTGGGCCGAAGGCCCTCGGCACGCCGCGTACCGGCGGGTGCTCGGTCCCGCGCTGCGTGGCCATCAGTTACAGGCTTGTCACAACATTATTTCTCACACTGTCCACGCCGCAATAGATGTGTTGGCTCCAGGAGCTGTTATCAGCTTAATCGAATGGAGCCGGAAGGTCACGCTCCGCGTCGCCAGCCAGATTCTCCTGGGCCGCGCGGACGACTGGCTTCTCGAATCATTCAGCGCTTGTGTCGACAGTGTGTTGGGCTCACGTAATCGTACATTAGTCCACCGTTACCTCCCTGTGCGCCTCCGCGGGCGCCACGAACTAGACGAAATGTTGCTGAGGAGCACGAAAACCACCGCGACTGCCCAGCCGCCTGCGCTGGCAACCCTGCTGCTGACTGGCGACGGGCCGCTCGGGGTGCTCGACGATGACGAGCTGCGGGACCAGATCATGTCCTTGCTGTTCGCCGGACATGAAACCACCGCGTCCACGACGGCCTGGGTACTTTACTGGTTAAGCTGCGACGAAAGAGTGCGCTGCGACGTCATCGCCGAGCTGGCCACCACCTCCGACGACGGTTCGGACCCAGCACAGGTTCCGCTACTGCATGCCGTCACCGAAGAAGCTCTGCGGCTGTTTCCGCCCGCGATCATTGCCGGAAAGCGGATGCTGACCGCGGACGGCGAACTGCTCGGCAAGCCGTTACCTGCGGGCACCCTTGTTACTCCCTGCATGTACCTTGCGCATCGTCAACCGGACCTGTTTCCGGATCCACGCCGGTTCGACCCTAGCCGTTTTCTTGGTAACCGAGTTCCGCGTCAATACTACTTTCCGTTCGGTGGCGGAACCCGGCGTTGTTTGGGCAGTGAGCTAGCCATGTTGGAGGTCCGTATGATCACCGCTGCTGTGCTCCGTCGTTGTCAACTGCACTGTGTCAACCCTGAAGCCGGTATTCCCGAGCTCCGCGGCCCTGCCATGACCCTGGCACCGGCCCTACGAATATCAATCAGCCCACACGGTGTCGCACCGCGGAACGTACCCCCATGAGCAGATGGCACGACGTCGTCCGAATTCACCGCCTTGAGTACCCGTTCCCGATCAACTATCTGTGCCACGCGGTGTTGGGTTCCTGCTATGCAGCAAGCGACATTCAACAGCTGTTCACCGCGCCCGTTCTCCTCTCGATCAGCGCGAACCTCCTCTCCATCGTGGGAGGAAACCCGCTCAACGCCGCCGTCGATGTCTCGACCGACGCACACACCCAGGAAAAACGTGACATCGCCCACGCGGCACTCCGGCTTGGCCGTAACCATGTCATGAGCTGGAGCGCAGCAGAAATGACATTCGCACTTGCAGTGGCTATCGCAACTGCACTGTGGCTGGACCGCGCACTCATCGCGGCCGGCGTAGCACTGACCATTGCACTCTGCCTGCTCTATAATCTCGAACCAGTCCGGCTTAAGCGTCGAGGACTCGCGAACCCACTCACGATCGGACTGACCTCGGGACCGCTGCCAAGCCTCGTCACCTACAGCGCGGTGCGGCCTGACCTCACCGCACCGGTGTGGCTGATCTTCATCGGCCTTGGGGCTCTGATCACCGGACGCGCCCTCTGGTGGGCAGTACCAGACCAGATTGGAGATAAGGCGACAGGAATGAGAACACCGACCGTCCAGTACGGCCAATTCCACACGATTGTCATCGCCTGCGTCGTGACTGTAGCCGGACTCGGCCTGCTCGGCTGGGGCTTGTGGTGGTGCTACGGGCTGCGGTGGGCGTTGCTGGGAGTGGCCGTAAGTGGCGTTTTCCTCTTCAGGATGCTCGCGCTACTGCACCGTTTATCCGACTCCACCGTATCGGATTCTACCCAGATGCGCCAACGAGACTTCTCCTCAGTCATGATTGCCGACATATTTCTGGTGTTACTCCCGCTAGCCGCCCGAGAAACATAACAAATCACACTTTTCGACCAAGACCGCAACACGCCGGGAACGATTCTGGATCCGCGCTGGGATCCTCACCTGGCTCCGGGCGCCACAACGGAACCGGAACAATACCCGGCTCCACGAGATCCAGCTTGCCGAAGAACTCCGCGATCTGCGCAGAGTTACGGAAGGTCAACGGCGGAACCGGAATTTGGTAGAAACCATAAAAGGTAGCCAGGCCAGTGACGAGACCCTCATCATCACCACCATGTGCGACAGACAAATAACTACCAGGACCTACCGCGTCCATGTAGGACGCAATAAGCGCGGCTGGGTTGTCGGCATCAGGAATATGATGCAACACATCGATCGCGAGCACGGCAACCGGTGCACCCAGGTCAAGCAGTCCACATTGCGCGGTGGCATCGAGCACCTGCTCAGGCTGGCGCAAGTCGGCGAGCACGGTAGCGGTATTGTGATTGCCAGTCAACAACTTATGGCTCTTCGCCACGACCAGCGGATCTATATCTACGTACACCACGCGACAACCATGATCGAGACCCTGCGCCACCTCATGCACGTTGCCCGCGGTAGGCAGACCCGACCCGAGATCCAGGAACTGCCGCACCCCAGCCCTCACCAGATACCGCACGACACGACCCAGTAACGCCCGGTAGACACGCACCACGTGCGCCAGATGCGGTGCTCCCACCAAGATGCGCTCAGCGATCTCGCGATCGGTCACAGTGCAGTGCGATCCGCCCAACCAGCAGTCACGGATACCTGCAATGCTCCACGGGCCCAAATCGTTCTCAACCAGAGTTCCAGCTGGCCGCTCCACCTCGTTCTCCATCCCTTCGATGGTTAGTAACCTCCGCGTGGCGACACAGACACAGTAAACATGATGTGACAACCGGGCGAATTTTACGTCACATCATCCTTGTACTCGGCCGGCGGCGCCAATCTACACCGGACCGACCCCGGTCACAATCCAACCCGGCGTGTCGCGGTGCTCGGATGACAGGCCGCCCATCCACGGGCACGAGGAGATGAATAACGGTCGCCCGGTACACCAACCGCCAGCGGTCATTGTTCGGAGTTGCGGAAGCCACCGGCGGCACGTGTTACCTGTTTGATCAGGCAGTTGGTGCCTTCGGCGGCCACGTTGGTCAGCCCGACACGCGGGGGAGAGGGGCGAACAGGTCGACGGTGCGGCCGTCTGGATCGTGCACCACCGCATAGCGCTGGCCCCAGAAGGCGTCCCAGGGAGCGTGCCCACCGTGGTAGCCGGCCGCAGTCAGCTCGGCGTAAGCGGTATCCACCGCAGCCGCCGGTAGAACGCCAGCGAGGCGGCCATGTCGGCCACCACCAGCCCGATCACATCCAGTCGCGCGTCGATGCTCATGACAGGCGACCCTACGACCACGGCCGCCCGCTGCCGTGCACGGATCGGAGTGAGATCAGAAGGCAGGTCAGAAGACACTGCGCCCGTACATCTCGCCGAGCGGATCGGCGATCAGCTCCACTCTGGCCCCGTCCGGGTCCCGA
Source organism: Pseudonocardiaceae bacterium (assembly GCA_035463315.1). Classification (GTDB taxonomy): domain Bacteria; phylum Actinomycetota; class Actinomycetes; order Mycobacteriales; family Pseudonocardiaceae. Next base: position 5,891 of record DATHTJ010000114.1, read on the forward strand.
AAGTAGATCGACGTCCCACTCTCCAGCAGGTATTCCACGCCCTGAGCGTCCATCTGGTCCCGGACTTCCTGCCAGCGCTGCGGCTCCATCGAGATGGCCAGGTGGTGCAGCCCACCCAGCACCTCGGCATACGGGCCGACGTCCACGCCGGGCAGGTCGAAGAACGCGACGGTGTTGCCGTTGCCGACGTCGAAGAAGAAGTGGGTGGAGCCGGGCAGGTCCCGGTTCTCGAACATGTCGATGAGCGGGAAGCCGAGCAGGCCCTGGTAGAACTCGACGGTCCGCCGCACGTCGGAGGAGATCAGCGCGGTGTGATGGATGCCCCGCGCGCTGCTGGCCGGCCGCTGTTCCCTGGGCAGCATCGTCTCCGCGCGGATCCGGTCCCGCTGCCGGGTCAATTCCTGCACTGCATCTGGCGTCACTGTCACCGTTCAAGCATCCCGCGACGGCGCGGCAACGGCCAGCCTGAAGCGGGCAAACTCGGCCACCATCGCCGCCAACGACCAGTGCGCGTTCAGCCCGCTCGGGTTGGGCAATGCCCACACGAGGGTGTCGCCCACGGCGGCGGTCTGCGGTCCGACGGTGACGCGCGGGGCGGCGAAGGCCACCCGGTAGGCGGTGATGCCGACGACGCCCAGGGCGACCGGACGCAGGTCACGCACGAGGTCCCGGAGTCGCTCGCCGCCGGCCACCAGCTCGGCCGTGCTCAGCTCGTCGGCCCGGGCGGTGGCCCGGGACACGATGTTGGTGATCCCCAGCCCGAGTGAGGGCAACAGGTGCTGCTCGTCGGGCCGCAGCCGGCGTGGGGTGAACCCGGAACCGTGCAGCACCGGCCAGAAACGATTGCCCGGTCGGGCGAAGTGATGGCCGGTAGCGGCAGAGACCAGGCCCGGATTGATCCCGCAGAACAGCACCTGCAGCGGCGGATCGTCCGGCCCGGGCAGCACGTCAGGGACCGTGCGGTCCCGCGCCGCGGCGAGGTCGGTGGGCTTCACCGCGGTGGTGAGGTGCTCGACTTATCGGCAGGCTCCGCAACGAGCGGATCCACCGGGACATCGGCCGGCGACAATGCGGAGCCTGGGGGGCCCACGCCATCGGCGTCGACATTCACGTCGACGCTGTGAGAGCCGTCGCCGGGCTTGACGTTCTCGCTGACCAGCACCCGGATACCGGAGTTGAGCATGGCCAGCAGCGGCACCGCCAGCACTGCACCGGCGATACCGGCGACCACCGAGCCCACCGCGACGGCCAGCACCACCGCCATCCCGTTGAGCTTGACCGCGCGACCCAGCAGCAGCGGCTGCAACACATTGCCCTCCAACTGCTGCACACCGATCACCACCCCGAGCACGATCAGCGCCGGCACCGGACCGTTGGTCACCAACACCACCAACACCGCAACCACCCCGGACACCACCGCACCGACTATCGGGATGAACGCGGCCAGAAACGTCAACGCGGCTAACGGCAACACCAGCGGGGCACCCACCGCAAACAGACCGAGCCCGATCCCCACCGCATCCATCACTGCCACCACCACGGTGGCCCGGATGAACCCCACCAACGACTCGAATCCACGCTGCCCCGCGATATCAACCCGGGCGCGGGTCGAGCGCGGCACCCCACGAAGCAGGAAATGCCACATCGACCTGCCACTGTGCAAGAAATAGATCAACGTGAACAACGCCAGCGCAGTACCGGCGAGGTACTGCCCCACGGTGAACGCGGTGGACAAGGCACCCGACGTGATCGCACTGCGGTTGGCAGACACCGACGTGCTCAGCGAGTCCAGCAGGCTCTGCAGGTTGACCGGGGGCAGCCCGAATGGAGGATCCTGCAACCACGCCCGGATCTGCTGGATGCTGCTGGCGACCTGGACCTGCAACGCGGGTAGTCCGGCCACGAAGGCCTGAATCACGAACGCGAGCAGCCCGCCGATCAGCGACAACCCGGCGATCAGCACCACCGTCGTGGCAAGCCCCCTGGGCACCCGGTGTCTGGTCAACCAGTCCACCACCGGCACCAGCAGCGCGGTCAGCAGCAACGCCACCGCCACCGGGATCACCACCACCCGCAAGGCGATCAACACATAGCCGACCACGATGATCATCCCGATCACCGCTAGTGCGCGCCAGGACACCGCCGCCGCGACCCGCAGCGGGTAGGGCACGGCGGCCTCCGCATCACGGCGACCCGGGCTGGGATTCACGCCGCTACGCTATCCGCTCGGCCCGGTCGTGACCTGCTCGGCAGAACCATCCCGCTGACCCCCGCTTCCCGCAACATGGATGCTTGTCGTCGTCTCAGCGGGTACGTCAAAGACGACAAGCATCCATGTCGTCGTTTCATGTGGCGGGGAACTACGCGTGGAGTTTCGCTAGTAGGGACGGCGGTGGGGCGAAGCGGGGGCCGTAGCGGTCAGCTAGCTCTTGCGCACGGGCGACGAAGCCGGGCAGGCCGCCGGGGTAGCCGGTGATGAACTGCATCACGCCTCCGGTCCACGGTGGGAATCCGATACCCATGATCGAGCCGATGTTGGCGTCGGGCACTGAGGTGATGACGCCCTCATCGAAGCACTTCACGGCCTCCAGCGCCTCGGCGAACAGCATCCGCTCCTTCATGTCCTCGAAAGGAATCGCCTCAGCCGGGACCGCGTCAGGGCGCATCGGGCCGAAGTGCTCGGCCAGGCCGGGCCACAGCCGGGTGCGCCGGCCGTCGGTGTACTCGTAGAACCCGGCACCGCCGGAACGCCCCGGGCGCTCGAACTCCAGCACCATCCGGTCGATGATCGCGTCAGCCGGATGCGGGGTCCAGGTGCCCCCGGCCGCCTCAATGCCGCGCTGGGTCTCGATGCGGATCTTGCGGGTCAGGGTCAGGCTCAGCTCGTCGATCAGCTGCAGCGCTGGGGACGGGTAGCCGGCCTGTGTGGTGGCCTGCTCGATGGACGCCGCCGCCGCGCCCTCGGCGAGCATGGCGACGCCCTCGTTGAGGAAGGTGCCGATGACGCGGCTGGTGAAGAAACCGCGGCTGTCGTTGACGACGATCGGGGTCTTGCGGATCTGCTGCACGACGTCGATCGCGGCGGCCAGCGCGGCATCCGACGTCTGCTGCCCGCGGACGATCTCCACCAGCGGCATCTTGTCCACCGGCGAGAAGAAGTGCAGGCCGAGGAAGTCGGCCGGGCGGTCGACCCCGCCGGCGAGGTCGGTGATCGGCAGCGTCGAGGTGTTCGAGCACAGCAGTGCGTCGGCGTCGATGACGTCGAGGATCTCGCCGAAGACCTTCTTCTTCAGCGCCGGGTCCTCGAATACCGCCTCGATCACCAGGTCGCAGCCCTTGAGATCGCCCGCGTCGGCGGTCGGGGTGATCCGGGCCAGCAGCTCATCGCGCTGGTCTGGCGTGGACCGACCCCGGGACACGGCCTTGTCCAGCAGCCTGGCGGAGTAGCCCTTGCCCCGGGTCGCCGTCGCGAGGTCGGTGTCCTTGAGCACGACGTCCATGCCCGCGCGGGCGCAGGAGTAGGCGATGCCGGCGCCCATCATCCCGGCGCCGAGCACGCCGACCTTGCGGAAGGTGCGCTGGGCGTAGCCGTCGGGCCGGCTGCCGCCCTTGTTGATGTGCTGCAGGTCGAAGAAGAACGCGTTGATCATGTTCTTGGCGACCTGGCCGGTGGCGAGGTCCATGAAGTAGCGGCCCTCGATCTGGAACGCGGTGTCCACGTCCACCTGCAAGCTCTCGACGGCCGCGCACAGGATGTGGTGCGGCGCCGGCATCGGCGCGCCCTTGAGCTGCTTGCGTAGCGTGGCCGGGAACGCGGGCAGCATCTGCGCCAGCGCTGGCGTGGAGGGGGTGCCGCCGGGGATCTTGTAGCCGGTGACGTCCCAGGGCTGCTGCGCCCACGGGTGTGCCGCGATCCACTCGCGGGCCTTGGCGAGCATCTCCTGCGGGCTTGCGACGACCTCGTCGATGATGCCGATCTCCTTGGCCTGCGCCGGGCGCACCTGCTGGCCCTGCACCAGCAGCTGGGTCAGCGCGTTAGCCAGGCCCAGCATCCGCACCGTGCGGACCACCCCGCCGAGGCCGGGCAGTATCCCGAGGGTCACCTCCGGAAAGCCGATCTTGCTGCCGGGGACGTCCAGCGCGATCCGGTGGTGGCAGGCCAGCGCGATCTCCAGGCCACCGCCCAGCGCTGCGCCGTTGATGGCGGCGACGACCGGCTTGCCGAGCTTCTCCAGCCGTCGCAGCTGGCTCTTGAGCAGCGCGATGTGCGCCGCGAACTCGCGGGCATTATCCGGCGTGACGGCGCGCAGCTCGTTGAGGTCAGCGCCGGCGAAGAAGGTCTTCTTCGCCGAGGTGAGGATGACCCCGGTGATCGAGTCTCGGTCGGCCTCCAGCCGGTCCAGGGTGTCAGCCATCGACGTGACGTAGCGCTCGGTCATCGTGTTCGCGGACTTGCCCGGGTCGTCCATCGTCAGCGTGACGATGCCGGCAGCGTCTGCGTCCCAACGGATCATGTCCTGCTCCTTGTCACAGCCGCTCGATGATGGTGGCGATGCCCATGCCGCCGCCGACGCACAGGGTGGCCAGCCCGTAGCGCAGGTCGCGGCGTTCCAGCTCGTCGATCAGGGTGCCCAGGATCATCGCGCCGGTGGCGCCCAGCGGGTGACCCAGGGCGATCGCGCCGCCGTTGACGTTGAGCTTGTCGTGCGGCACGTCCAGCTCGCGCATGAAGCGCAGCACCACCGCGGCGAACGCCTCGTTGAGCTCCACCAGGTCGATCTGGTCGATGGTCATGCCGGCCTTGGCCAGCGCCTTGCGGGTCGCCGGGGCCGGGCCGGTGAGCATGATCGTCGGCTCCTCGCCGGTGACCGCGCCGGCCACGATCCGGGCCCGCGGGGTCAGCCCAAGATCGCGGCCGACCTGCTCGGAACCGACCACCACCAGTGCCGCGCCGTCCACGATGCCCGAGGAGTTGCCGGCGGTGTGCACATGCTCGATGCGCTCCACCCAGTGGTAGCGCTGCAGCGCGACGGCGTCGAACCCGGCCTGCTCACCGATGTCGGCGAAGGCCGGCGTGAGCGCGCTGAGGCCCTCGAGGGTGGCGTCCGGGCGCAGGTGCTCGTCACGGTCCAGCACCGTCATGCCGGTGCGGTCGCGGACCGGGACCACGGAGCGTGCGAAGTACCCGTTGCTCCATGCCTTGGCGGCGCGGTGCTGCGACTCCAGGGCGTAGGAGTCGACGTCGTCACGGGTGAAGCCCTCGATGGTGGCGATCAGGTCGGCACTGATGCCCTGCGGGACGAAGCGAGCGCCGTAGGCGGTCTCCGGGTCCATCGCGATCGCGCCGCCGTCGGAGCCCATCGGCACCCGGGACATCGACTCGACGCCGCCGGTGAGCACCAGGTCCTCCCAGCCGGAGCGGACCTTCATCGCGCCGAGGTTGACCGCCTCCAGACCTGAGGCGCAGAACCGGTTGATCTGCAGCCCGGCGACGGTGTCGGGCAGCCCGGCGGCCAAGGCGGCGGCGCGGGGGATGACGCCGCCCTGGTCACCCACCGGGCTGACCACTCCGAGCACGATGTCGTCGATCCGCGCCGGGTCCAGGCTCGGGTGCCGGCCGCGCAGCTCGTCGATCAGCCCGGTGATCAGCGAGATCGGTTTGACGCCGTACAGCGCGCCGGTGCGCTTGCCCTTGCCTCGCGGGGTGCGCAGCGCCTCGTAGAGGAATGCTTCTGTCATGACGGGCTCCCCGTTGTCGCATTGGTGGGAACGGATTCTCGGATTGCGCGGTTGATGGCGAGCTGGAAGTTGGTCACGACACCATCGACGGTGATCGGCTTGAGCCGCTCCAGCAGGGCGATCAGCCGATCGCGCAGCTCGGGCGGGCGCCCGCGCTGCCGGTACTCACGTAACACGGTGTCGTGGAACAGCGCCACCAACTCGGTGGCCAGCGCGTTGGTGTGCCGTTCGATGATCTGCTTGGAGGCGAGCTGGACGGCGAAGTCCATCTCGGTGTCGAGCAGGCTCAGCCCGTAGCCCAGCATGTCGGGGCTGGTGAGGGTCCACGCCTGGGCCCCCTCCTGCTGGGCCCCCTCGCGCCGGATCACGCCCAGCGTCCCCAGCCGGGCCAGCTCGTCATCGCCCAGCGTGCGCCCGGCCCGGACGTCGAGCTCGGCCCGGTTCACCGTCTCGGGCTCTTCGGGCAGCCACGGCGCCAGCAGGGCACGATGCAGGGCGAGGTCCTCGGGGGAGCGGGCCAGCGGGATCCGGGCCAGGTAGCCCTCGATCGCCGCCAGGGTGAAACCCAGCGCCTGCAAGTCGCGGACCAGCTCGAGACGGGCCACGTGGCGCTCGTCATAAAGCCCCAGCCGACCGCGCACCGCCGGCGGCGGGATCAGCCCCATCCCGGCGTAGAAGCGGATCGTCCGCACGCTGATCCCGGTTCGGGCGGCCAGCTCCGCGATGGTGAGCTCCTCGGCCACAGGCTGCCTTCCCAATGTGACAGTGACACTGTCGTAACAGTACCACTGTCACGTACTTGCTCGCGTCCAGGAACCGGCGCAATGCTTGACGCTGGCGCACCGGCCCGCTGCCGCTGCCCGGTGGAGTGAATGAGCCGTGTGTGGCTGGTGTGCTGCGCCCTACCGGAGTACCCCGTGCGGGTTAGGGGCACCAGTGTTAGGGGTGTGAGGCGTGATCGGCGTGCCGATGGCCATCACCACCGCGCCCCGGTTCTGCCGGTGGGTGGCGGTGCTGACCCTGGCGCTTGGCTTGGTGGCGATGCACCACCTCGTCAGCACCCACGCCCACCCCGGCGGCTTCCGGGGCAGCTCGGCCGGCATGACGATGCTGGCCACGCCGGTCGAGAACTGTTGTGGCACCTCAGCTGATGTCACCGCGGTGCCCGCGCAGTCGAGTCCGGACAGCGGGTTGATGCTGCACCTGTGCCTGGCGGTACTCACCGGGCTGGTGCTGCT
>DATHTJ010000115.1:0-2032 GCA_035463315.1 Pseudonocardiaceae bacterium
CAACCGGCCGGGCGGTGGGGAACTGTTCTGCTTGATCACTACCCTGCTGGACCACAAGTTCGCCCCCGCGGTCGTAGCTATTCAGCTGGTGCCGCTCACCTCGGCGGCACGTTGTGCGCTACTTCCAACGCGTAGACGGGCGGCGCGTCGACGGTCATCCGTCGGCGGACAGGTCCCGGTGTTGCGAGCGGCGGCGGCGTGCGCGTTGTGGCTGGTGGGGCTGGTGTGACGTGATCGTCGGCGTGTCGAGTTGATCTCGGTGTGGGATTGGGCAGGGTGTCGTCGTGCCCGATCTCCCGCCCGACGAGCAGTCGGCTGTGGACGACGCTGCGCTGCGGGTGGAGAACGCCGCGCTGCGTGCTGAGGTGGAGGAGCTTCGGGCGAGCGAGGCTGCGGTGCGTGCCGATCACGCCGAGCTGAAGAGCATGGTCGCGGTGTTGACCGGGCAGGTTGCGCAGCTGGAGCGGGTGGTCAGGCAACAGGCCGATGAGATCGCGGAGTTGAAGCGCCAAGCCGCTGGGGACTCCTCGAACTCCTCCCGCCCTCCGTCCTCGGATGCGCCGTGGGCGAAGAAGCCGGCGAAGATGCGCTCGTCGCGGACGAGGTCGGGACGCAAGTCCGGCAAGCAGCCGGGCTCTGCGTCGTCCTCGCGCAGCCTGATCGACGACCCGGACGTGCGGCTGGAGATCCGGCCGGGCCGCTGCCGGTCCTGTGACGCGTCACTGGTCGAGGCCAGCGAACACGGCCGTCAGCGGCGTCAGATCGTCGACATCCAGCCCGCGCCGCCCCCGAAGGTCACCGAGTATGCGCGGATCTCGAAGGTCTGCGCGTGCTGCGGGGTGGTCACCATCCCGGGCTGGGACGACGAGGCCGTGCCGGTCGAGCACGTCGGCATTGTGGCCGCGCCGGGCTCGCCGGTGCGGATCGGCCCGGAAACCCTCGCCCGCGCCGCGTTGCTCACCTGCGCGCACTACCTGCCGGTCGGGCGCGCCCGCGACCTGCTGGAGACGTTGACCGCGATCGATGTGTCCACCGGGTTCCTGGCCGCCATCCGTGGCCGCGCCGCCCGACAGTTGGAGAAGAAGTTCCTCAGCCACATGCGAAACCTGCTGGCCACCGCGCCGGTGCTGCATGCCGACGAGACACCCGGCCGCGCCACCGGATCCCTGGCCTACGTCCACGTGGCCTGCACCGAATACCTCACGTTGATGCACGTCGGCGACCGCTCCGCGGCGAGCATCGATGCCGGCGGTGTCCTCGGACAGTTCACCGGGGTGCTGGTGCGCGACGGCTACGCCGGTTACGCACACCTCCAGGCGGCACATGCCTGGTGCGGAGCTCACCTGCTGCGCGATCTGCGGTCGATCTCCGATGCTGACCCCGACGGCCAACTGTGGGCGCAGGCGATGGCCAACACCCTGCTGGAAGCCAACCGCGCCGCCCACGAGGCCCGTGATCGTGGCGCCGACCGCCTCGACGAAGCCACGCTGAAGCAGATCCGCAACCACTACCTGGGAGCACTCGCCCGAGGCAACACCGACAACCAGGGCGAACACTCCAAGCTCGCCGACAAGGCCCGCACCCTCATCACGCGGTTCAGACGGTTCGAAGACATGATCTTGAGATTTGCCGCGGATCTCTCGGTGCCGTTCACGAACAATGAAGCGGAGCGCGCGTGCAGGCCCGTCAAGGTCCAACAACGCACCTCCGGCGGCTGCTGGCGCACCCTGCAAGGCCTCACCGACTTCGCCATCGTCCAGTCCTACCTGGACACGGCCACCAAATGGGGACTCGACAAACTCGACGCCCTCCGCCAACTCTTCACCACCGGCGCATGGCTACCACCCACACTCAAACCAGCTGAATAGCTACTGCAGAACGGCTCGCCGATCACGGGAGGCCATCAGGATCTGCGGGCCCACACTTCCGGGTGGCCCTGGTTGACAAACGAGGGACCCGGTTCGCCGTGACGCCGTCGTCGCTGGCAAGCTCGAGATACACGAAAGGGGTTGACCGCCCGACGTCGTCACCG
>DATHTJ010000116.1:0-3173 GCA_035463315.1 Pseudonocardiaceae bacterium
GACGCGACATCTACGGGGAGGGCAGCGTGCGGCGCGAGATCCTTATCCTCGACATTTCCGTGGAGCAGGGGGACTCCGGTGGACCGTTCGTCACCAGCGCCGGCCTGGTCGGCGGTGTCGTGTTCGCCGGTGACCCCGGGGACCGCGCCAGCGGGTACGCGCTTACCGCAGAACAGGTCCGTCCGGGCATCGAGGCCGCGATCGCCCGTAACCAGGAGGTCGGCGTCGGCGCCTGCCGCTTCTGATCCTTCCGCCGCTGATCGAAGGCGCAACTCTCACCTGGCGAGGTCAGGGGAGCGCGCTGCGCCCAGCCCTGCGCCCCGCGATGAGGCGGTAGCCACCGAGAAGGATCAGTGACCCGACGATGGCCCAGATCCAGGTTGCCCCCATCCGCCAGAACCACCGCCCGGCGCAGGTGGTCCCCGAGGACTCCGCCGATCACCACCAGCACCCGACAACTAACAGCGACCAGGAACTCGTCCACAACGCCGACGCGGCGGTAAACCCGCCGCCCGGGGTTCCGGCGCCTCGCTGCTGCGGCGAAGCTGATTACATGCGATGGTGTCGGCGTGCAGGGGGAGCCGCAGTGACCGCCGAGCTGGGGCTCGTGCCAAGCAAGCGTGCCATCCGCCGCCTCGACGGCGTTAGCGACGGAGAGCGGCGGCAGGTGTCCGTGCGCTCGCGGTCGTGCTAGGGATGGCCACTACCAGCCTGCGCCGCCTGGGTGTGACCCGGCTGCGCCGTGCCCAGTTGCATCAGATCATCCTGGACCCGTGGGGTGATGTGGTGGCGGGGCGACACCACGAGCTGGTGGCCGTGGCGCTGCGTCGGTTGGTGATCGTGCCGCTTTCAGCCTGGCCGGTCGCAAGGCTGCCAGTCACCGGGCGAAGTGAGCGGTAGGTCCTCGATGCGATTCGCCGAGCGCTACGCGAAACTCGTGGTGTGGCTGCGCTGGCTGATCCTACTCGCCGTGGGGGTGGGCACCTGGGCGGCGCTGACCATGCTGCCGGGGGTGGCTTCGGCCGGCGGTGAGCTGTCTGGCATTGCCGGTGGTGGCGGGCCGGCAGTCCAGGCCCAACTCGATGCGGTACAGCGTTTCGGTCTGCCGCTGCTCACCAGGACCGCGGTGGTGCAGCGCGACCCGGACGGCCTGGACCCGCAGGCCACCCAGCGTGCCGTGCTGCGGGCGCTTGAGATCGACCGGCGCACGCTCAACACCGGTCTTCAGCCGGGCCGGGACCTATTCCTGGCGCTGCCACTGGTCAACAGTCCGCGTCTGGTACCCGCCGCAGCCGAGCGGAACACCACCATCGTGACCTACCTATTCGCCGACCCCACACTGGGGTTCAACGCGCAGGCTCGGGTGGCCAATGAGTACGCAGCGGGATTCGACCGCTCGGACGACGCGCTGGTCGGGGTCGCCGGCACCATCCCGGCCCAGGTCCAAGCGCGGGTGATCCTCGACCGGACGCTACCGCTGGTGGAGATCGCCACCCTGGTCGCGATCGCGCTCATCGTCGGGCTGACGTTCCGCTCGGTGGTGGCGCCGTTGGTCACCCTGGTCACCGCCGCGACCGGCTACCTGCTGGCGGATCGGGTCATCGGGTGGCTGGCCGGGGTCGCCGAGTTCACCGTGCCCATAGAGATCCAACCGATCGTGGTAGCCCTGATGTTGGGGATCACCACCGATTACAGCATCTTCTTCCTGTCCGGCCTGCGGCGAAGATTGCAGGCCGGGCAGACCAACCCGGCGGCCACCCAAGACGCCGTGGCCGAGTACCTGGCCATCGTGGTGGCCGCCGGAGTGATTGTGGCGGCCGGTGTCGCCGCACTGGTGGTCGCCGAATCCGACGTGTTCCGTGCCTTTGGACCCGGGCTCGCGGTCACCGTGCTGGTCGGGCTGGCGGTGGCGGTGATCCTGGTACCCGCGATGCTAGCCGTGCTGGGCCGCTGGGCGTTCTGGCCATATGGGCTGCCTGGCGTTTTTGGGCCCGAAGCGCGAGGCACGGGCAGGGCCGAGCCCGCCGATGCCGCCGCGGGGGCGGTTCTGGCCTTCCCGGTCGCGGCCGCCGGGCCCACCGGTGCGGCACGCCTGATCCGGCGCCTCGGTAACCGCTGGATATCCGCGGTTGTCGCGATCGGTGTCATCGCGGGGCTTGCGGTCGCCAGCGTCCCGCTGTTTGAATTGCGCAGCGGGGTCTCACCGGTGGATACGCTTCCGGCCGGTAACCCGGTGCGCGATGCCGCAGCAGCAGCCGCCGCCGGGTTCGCCCCGGGCATCCTGTCACCGACCGGGCTCATCGTGTCCGACCCCGGCATCACCGATCGCCGCCCGGCGCTGACCACACTGGCCAGCCACCTCAAGCGTCAACCCGGAGTGAACATCGTCTTCGGCCCCGGTGACCCACCCTTGCCAAACCAACCGCTACTGGGCCAGGCACTGCCCGAACAGTTCGGGTTGTTCCTCGCCCCGGGAGGCGGCGCGGCCCGTTTCCTCGTGGTGTTCGACAGCGATCCGCTCGGCGCCACCGCGGTGGGACACCTACGCGAGTTGCGAGAGGCGATGCCGCGTCTGCTTGACACCGCCGGACTGGCCGGCGCTGAGGTGTCCTACCTCGGTGACACCGCAATCGGGCTGACCCTGGCCGACCAAGCCAGAGCCGACCTGGTCCGAGTCGCGGTCGCGGTCGGACTGGTCAACCTGGTGCTTCTCGTACTGTTCCTGCGTGCCCTGGTCGCCCCGTTGTACTTGCTGGTCAGCAACATGCTTGCGGTGGGGGCGACGCTCGGGTTGAGCGTGGCATTGTTCCAAGGCCAACTCGGCCACGACGGCCTCATCTTCTTCGTGCCGTTCACCGCAGCCGTGCTGCTGGTCTCCCTGGGCAGCGACTACACCATCTTCAGCGTCGGCTATATCTGGCACGAGGCCCGCCGCCGACCGCTGCCCGAGGCGCTCGCGGTCGCCGTGCCACGCTCCACCCGCGCGATCAACGCCGCCGGCATAACGCTCGCGGCAAGCTTCGCCATGCTCGCACTGATTCCGCTGGTGCCGTTTCGCGAGCTGGCCTTCGCGATGGCAGTCGGCGTGCTGATCGACGCCTTCGTGATCCGATCACTGCTCGTGCCCGCGCTCATCTCGCTGGTCGGCCGAGCCAGTGGGTGGCCGGGAAAAC
>DATHTJ010000117.1:0-1909 GCA_035463315.1 Pseudonocardiaceae bacterium
CACGAGGCGCGCACCGACTGGGCCATGCTGCTCGGGCTGCTGTTTCTCTTGGCGGTCGGGCCGGGGCGGTGGTCGCTGGACGCTCTGCTCGTGCGCAGATTGACCGTGCCGGGACAGCAGTGGACGGCACGGTGATCGTAATCCGAAGCAGGAAGTGTACGGGGGGTGGATGGCCGAAGAATAAGAATTGGCCCACCACGGTTACCCGATCTCCTCGGGCACCCTGTATCCGTGGCTGCACCGGATGGAGACTGCCGACGCCAGCAAGCAGGGTCGGCCGGTCGACACCGGGTGGCGCGGCGGCTGGGCACCGCTGATGCGGTGGTAACCGGGCTCGGCTCGATAAGCGACCGCCTCGGCCCGTGGTGGGGCTTCACTGCAGGGTGGGAATTCATGATCGGCAAGACCGCCTCCTGCACGGCCATGGCCCTCACCTTCGCCGCGGGGTTGCTATTCGGGCCACACTTCGGGTCTGCCGGGCGTGGGTGATCACCGCGGTGTACGCCTCAACCGGCCAGCTGCACCGTTGCTCACCCATGCCCCACCGAGGTGCGGCTTGTGCCCAGGAACGCAAGACTCTTCACGCGTGATGTCACGCAACCAGGGAAGGCCACACCGCAATGAGCCCGGAAATGAGCACTGCCGACCGTGAGCGCGCCGTCGTCGACGCCGTCCCCACCGAGCTGTTCATCAACGGCCGGTGGCGATCCGGCAGCGGCGAGGAGACCTTCGATGTCGAGGATCCGTCAACCGGCAAGGTGCTGTGTGCGGTCGCCGACGCCGCCCCTGAGGACGGGATGGCCGCGCTGGATGCCGCGGTCGCGGCCCAGGCTGGGTGGGCACAGTACCCGCCCCGGGAGCGTGGCGAGATCCTGCGCCGCGCCTACGAGCTGATGATGCAGCGTCAGGACGACCTCGCCCTGCTGATGACACTGGAGATGGGCAAGCCGCTGGCCGAGTCGCGGAGCGAGATCGCCTACGCCGCCGAGTTCTTCCGCTGGTTCGCCGAGGAGGCCGTGCGGATCGACGGCGGGTTTGCCACCGCGCCCAACGGTTCGGGCCGGCTCCTCGTGATGCGCCAGCCGGTCGGGCCGTCGCTGCTGATCACACCGTGGAACTTCCCGGCCGCGATGGGCACCCGCAAGATCGGTCCGGCGGTGGCGGCAGGCTGCACGATGGTGCTCAAGCCGGCCAGCCTGACCCCGCTGTCGATGCTCGCGCTGACCGAGATCCTGGCCGAGTGCGGGCTGCCCGACGGGGTGCTCAACGTCGTGCCCACCGCCAGCTCGGGTCGGCTGATGGAGCCGCTGATCCGGGACGGCCGGGCCCGCAAGCTGTCCTTCACCGGCTCCACCGAGGTGGGTCGCAGGCTGCTGGAGCAGTGCGCCGAGCAGATCGTGCGGACCTCGATGGAGCTCGGCGGCAATGCGCCGTTCCTGGTCTTCGCCGACGCCGACCTCGATGCCGCGGTCGAGGGCGCGATGGTGGCGAAGATGCGCAACATCGGCGAGGCATGCACCGCCGCCAATCGCTTCTACGTGCATGCCGACGTCGTGGACGAGTTCTCCCGCCGGCTGGCCGAGCAGATGGGCTCGCTGCGCATCGGTCGCGGCAGCGAGGAAGGCGTGCAGGTCGGCCCGCTGATCGAGGCGAAAGCGCGGGAGAAGGTGCAGCACCTGGTCGACGACGCGGTCGCCCGCGGCGCTGGGGTGCTCGTCGGCGGCGAGTCGATGGACGGCCCCGGCTACTTCTACCGCCCGACCGTGCTCGTTGACGTGCCGCCGGATGCCGAGATGGCCAGCACGGAGATCTTCGGACCGGTCGCGCCCATCACCTCGTTCACCGACGAGGACGAGGTGCTGGCGGCAGCCAACGACACCCCCTTCGGGCTGGTCAGCTACGTCTACAC
>DATHTJ010000118.1:0-5959 GCA_035463315.1 Pseudonocardiaceae bacterium
CGGCGCGCAGCAGTACCCGCCCAGCCCGCGCCGCGGCGGGTAGCGCCGCGAGTGGGCGATCAGCCGCTCCGCGGCGTAGCCGCGGAGTCCTCGTTGCCGGCCATCAGGTCCGCGGCCAGCACCGTCGCGGTCTGCGCCCAAGTCGCCACGTGCGGGCACCCCCACCGCTGCCCCGGACCGGCGGCCGCCCCAAAGCCCGCCGCATGCTCACCGAGACCACCCCCACCCAGAACCAACTCGCCGAGATCTTGACTGATCGGTGGGCGCCCCCACTTAGGTCATACACACCAGGCGCTCTCAACCCCATTATCACCAGCGCAAACACCAGACCCGATCACGAAAACTCGGAAAATCGGGCTAGGTTTCGGCGTGTTCGATCGCGTTCACCTCCGCAGACGTCAGCGTGAACTCGTACACAGCGAGATCATCGGCCATGTGCTGAGGGTTGGTCGTGCCCGTGAGGGCGATCATCCCTAGCTGGAGTGCAAAGCGGAGAATCACCTGCGCTGGGGCACGCTGGTGGCGGCGGGCGATGTCGTGGACAAGTGAGCTGCGGATGACTCGCTCGTTGGCGGTAAGTAGTGAGAATCCCTGGTAGATCACGCCTTCGCGAGTGCAGATGGCGCGCACGCTCGCGTCCCACCCCCGCGATGCGTAGCAACGGTTCTGGACGAATGTCGGACGCACCCGCGCTGCGCGGAGCAGGGTTACGAGCTGATCAGGTGCGAAGTTGCTCACTCCGAGAAAGCGCACCCGGCCCTCGTCATGAAGAATCTCCATGACGCGCCAGGCTTCAATATCGGCTGCGGCCAGTCCCTGCGGCACAGACGGAGCGTGCAGCAGATAAGAATCCACAACATCCACACCCAGGTGTGACAGCGAGCTGTCAAAGGATTGTTCAACCTGATGCGCGACAGGCGCAGCCGGATCATAGGGCAACCGATGATCCTGGCCCCTCCGGAAGGTGAACTTGGTCTGCACGAAGACGTCTTCGCGGCACAGCGTTCCGCCCTCCAACTCAGCCAGCAGCGCACGTCCAACCTCGGCTTCGCGGTAATGCCGACGCTGGTTCGCCGTGTCAAGCCCGCGAAATCCCATCCTGAGCGCCTGCGCGACGACGTCCGCGGTCTGCTCTTCCTTCCAGGCTGTCCCATAGAGCAGAGTTGGCACCGTCACTCCGCCGACCTGCCGGATACACTCTGTCATTACTCCTCCGGTGGTGAAGCACGGCCCCCAGCCGCCCGGCTCCACCGTCACAAGTCTTCCCCGGTCGCAACCCTGGACCGCAGCCTAGCGACTTCGACAGACCGAACCGCCAGCCGGCCCCACATGCCAACGAGGAGTAAGTGCACGATCTGCCGAGTTACACTGCGGGACCAAGAGTGATGCGGTGGTCAGTGCGCCAGTCCCTCTCGGACTTGAACCCCCACAGCCGGCTCACCTGAGCCTCGCCAGTCCGTCGACAACTGACCGGCAGAGTTGCTGCGGGTTGTGCAACCACACGAGCTTGTCCACGAACTCGCTGCGGCCCCTCAGACCGCCCTCCACCCACCCGACTGCCGCGAGCGCGACCGACCGTTCGGCGATTACCGGCTCGTGGGAAGCGCTCCGGCCACCGAATCCGCACCGTCTGTTCGCCAGGATTTGGACAACCAGATTTCGCCAACCAGATCTCGGCCGGATGAAGTGGAGAGCGCTCTTCGCGGTGCAGGTACTGCCACGACCAGCAGCGGCACCTGGCGCCTGTCGTGGCACGAACTACAGCAACGTGCAGACGCCGAAGCCGCCTGGGGCCGCAACGTGGCTGGTAAAACACCAGAGACGCCAGGGCGAACGGTGCTTTCGCCTCCGGAGGCGGGCGCGCCAGGTTCGGATCCGGCTAGGAGTCGCTCGTAAGCGTCGAGTTCGACGACGCGCCATCGGACCGGCTTCTCGGTAGGCTGCACTCTCGCCTCACACTCCTCAGTGCCGTCGCCCGGACATCAAATGACGGTCCGCTACATCAAGTTGGCGATCTCACCGCCATGGCGACGCGCACGGGATCATCGCCTCCAGCATCGGCCTCGGCGCCTACCACCCGCCGCCGAGTCAGCCCACCCCTGGGAATGGTCCTGGGAATGAAACAGAGATCCATCGTGACGTCAGAGGCGGTTGGAGCACACCCCGTGCAAGCGAGGATTCCTGGTGACGCCCCGAGTCGACGCTCTCGCTATCCTTCCTACAGCGTGGCGGGTCAAGGATTCGAACCTTGGAAGCATATGCCGACGGATTTGCAGATCGTCTTCATCCCCGGGCTGAGCCACCCCCGAGCTGCACGGGTCAAGCGTTGTGGGGGCGGCCGCTGGTTAGGGCGTTCAGGAACCGGAGTATGGGCTGTTCGACGGCGACTGGATGGTCGATCATTGGCCAATGGCCGCTGTCGTTGAGGATGACGACCTCCGCGTGTGGAAAGGTTTCCTGTTGGCGTTGCGCATAGCGGACAGACAGGTAGGGGTCGCGGGCGCCCCACACGACTAGCGCGGGACGGTCCAGCGACCGCAATTGCTGGTGCAGCTGCTCTGAGCCGGCGGCGGGGTCGGTGGCGCGGTAGAGCCGCAACACGGCACGTTGGACGCCGGGGTCTTTGTAGTCGCGGTACATGCGCTCAACCACATCACGGGGCAACCCGCGAGGGTTGCCGTGGCGCAGTAGCAGCTGCATCGCCGGGAAGGTGCTCATCCGCATGAAAGCCTCGCCGAGCTGCGGGGTGCGCCACATACGGGCCAGATAATGCCAGCGGTAACCGCGTAGCACACCGGTGTTGACCAGTGTCACGCTGGCGAACCGGTCTGGGTGGTGGGTCGCCCAGGTCAGGCCCCACAGGCCGCCGAGGTCGTGCAGCACCAAGTGAACGCGGTGGATGCCGAGCTGGTCGATGATTCCGCCGAGGTGGTGGGCGTAACCGTCGATGGTGTAGTCGAAGCGATCGGGTTTGTCGGCGCCGCCGTAGCCGGGCATGTCGGGGGCGACCGTGCGGGCGAACGCACCGATGCGGGCGACCAGGCGCCGCCAGTCCTGCGCCGGACCCGGATTGCCGTGCACGAATACGACCGCCTCACCCGCGTCAGTCGGTCCGGCGTGCAGGTATGGGCTTTGGACGCCGCCGACGGTGACGGCGTCGGAACTGACCGGGACCAGCCGGTTAGCTTCAGCGGGAATCATGGGGCCTTTCCTCTGTGATGATCTTTTCTGGCCAGGCGAGCCGTTAATTCGCTGCGGGCACGGGCGGGCGCACGGGGAGCGCGGAGTTCGATGGCGCGCTTTTGCCCTTGGGTCGGGTCCGGACGGCGGCGACCATGATCCGGGGGGCAAACAGCGACGTCGGGCGGGCGAGCATGGCCGCCACCTGCGCGAGAGTGTCAGCGGTGGCGGGATCCCAGGTGGCGGCGGCGGCGACCCGGTCGAGATAACGGTGCTGCAACCGCATCACGGCGGTCACGCGCACGCCGGTCGTGGTCGGGTAACGCAGGTCCTCCCCGGTCGACAGCATCCACGGGTCAGCGTTGCGGCGGGCCAGCCGCCGTTGAAAGCGCCCGGCCAGACCCTCGAGGTTCTCAGCGGACCACCGACGCCGCTGCTCGCCTAGGCAAGCGTCCAAGGTCTCGGCGGCGACGGCAGCGGTGCTCATCCCCTGGCCGTAGATCGGATTGAACGCACAGACCGCGTCGCCGAGCACGACGAACCGCTCCGGCCAGCGACGCATGCGCTCGTAATGCCACAACCGGTTGGCCGTGCCGCGGTGACCTCGGATCAGGGTGACGGGTTCGGCGGCCGCGAGCACATCGGCGATGACCGGGTGACGCAGACTGCGGGTGAAGGCAGCAAAGCCGTCCTCATCGGTCGGCGGGTGCTGGCCAGCGGCCCCCATCAGCGTCACCATCCACTGGCCGTCCTCGATCGGGAACAAGGAGCCGGTGCGCGGTATCGACGGTGGCCGGGAAAGCAGCATCACCAGCTGCCAGTCCGCACTGAACCCGTCCGGGATGCGGTAGATCCGGGAGGCGTAGGCGATATTCGGGTCGACGTGCGTCTTGGCGGGTGTGGCATAACCGGCGTCTGCAAGCCAGGCCGGGGCGCGGGAGCCGCGGCCGCTGGCATCGACCACGAGGTCGGCGTCGAGCTGCTGATGGCCGCCGGCTGGGTCATCGAGCGGGCGGAGCGTCACGCCCGTGACCTGCCGGCCCTCGCGCGAGGTGCGCAGCGACGTCACGTCGTGGCGGTCAAGAATCGTCACCCCCGGCAGTTCCCGCAGCCGCCGACGCACCCCCCACTCAAACAGCGGTCGGCTGGCCGACAGCAGCGGCCACCCGGTGGCCCGCCGGTCCAGCCAGCCGGCAGGGTTCAGAATGAGCGCGTCGGTGGGCACCCGCACAGACACCGCCCCGGCGGCCTCCAGCTCGTGACCGTAGCCGGGGAACAACCGCTCCACGATCCCCCGGCCTCGGGGCAGCAGCACATGCAGCTGGTGCCCCTGCGGGACGCCCTTGCGGGTCTGCGCGCTGTCGGTCAGCGCGTCGCGCTCGACGAGCGTCACCTGCTCGAAGTGGTTAGCGAGTACCCGCGCGGCCAGCAGGCCGGCCATGCTGCCGCCGACCACGACGGCATGACCGGCGTCGGCGCGTGAGGCACGGGCTCCCCATGGCCCGCTGATCTCGGGTGCACGGCTCATGAGGATTTCCTTCCTCGAACGGTACCCGGAGGGCTACTGCAACGAGACGCCCTGGTTGGCGAAATAATCTCTGTCACCGTTGACGCGCCAGAATTTGGCGACGAACCGGTCGAGACCCCGTCGTTGAGGACCCTGGCATGGTCTGCTGGTGCGGTCCGGCCTTCAACACGCTCACGTCCTCTTGTACTTTCCGTGCTGGTCTTGCTAGAAGAGATCCGGACGGCCGCTGCTGATACCCCATGTCGTGTGTTTCCAGCCCCGCGACAGGATCAGCAACAACAGGTGATCACCCTCAGCGAGCCGTCAGCGGAAGCGGCCCCACGAGGCCGCACCGGTCGATCCTCACCAGCACGTAGCCGCCGATCAGCGGCACCCAACGACACTCCCTTGGCACACGGACACACAGCCGATCAGCGTTCACACACGAAAAGCACACCCCATCCGAGATCAAGACAATCCACGCCTCCGACGGGCCTCGGCTCCAGGATGGTCCCCAGACCGGACACGAGGGGGGTGGGTCACCAGGGGCGCGGGTATCCCGTTCTGCGACAGACCAATACCCCGCGTGCCCGGTGACCTTGATACGCGCCCCTTATGTGCCCGTTCACGCGGGGACTCACGGAAATCGCCAACGGTGACGGGCAAAATCTCACTGACTGCGCATAAGAACCCTTCTCCAGCTCACGGCGCGTTACGATCCAGATTTTTGCACGGCGGTACCCCGGCACCTCTGACAGAGCCTGAACCGACCCCCGGTAGCGCACCAAGATCAGGATATCCCCGCAGCCCATGCCGTCCCCGCGCGTGACTCCGGTACAAATCGGGTACAGATCACACCACCCAACACTGGCCAACGTCGACCAACATCACCCAACGTTCCCGCAGGCCACCGGCCACCCCGACCACCAAAGCCCTGGCCAGGATCCTCCCAGCGGCGCTACATCAGCAAGCGCACCGCAATCCTCAGGCAAAACCTGCCATCGCCGGACGGGCAGGTCTCCGAGATGGCTGGCGACGAGCACTGCTGTGGCTAGGCCGAGTTGGGCGGGGTGTGGCATCACGTCGACCTCCCCGAGGGCTACCACACGGCGGCGGGCGCGGTATGGGCGGCAGCGACCCATGTGCCTGGCGGACGCCCGAACGCTCGTGAAACTCATGACGCCGTCACCGCAAAAGATCGACTCTTGGGCCGTCGTCGGGCCGTCGGACGTCGAGAAGCAGTGAGAAACCTGAAGAAGTAGCGAGAGCGTT
>DATHTJ010000119.1:0-13884 GCA_035463315.1 Pseudonocardiaceae bacterium
GAGTGCGTAACAGTGTTATAGCCCTCAATGCCACTCACAAGCGCGGAGGGCCACCGCGACGCCGAGCCACGGCCAGAGCGGTCAGCGACCCGACGCCCAGAGCACCACCGACCCAGCCGAGGGGCAGCACTGCTGCCGCCACGGCCAGTCCGGCGACGAGCAGCAGCAACGGCGTCACCAACAGGATCGCGCGCCACCACTGACCGTCACGGCCCTGGACCAGCAGGAATAGCAGTCGCGCCCAGGGCGGGTCACCCGGTTGCGCCCCGACCGGCTCGGTCCTCTTGGCGCTCACGACAGCGTCCGGGATCGCGAGCCACCCAAATGCAGTGCCCAGCTAGTCCAGATAAGCTGCGGCACCTTGCGGCGGTAGCTGCGGACATACCGGCGTCGTTCACCCTTGTCGCGCGCCTCATCCAGGCAGGACGTCACCTCGGCCAACCAGGCCGCACCCTCGTCACCGGGCAGTAGACCGCGCACCCACCGCAGCGTCCTGGGCGCTAAAGGCGAGACCGCGCGAAGATGCGCGGGGACCTGTGCGCCTCGACGTTGTCCGACCTCAACCACGACGCTGACGACGACGAGTAGCAAGCCGCCGACGGCAACGACGCCGATGCCGGCAACGATGCCGGCAACGACATCGATGAGGACGTCGCGGAAGCCGAAGAAGCTGAAAGAGAGGAAGCTGAAAGAGAGGAAGCTGAAGGAACCGACGGCGAAGCCCATGAGAAGGTCGTCGTCGCTGGCCTTTTTGGCGGTGCCGACAATGCAGGCGACGAGGACGCCGACAACCACACAAGCGACAAAGACGAGGGCTAGCATGCCGGGCCCGCCTTGGGCGCGGGGACAGCGGGGGGTGGAGCGAGCAGCTGGCTCAGGCCGCTGCGGTCCCGACTGCTTTGCAGGGCATGGACGGCGCGGGCGCGGCCGTCCATGGTCAGCCGGTAGTAGCGGCGGGGGGGTCGACCCTCGGTGTGGCCGGCCTCGGGGTCCTCCCACCTGTCGCTGACCCACCCCGCACCGCGCAGCCGTTGCAGGATGGGGTAGATCGTGCCCGGCTCCAGCCCGCTGGCCCTCACGATCTCCAAGCCGTACAGCTCGGTGTCCGGCTGCTGGAGCAGCGCCCCCAGCACCGCCTGGACAGCCACCGTCATCCGTAACCCACTCATAGTCATTAACGCTACATAGCTTGTGTCCGAGTGTCGAGTGGTGGCGACGCAGAGATACCTGGACGCTCCAGAGCGGCAGGCGCCTACGTGGCGCGTGCTGGGAGCCGGTCGGCACCGCGTACGCCGGAACTGCTCGCGGCCGTGACAACGGCCAGCTCCGGTGGCCAGGGTTGCACCGGGTAGCGTGGAAACAACCCTTCACCGCGAGGTGCTGGCCTGCTCCAGAGACGTCGATGACCCCGGGGGGCGTCGGTGAGGGGCAACTCGGTGACGTGAAAAGCGCGCGATGCACGCTGAGCAAGTACCGACGATCGGGCAGCGGCTGCGCGAGAGTCGGAAGTGGCGTGGCAAGTCGTTGCGGATGGTCGCCGAGTTGGCTGGGATCACCGAGTCGTATCTGCGCCGGCTAGAGCTTGGTCAACGTCTCTGGACAGCCGCTCGAAGCTGGAGGCGCTCGCCGAGGCCCTTCAGGTCGCACCGTCTGCGATCACCGGCCCACCTTACCCACCCTCGACCGAGAATGAGGCCGTAGCGCACGCCGCCGCCCAGGCACTGCGCGCGGTGCTGCAGAGGATATCGAGGTAGGTAGACCCAATCGGAGTACGCGCGATCGGCCGGCTGAGCGCACCGCTGCCGCCCATGTACGGCGACCGGACAACAGGGCCACCCACCGAGCCGTCATCGCATCTCACCGTGGCCCTCAGCGCCCCCGACTCCTTGACGAGCCGTGAGTGCCGGGCGATGATGGCCAGAGCGCAATTTTCCGCAACTGTCAGGGCAGGGAGCCCACCGTGCGTCTGACGTTCATCGGCAAGGACCCGGACTCCAACCCAACCGGCTCACCCACGGTATACCGCACGGATCGGGCCTCTTGGGTCGTGCAGGGCTGGGCCGTCACAGACCCAGAAGCGCTCGCTCAGATGGACATCCCCGATGGCGAGGGATGTGTGGAGATCCCAGACAGGGTGGTCCAGTTTTTCAGGCAGGGAGACCGTGGCATCGATAACGGATGAGGAGTTCAACCGGCTACTGTCTTTCTTCGAACGGGAGGTTCTCCACCTGGAAACCCGCGACGAGTATGGGACAGCGGTAGAGCTGCCTCATATGGCCAAGTGGGCAGCCGGCGAACCCGATGACCTGGAATGGCTTCAAGACTGGTGCTCCACACTGCGTGACCATGTCAAGGCCGGGAAGTCGGTGCGCCGCGCCCGGATTGTCTCCGAACCGCTCAGTAATTACCAGCGCTGGTCCTACAGCATCGCCCATCCGATGGTTGACGCAGGTGAAGATATCCGGTGGGTTCCCCGCAGCCTGGTGTCCTCGGTGGCCCTTCCTGGGAACGATTTCTATCTGTTCGATGACCGCCTGATCGTTTTCTTGATCTATGCGGGAAACGGCTTGAGCACCGACAAAGTTACATCCACCAACCCCTCCGACATTCGACTCTGCCGGTCAGCCTTCGAGGCGGTGTGGAAGCTGTCGATACCCCACAGTGATTACCAGCCCGTCTAGCTCTGCCAAGCAGCAGCAGGAGGCGCTCGGTGTCCGCCTTCGTGAGCTGCGCAAAGATGCAGGCCTCACCGCGAAGGCGCTGGCAGCGGCCACAGGTCAGCACAACACCCGCGTGAGCAAGATCGAACACGGCGTGCAGGCGCCATCCGATAAGGACATACGCGAGTGGTGTCGCGCCTGTGGCGCCGATGACCAAGTGCCCGATTTGCTCGCCACACTGCGCGCTTTCGAGTCAGCCTATCTGGAATTTCGGCGACAGAGCCGCGCAGGCATGAAGCGGGTACTTGGCGCCCACACCCTTGCCTTATACGAACGCACGAAGCTGTTTCGGATCTATGAACACAACGTGATACCCGGCCTGTTTCAAACCGCCGAATACTCGGCCGCAATGCTATCATTTTGGATCAAATTCCTTGGCGCGACAAATGACCTTGAAGAAGCGGTCGCAACCCGCATGGAGCGACAGCGGGTGATCTACAAAGGTGGTAAACGATTCGTTGCCGTGCTCGAAGAACAGGCGCTGCGGACGTGGTTTGGCACGGCTGAAACACAAGCCGGACAGCTAGATCGCCTACTTGCCCTGATGTCATTACCGAACGTCTCGCTAGGCATCGTTCCCATGATGACCGAACGGATTGCGGTCGGTTCCACCGGATTTTGGATTTTCGATGACACCCTGGTTGCCCTAGAGACGCCCACGGCGAGCATCGAGGTCAACAGGCCGCAAGAGCTCGAGCTATACGCCCGAATGTTCGAGGCACTGAAGAGCCCCGCCGTATATGGACGCGCCGCAAGAGACCTCATCACCAAGGCCATCGACGAACTGAGCCCGCGCACCGGACCGTAGTCACTGCCCTGCACAGCTCCCCGCGAGCCACCCGTGGAGACTTGTCGCAACTTTTCGCAACATCCTTCCGGGATGGCCAGTCATAGCCCTAGCGTCGCTACCCGACTCAACGGCGACATCGCGTCACTGACCATGCGCATCATGGACGGCGATGCCGCTCAACCAAGTCGTGTACCCGGAAGGAGGGAGCACCGTGCCACCGAGACACCGGCGCCGCGGACTTGCGGCACCTGGCGCCAGTGCGGTGGTCGACGCGGCCGTCGCCGAACCGGGGATGGTAACGAATGGAGGATGACAGCCCGGATGTGGTGATCGCAAAACGGTTGCTCGACCATGCCAAGCTGCGTGGCTTTGAGTTTCAGCGGATCACTCCAGGCGAGGACGGGCCGTTGGTGGGAAACCGGGCGAGTGGCGGCTGGGTGGATATTATTCACATTGAGGGATTCAGCCGTGACTGTTTGGCTTTGCGTCAGCGGACATCGTCGCTGATCGTCCCAGGGGATGCACTGGTGCAACGTCGGGTGGATGGCAGCGCGCTGGATGTGCTCAACGAGGTATTGACCTGGGAGACGGGATCGTGACTCTCAACTATACGTTGCCGCGAAGATACGCTGTGTCCCTCGATTGATGACAACGCCAACCCCTGCGCAGAGGCGCACGGTCACCCGGCCGGAGGCGCGGCCCTGCCCCAAAATCGACGTGTGGGGCGGCTTGGGATGGCTCGCCGTCGGTGAGCGAGCGGCGCCGGGCGGTCCCTCGACCCGCGCGGCCGGGATGCCCTGAGCACGCCCCCGCCGGCTATCGAGCCGCCAGCAGGGTTCGGGCGAACGAGGGTCTGGACGTCGGCCAGATGATGTGTTGTGCTTAGCCTCACCTAATCATCGTCGATCCAGGGGCATCGAGATGTACGTCTGCATCTGCCGGGCAGTGACAGAGATAGAGGTACGCGGGTGCATCGCCGAGGGCGCGAGCACCGTCAAGGACGTGGTCACGCGCTCCGAGGCCGGTACCGGGTGCGGGACCTGCATCCAGAAGATCGTTGCCTTGCTCAGCGCACCTGCCGACGAGCTGCGCGGCCGACTGCGGCGCAGCGCCTGACCTTTTTGCCCGACTGCCGGCATAACCCCCGGTCAGGAAAGGCTCACCTTCGGTGACATCTCTCGCTAAAACGCGTACGGTCGCGATCGACCGGGGATCGATTCAGAAGGGTTGGCGACATGCGCGGCGACGAGAAGATCATCGAGTTGCTCAACGAGCAACTCACCAGCGAGCTGACCGCCATCAACCAATACTTCCTGCACGCCAAGATGCAGGCCAACTGGGGCTTCACCAAGCTCGCCGAGCACACCAAAGAAGAGTCCTTCGACGAGATGAGGCATGCGGAGCGGATCACTGACCGCATCCTGTTCCTGGAGGGTCTGCCGAACTACCAAAAGCTTCTTCCGCTGCGGATCGGGCAGACCGTGCGGGAGCAGTTCGAGGCGGATCTGGCCGTCGAGATGGAAGTCGTCGAGCGGCTGCGTCCCGGTATCGCGCTGTGCCGCGAGAAGGGTGACGTCACCACCGCCAACCTCTTCGAAGACATCCTCGCCAGCGAGGAGGACCACATCGACTACCTCGAGACCAACCTGGAATTGATCAACAAGCTCGGTGAGCAGCTCTATCTCAGCCAGCTCGTGGAGCGGCCGCCGACCAACGGCTGACCCACTACCGTTGTCAGCGTGGGTGAGCACCGACTGTTCAGCGTGCCAGAGGCCCGCGCACTGCTGCCCGAGGTTCGTCGGCGCGCCGCCGCGCTGATCGAGGTCCGGGCAGACCTCACCGAGTTGTCGTTCGACCTGCGGCACGCAAACTCATCCCCGCTCGGCGGTCTCGCGGAGATGAAGGCGATGCAGGCCCGGTTGGACGACATGCTCGAGTGGTTCGGAGATCAGGGCATCGAACTCAAGGCGCTCGCGCCATTCCTCATCGACTTTCCCGCCGAATTGGACGGCGTCTCGGTACGGCTGTGCTGGCTGGAGGGCGAGCCAGCGCTGGACTGGTACCACCGGTCCGACCTCGGCATCGCCGGACGCCGCCGGCTACCCGGCTAGGCTGCGCAAGTCAGCAATCGGGAGAACGTGGGGCAGTGACTCGAGTCGACGTCGGCATCCTTGCGGTGGTACTGGCCACGACGGTGCCGTGCTGGCTGGCCTCCGTCGGGCACGACGCTGACGCCTTGCGCGACAGGTCCTATCAGGACGGGCGCCAGTGGGCCCAGCAGCGCTACCCGGATGCCACAACCTGCGCGGATGAGTCCATGCGGCGAGCCGGCCCGCAGGTCAGCGCCTCGGCGTGGCGGGACGGCTGCCTCGACGCACCGGGCTGAGGATCAGCGCACCAAGCGTCGGGCCAGGTGGGAGCCGATCTCGTCGATCACGGGGTGGAGCAGGATCGGGGAGGCGCCGCTGAGCAGGTTCCGCTCGGCTACCTGCAGGACCACGACCTTCCCGTCGGCAAGCAGTTCGCCGGCCGACCGTGGGGCGGCGGCGACGGTGTCGGGGTGGACGACGGTGATGTCGGTGAAGGCCGCCGCCAGGTAGCGGCTGGCGAACTGGGTGAACGAATCGGCGATCATGCGAACAGGCTGGCCGACGGTACCCGGGGCGGGCGCCGAGGTCAGGTTCAGCGGGACCCGGAAGTCGCTGGCGATCGAGCGAGTGCGGTCTACTAGCCCGCCCGGGGCCAGCGAGTACGTCGGGATCGCCCGCTCGCCGCTGCGACCGATCAGCGGGCTGATGTCATCGGGCCACGGGGTCGACCCGGCCGAGGCAACGTGCCAGGTCCGGGTGATACCGGACTCGATGCGGTCGGCCAGCGCATAGGTCATCGCCAGGCCGCCTTCCTGGCTCCAGTGCGTGTCGGCCGGGTAGTAGACCGGGGAACCCTGGCGCTGGGCAATCTCGACAAGCGCCGGTCGGAGGTCGATCGCACCGGTTTCGGCGACCATCCGGCGCCAGAACTCATCCCTGGCCTGTGACGAGCAGCCCCGTCCCAGATACTCGGCGGGCAGGTGCTCGGGCACCATGGTCGTCTTGTCTGGGGCCACCACCAGCACGAACTGACGACCAGATGCCTCCACCACGCTGCGCAGCCGGCGCAACGAGCCCAGCGTGTCGTCCAGCGAGCGAGACGGCAGGCACGCGCCACTGACATCCGCGCCGAGGTAGAGCCAGCCGTCGCGGCCCTCGATCACGGAGGGGAACGCGTGCGCGGCGGGCACGATCGGGGCCACCGTCCTGGACCCCACCGGCAGTGGCGCCGGCTCGCCGAACACTCCCCTGCTCACTGCCTGCGTCCCCCGGACCGCGCCGTCCCGGAACGGCAGGCTGTCGGCCGCCCACGCGGGCAGCCCAGCGAGCCACGCCCAGCCCTCCCGCGGGTCGCCGAATGCGGCCAGCGGCCGGTTCTCGAACCGGGCGGCCTGGGCACCGAGACCCAAGGCGATCATCGGACCGAGAAAGAACAGGCCCGCGCAGATCAGCGCGGTCAGTTGGCGGCCGCGATGACGCGGGCGGCGCACCGGGCGCTCCCGGGGCAGCCTCGTCTCGGGGACGTCGATGTGCCTGCGGTCGGTCACCGACATGGCGTGCACCGTAACGCGACTCGCTCGCCTATCCTGCACCCGCCGACGCGCCGACCGTGGGGAGAAACGCGAATGGACGAGAACGTCCGGGGACCTGCGGACCGCCGTATCGAGTGGACCGGCGAACGTTGCGTGCCGTGGACCGAC
Source organism: Pseudonocardiaceae bacterium (assembly GCA_035463315.1). Taxonomy (GTDB): domain Bacteria; phylum Actinomycetota; class Actinomycetes; order Mycobacteriales; family Pseudonocardiaceae. Next base: position 7,301 of record DATHTJ010000119.1, read on the forward strand.
GACCTGCAGGTCATCTACGAGCACTACCACCGGTACGCGCTGGCCGCCCGCTTCGCCGTCGGCGCCCGAGTGCTCGACCTTGGCTGCGGGGAGGGTTTCGGGCCCGGGCTGCTCGCCGCCGGGGCCCGCGAGGTGGTGGGCATCGACATCGACCCGCTGACCGTGGAGCACGCCGCTGCCCACTACTCGAGGGACAACCTGCACTTCACGGTCGGGTCGATGATCGATCCCGAGCTGCTCGCCGGGACGGAGCCGTTCGACGTCATCACCTGCTTCGAGGCGCTGGAACACGTCGAGGAACAGGACACGCTGGTCGCGGTGGTACGCAGACTGCTCGCGCCGGGCGGACTGTTCCTGACCAGCACGCCGGACGTGGCCGTGTACAGCCACGAACACGGCAACGACAACCCCTTCCACGTCCGGGAGCTCACCGAACCGGAGTTCCAGGCGCTGCTGGGTGACGCCTTTGGTCACGTCGCGATCCTGCGCCAGAACGTCGCCGTCGGATCGCTCATCACCGGCGAGGCGCAGGCTCGTGCAAGCGTGGCGCAATCCCTGCGGCGGACACCGGACGGCGGCTGGCGGGTGGAACCGGAGTTACCGCACACCTACCTGCTCGGCGTCGCCTCGGATTCGGCGCTGCCGGGACTGCCCGGACTCAGCGCGCTGGTCGATCCTGACCTGACCCTGGTGCGCGACGCGCACCGCGCGCAGGCCGCCGAGCGAGACCAGACCGCCGAGCTCGCCACCAAGCTGGCCGACGAGCAACAGCGGGCCGTCGCCGATCGCGCCACCGCTGCACGACGGCTGCAACGGCTGGACGGCGAGGTGCACCGGCTGCGTGGCGAGCTGGCCACCGCACAGCGCCGGGCGCAGCGGGCGGAGTCGCTGGCGTCCTGGCAGCAGGAGATCGGCAGCGCCGCTGAGCGGCGAGCGACCGAGCTGGAGCGGGAGGCGGTGGCGTTGCGGGCCGAGCAGTCGGCCACCGCACAGCGGCTGATCTCCCGCTACCGGGGCGCCGTCGAGCGTGCGGCGCCGCGCGGGACGTTGCGCCGTGACCTTTACGAGCGCGCGCTGGGGCGCGGGCTGCAGCCGGCGCCGGCGCCGCCGACGCCCGGGCCGGTAACAGTGCACACCAGCACGTCACCGCTGGTCAGCGTGGTCGTGCCGGTGCACGGCAAGTGGGAGTACACCCGGGCGTGCCTGGCGAGCATCGAGCAGCACCGCCCGGCGGTGCCGTTCGAGGTGCTGGTCGTCGATGATGCCTCACCGGATCGCACCGCCGAGCTGGTGGCGGCCAGCCCGGGCCTGCGGCTGGTGCGCACCCAGCGCAACGTCGGGTTCGTGGCGGCCTGCAATCTCGGCGCGAGCCACGCCCGCGGGGCCTACCTGCTGTTCCTCAACAACGACACCGAGGTACGGCCCGGCGCCCTGGACGCGCTGGTCAGCGCGGCCGACTCGGACGAGCGGATCGGCCTGGTCGGCGCGACGCTGGTGTATCCGGACGGGCGACTGCAGGAAAGCGGCGGCATCGTCTGGGCCGACGGTTCCGGCTGGAACTACGGGCGCGACCGGGACGCCAGCGCGCCTGAGTTCCAGGTGCGCCGCGACGTCGACTACTGCTCCGGCGCGGCAATCCTGGTGCGCCGGGACCTGTTCGAGCAGGTGGGTGGGTTCGACCAGCGGTATGCGCCGGCCTACTACGAGGACACTGACCTGGCCTTCGCGATCCGGGCGACGGGACACCGCACGATCGTCGAGCCGCGCGCGGTGGTAATGCACCACGAGGGTGTCTCGCACGGCACCGACGTCGGCTCCGGCGTCAAGCGGTACCAGGAGCTCAACCGCGCGCTGTTCGTGGAGAAGTGGGCACAGGCTTTGGCCGATCACCTGCCGGCTGCCAGTGAGCTCACCGTGTGGCTGGGGCGGCAGCGGGGGCCCGCCGGGCACCGGGGTGGCCTGGTGCTCGTCGCCGACCACCAGGTTCCCACCCCCGACCGCGACTCCGGATCGATGCGCATGCACCAGCTGTTGCTGCAGCTGGCCGAGCTGGGCCAGCGGGTGGTGTTCTTCCCCGCCAACGGTGCCCTCCTGCAGCCCTACACCAGTGAGTTGCAGCGCCACGGGATCACCGTGATCCCCGACGCCGCGGGGCAGGCCACCTTCCTGCACGAGGCGGGTGCGGCGCTCACCCTGGCCGTGCTGTCCCGCCCGCAGGTGGGCTGGACGCTGCTGGAGGAGCTGCGGATGCTCGCGCCGCGCTGCCTGATCGGCTACGACACCGTGGACCTGCACTTCCTGCGCCTGCAGCGGCAGGCCGACCTGGCCGCCTCGGCCGGCGATGAGGAGGGTGCAGCACGGCTGACGGGCAAGGCGGCTGCGTCGCGAGAGCTGGAGCTGGGGCTGGTGCGGGCCACCGACGTCACCTTGGTGGTCTCCGAGCACGAGCAGCGCCTGCTGCGCGACCTGGTCCCGGAGGCCGACGTGCGGGTGCTGTCCAATGTGCACCACCCGGCCGGCGAGGTGCCCGGGCCGCACGGGCGCGCCGGGTTGCTGTTCGTCGGCAGCTTCGACCACCTGCCCAACCGGGACGCGGTGGTCTGGATGGTCCATGACGTGCTGCCGCTGGTGCACCGCCGGCATCCCGGCGCTGTGCTGCACGTGGTGGGCAGCAACCCGTCGTCCGACGTGCTGGAGCTGGCCGATCAGACCGTCGAGGTGCACGGGTGGGTGCCTGATCTGGCGCCGTTGCACCAGCGGTGCCGGCTGTCGGTGGCGCCGCTGCGGTTCGGGGCCGGTGGGAAGGGGAAGGTGGGCGAGAGCATGGCCGCCGGCCTGCCCACGGTGTGCACGCCGGTGGCGGTCGAGGGGATGCGACTCGTGGACGGGCAGCACGTGCTGGTGGCCGCAGACGCCGCCGAGTTCGCCGATCGAGTGGCGGCGCTGCTCGAGGACGACGCGCTGTGGTGCACCCTGTCCGACTCAGCGGCCAGCGCAGTGGCAGAACGATTCGGACCGGACGTAGCCCGCGCCGCACTAGCGGACTTGCTGGATACTGCCGCTAAAGCGACCCGTGAGTGCGTAACAGCGTTCTAACGCTGTTACGCACTCACGGGTCTGCGCGCTGGTTAGCGGCCCCGGACCGTCGGTGGCGCGTAGGTCAGCTGCTCGTTCACGACGGAGTCGAAGGTAGACAGCACCGCGTCGTAGTCCGGCCCGAACACCTCAACGAAGATCGCCCGGTTGTAGAGCACGTAGACCCCCCGGTACACGGTGGACTGAGAGCCCGGGGCACTGCCCAGCACCGTCAGGCCCTGCTGCGCGCGGGTGTCATCGACCTTGAGCCCACCATTGCGCTGCACGGTGGCGATCGTGTTCACCACATCAGTCGCGGCCTGCTCATCGGTCAAGGTGAAAGCGAATATCCCGATGGTGTTGCCACCCTCGGTGGTGGTCTTGAGCACACCGTCGGTCATCATGCCGACGCGCAGGGCGTTCAGGATGGGCCCGGGCAGCAGGTTGGTGCTCTCCAACCGGGGCAGGTCAAGGAGCCCGCCACCGCCGCGAGCCTCGCCGGGTGGGTCAATGAGCGCCTGTGTGGTGTTCACCGGTGCCGGCCTTGGTGCCGGTAGGGCGGGCAGCTGACGAGGGGCAGTGGGCGGCTGCTGGGCCGCAGCGGGCTGCGCGCCGCTCGCCTGGTCCTGCTGCGTCGCCTGGTTCTGTGGGGGGCCCACGCTCAGGAAGTAGGCCACGCCCGCGCCCAGCAACCCCACGACGAGGACCGCCAGCACGGCGATCCCGATGATCTGCTTGGACCGGGACTGCAGCGCGGGAGTCTCGAACACCTCGGGACCGTGCCGGATCCACGCGCTCTGCTGTTGGGCGAGGGGCTGTTGGGCGAGGGGCTGTTGGGCGAGGGGCTGTTGGGCGAGGGGCTGGCCGGCAATCGGGGGCGGGCCCGCGCTTGCCCAGGGTGGCGCTGAGTTGGTGACGGGGGGGTTGTCGGCGGGGGGGCTGCCGACGGGCTGGAACAGCCCCCGGAATTGGCCCGGATCCTGCTGGTAGGAGGGGCTGGCCTGATAGGACGGGTTGAGCGGCCCCACCTGAGTGCGTTGCGAGTCCTGGACCTCACCGGTACGCACGACCTGGGTGGCCTCGGCAGGGTCGCTCCCGCCGATGTTGCGCGGAACCGCCTGCATCACCTGCGTCGTCGCCTCCGGCGGCGAGGTCTCCCATCGAAACGCCGGCGGGAACGGGCTGGCCGTCTGGTGGGCGCTGCCCACAGCGCCCACCAGCTCGTCGCGGCGCCGGCGGTGATCCTCAGGAGACAGTCGCCCCGCGGCGAGATCCTCGTCAAGCTGCTGTAACTCGTTCGGCCGGGTCACTGCACACCCCCTAGGGGACATCGGGTCGGGGCACTCCGGGCACATTGTGCACAGCAGCCACGCTGTGTTCCCGGCCGACCTCCCTCCGTCAGCCACCCTGTTACCCTCCCGCCCTGATGGTCGACGGGACGAGCGGTTCCAGGCACGCGCGGGATGATCAGCCGCCACGCGTGGCAGCGTCCATGACGGCACATCCGAATACCGGTTTCGCGTGGTTGCGGATGATCGGTGCGCTGACCGTCGTAGTCGATCACTCGGCGCCGCTGACCGATCCGTCGCGCCTGACGGTCTTCCCCACGTCGTGGAACCTGTCCCCCGGTTACATCGCGTTAATGGGCTTCTTCGCGATGAGCGGTTACCAGATCAGCGACAGCTGGCGTCAGGATCCCTCCTGGTGGCGTTTCTCGGCCAAACGGGTGCTGCGGCTGTGGCCTCCGCTGTTATTTGTGGTACTCGTCACGGCCTTGGTGATCGGACCGCTGGTCTCAATCCTCCCTCTCGCGGAGTACCTCTCCGCTCAGGGCACCTGGGGATACATCGTCAACAACGCGGGCCTGTATACGTTGCAGCATCGGCTGCCCGGGGTGTTCGTTGACAACCCCTGGCCATGGTCGGCGAACGGCTCGATCTGGACGTTGCCGATGGAACTCACCGGTTACCTGTTCGTCCTCGCGTTCGGCGCTCTCGGGCTATTCCGTCGAGCACCGTGGCTGACGGTCGTCCTGATGCTGGCCCTGGTCGCCTTGGACCGTCGATTCGAGGCAAGCATCGGCAACCCCGGAGATGGCGGCTCATTTCTGCAAGTGCCGATCGGGTCGATGGTGGCTTTTCTCCTCGCGTTCAGCATCGGCATGGTCCTGCACGCCTACCGGGACCGGATTCCGCTGTCGCCTTTCGTGGCGTGGGCACTGGTCGGGCTGCAGATCGCGGTCCACACCACCCAGGTCGGGGCTTTGACCCTGCCCTTCATGGCCGGGTACGGGGCGCTCGTTCTCGCGCATCACTGGCCGGCCCGCCTCGAGGGCTACGACTCGTGGGTCTTCGGCAGCTACGGCTTGTATATCTGGGCATTCCCGGTCCAGCAATTGCTGATCATGGCTGGCGCCGATCAGCAGTGGTCGCTGACCGTCACCGCACTGCCCCTGACCTACCTGTGCGGGTGGTTGTCATGGCACTACATCGAGCAGCCCACGTTGTCGTTGCGCCGTTACCTTCGGCGCCGCAAGCCCCGCTCGGATGCCGCCAGCCGGCTCCTTCGGCTCTCGCAGCCTGCGCCTCCCTCACCTCCCGAGCGTGAGCCGTCCGTGCCGGCAGCCTCGGCGTAGCCTGGCGGCATGGCGCTGTTCGGACGCAACAAGACCCGCATGGTGACCGCGGAGGAGGCGCTGCCCGGGCGATCCGCCCCGATCCCGGTTCCGGAGCGGCACGCTGTGCACGGGCACCGCATCGTCCCTCCGTTCCCGGACGGCCTGCGCACCGCGGTGTTCGGGATGGGTTGCTTCTGGGGCGCCGAGCGGATCTTCTGGCGCACTCCTGGGGTGTACTCCACCGCAGTCGGCTACGCCGGTGGTCACACCCCGAACCCCAGCTACGAGGAAGTGTGCTCCGGGCGAACCGGGCACACCGAGGCGGTGCTGGTGGTGTTCGACCCGGCGCAGGTCTCCTACGGCGAGCTGCTGCGGGTGTTCTGGGAGGGCCACGACCCGACGCAGGGGATGCGCCAAGGCAACGACGTCGGCACCCAGTACCGCTCCGCCGTGTACACCGCCGACGCCGAGCAATCCGCCGAGGCCGAGGCGAGCCGCGCCGTCTACCAGCGGGCCCTCACCGCCGCCGGGCGCGGCCAGATCAGCACCGAGATCGCCCCGCTGAGCGAGTTCTACTACGCCGAGGACTACCACCAGCAGTATTTGAGCGACGCCAAGCACCCCAATGGCTACTGTGGAATCGGCGGCACGGGCGTGGCGTGCCCAGTTGGTGTGTCTTCAAGTACTACCAACCCGGATCCCGAGCGCCTCTAACGATGGCCAACCCCCCGCCCCCGGTCGTCCCGGAGCCCACCCGCTGGATCGTCCACGGTGAGCGGCTGGTGGATGACACGCGGCGGTTGCGGTTGAGCGTCGCGCAGGTGGAGTTGCCCGACGGGGTGCACTTCGAGCAGTACGTATTGCGGATGCCAAAGCGGCCATGACGGTCCTG
>DATHTJ010000120.1:0-2451 GCA_035463315.1 Pseudonocardiaceae bacterium
GGCAAGGCCGAGTACGTCGTCAACTTCTTCGAGTTCATCGCCCAGGAGGTCCGCGAGTGCCTGGCGGCGCTCGGGTTCCGCAGGCTCGAAGAGGCGATCGGGCGCACCGAGATGCTGGACACCCGCCCGGCGATCGACCACTGGAAGGCCGCCGGATTGGACCTGTCGCCGATCCTGCACGTACCGTCCGACAGGGACCCCGAGACCCCGCGGCACCGGACCGTGGAGCAGGACCACGGGCTGGACAAAGCGCTGGACAACACCCTGATCGCACTGGCCGAGGGGGCGCTGGCTGAGGGCGAGCCAGTGCGGCTGGACCTGCCGGTCCGCAACGTCAACCGCACGGTGGGCACCATGCTTGGCTCCGAGCTGACCCGCCGTTGGGGTGGGGCGGGGCTGCCCGACAACACGATCGACATCACCCTCACCGGATCGGCCGGGCAGTCCTTGGGGGCGTTCCTGCCGCGCGGGATCACTCTGCGGCTGATCGGTGACGCCAACGACTACGTCGGCAAGGGCCTGTCCGGCGGGCGGATCACCGTCCGCCCGTATCCCGACGCGCAGTTCACCGCGGAACAGCACATCATCGCCGGCAACGTGATCCTTTATGGGGCGACGTCCGGGGAGATGTTCCTGCGCGGGATGGTGGGGGAGCGGTTCTGCGTGCGCAACTCCGGGGCGCTGGCCGTCGTCGAGGGCGTCGGTGATCACGGCTGCGAGTACATGACCGGTGGCCGGGTGGTGGTGCTCGGGCCAGTCGGGCGCAACTTCGCGGCCGGGATGTCCGGCGGGGTCGCCTACGTGCTCGACCTGGTTGTCGGTCGGGTCAATCAGGAGATGGTCGACCTGGACCCGCTGGACGACGAGGACCGCGCGTTTTTGGCCGACGCGGTGGCGCGGCATCACGCCGAGACCGGATCTGCGGTGGCGCACGCGCTGCTGTCGGACTGGGACGTGGCGGTGGAGCGGTTCGGCAAGGTCATGCCCAAGGACTTCAAGCGGGTGCTGGCCGCCCAGGCCGCCGCGCAGCGGGACGGCAGGAACGTCGATGAGGCCATCATGGAGGCCGCTCATGGCTGATCCCAAGGGCTTCCTCACCACTGGGCGGCAGAACCCGCCGCGCCGCCCAGTCGACCTGCGGTTACGTGACTGGCGGGAGGTCTATGAGGACTTCGACCACGAGGCAGTGGAGCGGCAAGCCGGCCGGTGCATGAACTGCGGGATCCCGTTCTGCCACCACGGTTGCCCGCTGGGCAACCTCATTCCGGAGTGGAACGATCTGGTCTGGCGGCAGGACTGGGCTGACGCCGCCGAGCGGCTGCACGCGACCAACAATTTCCCCGAGTTCACCGGGACGCTGTGCCCGGCGCCGTGCGAGGCGGCCTGCGTGCTGGCCATCAACGACGACCCGGTGACTATCAAGCAGGTCGAGATCGAGATCATTGACCGGGCCTGGGAAGAGGGCTGGGTGCACCCGGTGGCGCCCGAGGTGCGCACCGGCAAGAAGGTCGCGGTGGTCGGGTCTGGCCCGGCGGGGCTGGCCGCGGCCCAGCAGCTGACCCGGGTCGGGCACGACGTGGTGGTCTACGAGCGTGCCGATCGGATCGGCGGGCTGCTGCGCTACGGCATCCCCGAGTTCAAGATGGCCAAGCACCGGCTGGATCGCAGGCTGGCGCAGATGCGCGCCGAAGGCACCGAGTTCCGCGCTGGCGTCGACGTCGGGGAGGACTTTGGTGTCGACGAGCTGCGCGCGGGCTTCGATGCCGTGGTGCTCGCTGGTGGTGCCACCGCCTGGCGGGACCTGCCGGTGCCTGGTCGTGAGCTGGCCGGCATCTACCAGGCGATGGAGTACCTGCCGCCGTCCAACCGGGTGCAGGAGGGCGATCTGGCACGGTCCCCGATCCACGCCGAGGGCAAGCATGTGGTGATCATCGGCGGGGGTGACACCGGGGCTGACTGCCTGGGCACCGCACATCGCCAGGGTGCGGCCTCGGTGACCCAGCTGGAGATCCTGCCGACCCCCCCGCAGCGCCGCCCGGAGACGCAGCCCTGGCCCACCTACCCGATGATCTACCGGGTCTCCTCGGCCCACGAGGAGGGTGGCGAGCGGCTGTTCTCGGTGAGCACCCAGCAGTTCCTCGATGATGGCGACGGCCGGGTGCGGGCGCTGCGGTTGGTCGAGGTCGTCTCTGAAGGCCGCAAGTTCGTGCCGGTGCCGGGCAGCGAGCAGGACCTGCCATGCGATCTGGTGCTGCTGGCGATGGGATTCGTCGGGCCGGAGAAGGGCACGCTCCTCGAGGGGCTGGGTGTGGAGTACGACGCGCGCGGCAACGTCGCCCGCGACGCGTGTTTCATGACCAGCGTGCCGGGCGTGTTCGTCGCCGGAGACATGGGCCGCGGGCAATCGCTGATCGTGTGGGCCATCGCCGAAGGCCGCTCCGCCGCCGTCGG
>DATHTJ010000121.1:0-6677 GCA_035463315.1 Pseudonocardiaceae bacterium
GCCCGAGAGCTCGGTCGGCATCGACACGCTGCTGTTCGGCCCCTCCTGCGACCCTGGGGGTGAGGTGAACCTGTTCGGCGCGCTACGCCGCGCACTGGCCAAAACCGGCTACTCAGAACTCAAAGAGTTCCAAAAAGTCGGTCTCACCATCCGCCCCTAACCCTCCCTCCGCCCGCGTTCGGGATGCAGACTGCAGTTATTCGTGCCCTGTTTGGTGCAGTCTGCATCCAGAACGCGGTCGGGTTGGTCAGGAGGTGTCGGGTGACGACCGAGGTCGACTACGACGTGCTGGTGGTCGGGTCTGGGTTCGGGGGCAGTGTGGCGGCGCTGCGGCTGACCGAGAAGGGTTACCGGGTCGGCGTGCTCGAGGCGGGGCGGCGCTTCGCCGACGAGGAGCTGGCCACCACGTCCTGGCAGCTGCGCAAGTTTCTCTGGGCGCCCGCCTTGGGTTGTTACGGAATCCAGCGCATCCACCTGCTGCGCGATCTCGTGGTGCTGGCCGGCGCGGGCGTCGGGGGCGGTTCGCTGAACTACGCCAACGCCCTCTACCGGCCACCCGACGCGTTCTTCCGCGACCGGCAGTGGGGGCACATCACTGATTGGCGCGCTGAGCTCGACGCCCATTACCACCAGGCACAGCGGATGCTCGGGGTGACGACCTACGCCGGGCACACGGCTGCAGACGAGGTGATGCAGCGGGTCGCGCAGGATATGGGGGTCTTGAAGAGCTACCAACCCACTCCGGTCGGGGTGTTCTTCGGCCGCCCGGGTGAGGAGGTCGATGACCCCTACTTTGGCGGCGCGGGCCCCCGGCGGACCGGCTGCACCGAATGTGGTTCCTGCATGACCGGGTGCCGGGTCGGTGCGAAGAACACCCTAGTGAAGAACTACTTGTATCTAGCGGAGCGGGGCGGGGCCACCGTGCACCCGCTGACCACCGTCACCGCGCTGCGCCCGCAGTCGGACGGGACCTGGCTGATCGACACCGTGCGGACCGGCAAGCGGTGGCGCCGGACGGTCCGGGCGAACCAGGTGGTGCTCGCTGCGGGCACCTGGGGGACCCAGCAATTGCTGCACCAGATGCGTGATGATGGCGTGCTGCCCCGGCTGTCGTCCCGGCTGGGCGAGCTGACCCGGACGAACTCCGAGTCGATCGTCGGCGCCAGCCGGGCCACCGTGGACCCGGTGCGCGACTTCTCCCGCGGGGTGGCCATTACCTCCTCCTTCCACCCCGACGAGCACACCCACATCGAGCCGGTCCGCTACGGGCGGGGCAGCAACGCGATGGGCCTGCTGCAGACCTTGGCCACCGACGGCGCGTCGGACACCCCGCGCTGGCGGCAGTTCGTACGCTTCATTGCCCGACACCCGGTCAGAGTGATGCGGCTGCTGTCGGTACGGCGCTGGAGCGAACGGACGGTGATCCTGCTGGTGATGCAAACCCTGGACAACTCGCTGACCACCTACCGCCGTCGCGGCCGGCTCACCTCGCGGCGCGGTCACGGCGAGTCCAACCCCACCTTCATCCCGGCCGCGTTCCAGGCCAGCCAGCTCACCGCCCAGCACATCGGCGGCACCGCAGGGGGCACCTGGGGCGAGCTGTTCGAGGTCCCGATGACCGCGCACTTCCTCGGCGGCTGCCCGATAGGCGCAACCTCTGCTGACGGCGTCATCGACCCTTACCACCGGGTGCACGGTTACCCGGGCCTGTCCGTGGTGGACGGGTCGGCGGTCAGTGCGAACCTCGGGGTGAACCCGGCGCTGACCATCACCGCGCTGGCCGAGCGCGCCTTCGCCTTGTGGCCCAACAAGGGCGCGCCGGACCCACGGCCCACCCCGGGTGAGGACTACCAGCAGCTGGACCCCATCCCACCGCGCTCACCCTGGGCCCGCTCGTGAGTGGCAAAGAGTCCGATAACACTGTTACGCACTCACGGGTGGTTCTGGTCGTTGACTTCGGAGCGCAGTACGCGCAGTTGATCGCTCGCCGGGTCCGTGAGGCGCAGGTGTACTCCGAGGTCGTGCCACATACCACACCAGTCGCGGAGATGCTTGATCGAAGACCCGCGGCGATCGTGCTGTCCGGTGGTCCGGCCAGCGTGTACGCGCCGGGCGCTCCCCGCGTCGACCCGGCTCTGTTCGAGGCCGGGGTGCCGGTGCTGGGGATCTGCTACGGCTTCCAGGCGATGGCCGACGCGCTGGGCGGTGTCGTGCGCAAAACCGGCACCCGGGAGTACGGGCGCACCGACCTGCAGGTGCTCGGCGGCGGCGGCGTGTTGCACCGCGAGCTGCCCGCGCGCGGTCCCGTATGGATGAGCCACGGCGACGCCGTCACCGCCGCGCCGGAGGGGTTCACGGTCACCGCGCGGTCGGCGGGTGCCCCGGTAGCGGCGTTCGAGGACACCGGCCGGCGGCTGGCCGGGGTGCAGTACCACCCCGAGGTGGTGCACTCCCCGCACGGCCAGGAGGTGCTGCGCCGGTTCCTGCACGAGGTGGCCGGTATCCGGCCGAGCTGGACCACCGCCAACGTCATCGACGAGACCGTGGCCGCGATCCGGGCTCAGACCGGCGGCGACAAGCTGATCTGCGGGCTGTCCGGCGGGGTGGACTCCGCGGTCGCCGCCGCCCTGGTGCACCGCGCCGTCGGGGATGACCTGACCTGCGTGTTCGTCGACCATGGCCTGCTGCGGGCCGGGGAGCGCGCCCAGGTGGAACGGGACTACGTGGCCGCGACGGGAGTCCGACTGGTCACCGTCGACGCCCGCGAGCGGTTCCTGGACGCGCTGGCCGGGGTGGTCGATCCGGAGCAGAAGCGCAAGATCATCGGGCGGGAGTTTATCCGGGTCTTCGAGGCCGCGGCGCGCGACGTGGCGGCCGAGGCGGGCCGGCACGGTCAGGAGATCCGTTTCCTCGTGCAGGGCACTCTGTACCCGGACGTGGTGGAATCCGGCGGCGGCTCGGGCACCGCGAACATCAAGAGTCACCACAACGTCGGCGGGCTGCCCGAGGACCTGAAATTCGAGCTGATCGAGCCGCTGCGGGCGTTGTTCAAGGACGAGGTGCGCCGGGTGGGGCTGGAACTCGGACTGCCGGAGACGATCGTGCACCGCCAGCCGTTCCCGGGCCCCGGTCTGGCGATCCGGATCATCGGCGAGGTCACCGCAGCGCGCTTGGAGACGTTGCGCGCCGCGGACTCGATCGCCCGGGAGGAGCTCACCGCGGCCGGGATGGACCGCGACATCTGGCAGTGCCCGGTGGTGCTGCTGGCGCAGGTGCGCAGCGTCGGCGTGCAGGGTGATGGGCGAACCTACGGGCATCCCGTGGTGCTGCGCCCGGTGTCCAGCGAGGACGCGATGACCGCGGACTGGTCCCGGGTGCCCTATGACGTGCTGGCCCGCATCTCCGGCCGGATCACCAACGAGGTGCCCGAGATCAACCGCGTGGTGCTCGACGTGACGAGCAAGCCACCGGGCACCATCGAATGGGAGTAGTCTTACGTTGATGCGGAAAGCGCACCGCAAGATGATGCTAGAGTTGATGCATGACGAGGCGAACCACGGTCACGTTCGATGACCACGACGAGGGAGTGATCGCTTCGGTCAGCAATCCCGATCGCGCCGAGTGGGCCGCCCTCGTGGACGCCGCCGCCGAGAAGGGCATCATCCTGAAACCGGGTGCGTCTGAGGCAGCGATCATTCGAGCACTCGTCCACGCTGGAGCCGACGCCGTGCGAGAACGCGCGCTGGAACGCGGGTACACCGAACTAGCCGACCTGTGGCCCGATGTGCACGACGCTGCCGAGACCCGGGAGCGCCGCCGCCGTTACGCCCACCGCGTCGACCGCGTCGCCGACGCATGAGCGCACCGCTGCGAGGGCAGATCTACCGCGCCGACATCGGATTCGGACCGAAACCCTGGCTCGTAGTCAGCAACAACCACCGCAATCGTGCACTGTCCGACCTGCTCGCTGTCAGGATCACCACCACAGATCGCCACACCAACCTGCCAACGTGGGTCCCTCTCGGCACCGCCGACCCGCTCGTCGGCTACGTCAACGCCGACGATCTACAGCAACTGCACCAGGACGAACTCCACGACCTACTCGGCTCGCTCAGCCCCGCGACACTACGAGCAGTCAACGACGCACTCCGCATCGTCCTCGCCCTGCCATGAGATCGACTGGATTGTTCACCGTTGGTCGCAATGCGTTGTCCCCTGCTGTGCAGCAGTAAGATCAGGTGACCACTCGTGTGTGGCGCGCGGAGGTGACCGGCTCGGAGGGTGAGAATGACCCCGCTCGATTTCGAGGTGGAGATCGTTCTGCCGAGCGCGGAGGGCAGCTATCCGGTGTTCGCGCGCGGGCTGGAAGGCTGACGGCATCCTGCGGTGGCCTTGGACGTCCGCCGACTTCAACCGCCAATGCGTCTGGTGGTGCTCAACGCCTGCGACACCGGGTGGGGCAGTGCCACCGATGAGTTTTCCAGCACCGCCGCGGCGCTGATCCGCTGGGAGGTCCCGGCGGTGGTGGCCATGCAGTTCACAATCAGCGACCCGGCCGCGATCCAATTCGTCCAGGCCTTCTACGAGTACGTGACCAAACGCCCGGCCGCTGGACGACAGCGTGATGCGCGCCCGGCGGGCACTACGGCGGGCCAAGAAGGACACCCTGGAGTGGGGCACCCCCGTGCTGTACCTGCGCGCCGCCGACGGGCTCATCTTCGACACCACCATCCCGCTGCCACCGCGGCCCAGTCCGTCCTCCGACCCGGTGCCCACACCAGAAGTGGCAGTGACCCCGCCGACCCCTCCCTGTCTGGAATTCCCCGCTCCGCCAGCACCGCTATCTGCTCCGCCCCGTATCTTTTCTCAACCCCGCGCGGTGCAGACCCTGCTGCACGACCTGACGGTCACTGCGGTGGCGTTTAGCCCGGACGGACGCCGATTGGTCACGGCGAACATCGACGAGATGGCGCGGCTCCCGTCACGGTGAGGCCCACACGATGAGATCCCTCGGCGACGTCTGGCGATACCGGACGTCCCGGAGTAGCCAGCCTGGTGCTCAGGGCCGACCCCGGCGAGGGTGACGCAGGATGAGCGTGGCAGTGCTGCGTTCTGTGACCGCTCCACGGTGGCGTATATCGAGAAGGCCCGATCCCGTGGGGACCGCCGGTTCTGGAAGGTCGCCGGTCAACGCCGACGGTAATTGCGAGTTCTTCGCGGAAGGTTCTTGCCCCCCAGGTTCGACCCAAATCGGCGCCTTCTCCGACGGTACGAAAAGATGTGAGCGCCCGCTCTAGCCTCAGGCATCCGGAAGTTTGTTTGTCGCACGCGCTCTGATGCGCGGACTCTTTCCGGCGTGGCTCGGAGAAATCTGTGACGTCGACGCGCGTCGCTTTGGGCAACCGCGTGACGATCTGCTCGAGTCGGCTCATGCTGTCCACTTGGCGTGCTTCTCTCGTCCCCCGCGGCTCGGTATGCAATTAGGTGCTCTGCTACGGCCGGAGCCGACTCGACGTGCGGGGAGCCCGGTTCGGTGCGAACATTGACAAACAGGGCATCTTCGTATATATGTTGCGGGTGAACTGACGCCCTCGCCGTGTCGGGGGCGTGTACGACACTCCGCCGCGGTCGCACGGAAGCGCCCTGTCCTGCACAGACGCCGGGCTGACTAAGGAGACCACCATGCTCGCCATTGTCGCCGCCATCCTGTTCGCGCTCGCTCTGGTGCTCCATCTGGTCGGGGTTGCGCTCGGTCCGCTCGACCCCGAAGCCTTCATGCTGGCCGGTTTGCTGTGTCTTGCGCTGCAGCTCGCCGGAGTCGGAGCTGGCATGAGGAGCCGCAGCCGCCTCTGAGGCGCGACCCCCGGGGACCTAGATCAACCGTTCCGGGCGCAGTCAGGTCGGCAACAACCGGCTCGGTGTCTCGTGCCAGGAGACCACCAGGTTCTCGCGGGCCCGGGTGCAGGCGACGAAGAGCAGGCACCGTTCACGCTGGATGTCGAGGTCGTGCGAGCGCTGGTCGTCGGTGGCCGAGGTGACGGCGGACGGCGCTGGTACGTAGCGCTGGCTGACGCCGACCACTGCGACACGGCGGAACTCCAGCCCCTTCATCCGGTGCATGGTCGCGACCGCAACCTCACCCGGGTGGGTGACCCGGTCTCTCCATCGGTACCGAGCTCGGCCCGTTGCTCCCGCAGGTCGTCGGCGGTGACCCGCTGGTCCGGGTCGGCACGCCCCGACTCGTCGAACTGGAGTCCCTCGCTCTCCAGCACCTGCCGCGGGTCGTCACTGCGGTCGGGGTCGGGCCAGTGGAAGTCAGGAGAGATGCTGCCGTTGGAGCGAAGTACCCGGTGGGCGTTGTTGGTCTTCTCGGTCCTCAGGAACTTTCCGACCGATTGTGCGGAGAGCCCGGTGAGCGTCGCGAGATCGCCGTAGGCCGTCCACCACCCGGCCTCCACGTAGCCCAAAGCCTTGACGACTTCCGCCCAGCGGGGGTCGCCGTAGCCGGACTGCTTCTGCTGTGTCTGCTTGCGGTGCAGCCGGTAGCGCCGGGTCAACTCGCTGATGAACTCGTCACCCGCGAACTCCGCGATCGCCTCCACCCCTGCTTCGGTGATCGACCAACCGCCGCGCTTGGCAATCCAGCCAATCGCGCTGCTCCACGTCGACACCCAGCG
>DATHTJ010000122.1:0-11332 GCA_035463315.1 Pseudonocardiaceae bacterium
GGGCCGTGACTGACGACGACCGTCAGCTCTTGCTTGAGCTGCGGCGTATGACGGATGCATGTGGGGCGTTCTGTGCGGGAGTCATAGAGCATGATCTCTCACGGGATGACCAGCTTGCTTTAGGCGACTGGCTGGCCGAGATGGCGGAACGTATCCGTAAGCGGGGGCTGAGAACCTCCGTGGTTATTGAGGGTGAAGCTGTCATTCCTGCCAGCCGGACAGGTAGAGTCGTATGAGCAAGGGCGGAGCCGTCCCTAAGACAGCGCCGGTCGGGTGGGTGTTTCTTGATCGGCACCGTCATGATGGATATACAATTCGGTGGTGGCGGGGTGATGCGGTGGCTTACTTACGTGCTGAGCAGTAAGAAGTTGGGGGATCACGGGATGGTTGATGTAATAGGCACAATCTGGCCGTGATCTGACATGGTCCACAAAGACCGGCAGGAATGGCGACGCTGGCTCTGGACGCCCGTCGCCAGTTCTGCCATCCGCCGCAAGCAACGGCAGTGATGTCTCATGACAACGCAACGGAAGATCACCGTCAAGGCGCAAGGCCCTGATGCCCGTGCCCTCGACCTTGCCCGCGACTGCCACGCTGCCTACCTGGCAGCCGACCCCCAGCTACGTAGGCTGTTCAACCCAGCGTTCTTCACCCACCTCTACATCGACGACGACGGCCTCCACAGCGACTACGCCGAACCCTTCGACACCCTCCTCGACCCAGACACCCTTGATGCTGGCCGAACCATCCAGGCCGACCGCGAGGCCGGCCAGATCACCATGGCCGACATCCTCAGACGGCCCGCGACCAGCACCCACGACAAGACCCCCAGGGCACTCCGTGCCACTGGGGGTCTGTCCATGCTGACCTCGACACCTCTTCGCCGTGTCGAGGGTTCGAATACGTCTCGTTTGGTGCCCCCGGCAGGGCTCGAACCTGCGGCCTAGCGATTAGGGCTTCAGGTACTCCGCGATCCGGTCTCTGACCGCGGCGCGGCGCAACTTGCCCGACGGTGTCTTGGGCAATGTGGCCGGCGGCAGCACCACCACGGCACCCGGCCGCAAGCCCACCGCATCGACCACCCGCGAGGTGACCTCCTTGCGCAGGATGCGCTCGGCCTCGTCGTCTCCCGCCCGGTGGGACTCGACGGCCACCGCGAACGACTCACGCCGCGCGCCGGCGTCGATGCGCACCGCCACCACATTGCCCGGACGGACCCCGTCCACCAGTCCCGCGGCGCGCTCGATGTCGGTGGGGTAGACGTTGCGCCCGCCCATGATGATGACGTCCTTGCGCCGCCCGCAGATCACCACGTCGCCGTCGGCGAGGTATCCCTCGTCTCCGGTGTCCAGCCACCCGTCGGGATCCTGGGTGGGCCGCGCCCCCTCAACGGTCAGGTACTCGCGGGTCACCGACTCGCCGCGCAGCCGGATCCGGCCGACCTCGCGCTCCCCCAGCGCCCGACCGTCCTCGGCCACGACCTGCACCTCCAGCCCGGGCAGCGGCGGCCCGAGCCGGGGGAAGGCCCGGACGTGCCGCTCGGCTGGCCCGGTGGGGACGGCGCGACGCCGCGCCTCCAATGCGTCGGCGTCCACGGTGTCCACCTGCATGCCGATCCCGTGCGGCGCGAAGGAGACCGCGAGAACGGTCTCAGCCATCCCGTAGGCACACACCACGCAGCGCTCCGGCAGCCCGAACCGCCCTCCGGCGGTGGTGAAAGCCCGCACCGCAGCCGGTTCGATGGGCTCGGCACCGTTGAGCGCGAAGCGCAGGGTGGACAGGTCGAAGTGCGCGTCGGTGCCGGCCAGCCGCCGGGCCAGCAGGGCGTAGGCGAAGTTCGGCGCCGCGGTGACCGTGCCGCGGTGCCGGCTGATCAGCTCGGCCCACAGCAGCGGGCGGGACAGGAAGTCCGCCGGGGTCACCTTCACCAGCTCCAGGCCCAGTGCCATCGGCACGGTGAGGAACCCGACCATCCCCATGTCGTGGAACAGCGGCAGCCAGGAGATCAAGACGTCACCGGCCGGGTCGAGGCCGGCGACCTGCACCATTGCGGTCATGTTGGCGTAGAGGTTGCCGTGGGTGATCCGGACCGCCTTGGGCGTGGCGCTGGACCCAGAGGTGAGCTGCAGCAGCGCGGTGTCGTCCTCACCCATCGGCACCGGCGCAGGAAGGGGCCCAGCGGCCGGATCATCGAGGTCGGCAAGCATCAGGTAGCCGATCCCGCGCTGGTCAAGCACCGGGGCAAGCCCGTCGAAGGGCGGCCCGAGCAGCACCAGCTTGGCGCCGATCATGCCGAGCACCCGGACGGTGTCCGCGGCCCAGGCCGCCAGATCGGCGCGGGGGGTGGGCTGATGCAGCATGGTGACGCTGCCGCCGGCCAGCCAGATGCCCTGCACCGCGGGTGCGATCAGAGCAGGGTCACCGGCCAGCACTGCGACCGCGTCTCCGGGATGGACACCAGGCGCGGCGCTCATCAGGGTCCCGGCGGCCCGCAGCGCCTTCTCGTGCACCTGCGTCCAGGTGAGGCGGCGTGGCTGCGTTGGTTCACCGGTGGTGATGCCGCGGTCCGACCGGGTTGGCGAGTCCGGCGCGCAGTGCGCCAGCAGAGTGTCGACGAACCTGCTCACGTCCGATCACCTTACGGGCTGTGTCCCGAACCAGCGGCGTCGGCGACCTCCAACCAGCGGGTTTCCAGGTCATCCTTCGCCGCGAGCACCGCGCGTAGTTCACCGTCCAGCTCGCGGAACGCCCCAGGGTCCGCGGCCTGGTGCGCGATCCGGCGCTGCAGGTCAGCCTCCTGGCCGGCCAACCGCTCCAGCTGCCGCTCCAGCCGGGCCAGCTCCTTGCGCGCGGCACGCGCCTCGGCGGCCGCCGTCGGTGGGCCGGTACTGGCGACGGCCGGCGGGGCTGCCTCGGCCGCGCTGTCCCACCGCTGCAGGTACTCCTCGATGCCACCGGGCAGCTGGGTGATCCGCCCGTCACCGAACAGCGCCACCACGGAGTCACAGACCCGCTCGATGAGGTAGCGGTCGTGCGAGACCACCACCAGCGAGCCGGGCCAGCCGTCCAGCAGGTCTTCCAGCTGCTGCAGGGTGTCGATGTCCAGGTCGTTGGTGGGCTCGTCGAGCAGCAACACGTTCGGCTCGGCCATCAACAGCCGGGTCAGCTGCAGCCGGCGCCGCTCCCCGCCAGACAGGTCCCCCACCGGGGTCCACTGCCGCGACGCTGGGAACCCGAGCCGCTCGGCCAGCTGCGAGGCGGACAGCTCCTGGCGGCCCAACGTGACCCGATGGGCCACGTCCTGCACCGCCTCCAGCACCCGCAGCGACTCCGGTAGGTCCTCCAGTTCCTGGTGCAGGTGCGCCAGCCGGACGGTGGATCCCTGCACGCGGCGGCCGGCGTCGGGCTCCCGTTGTCCGGCGAGCAGCCGCAAGAGCGTGGTCTTGCCCGACCCGTTGGCCCCGACCAGCCCGATGCGCTCACCAGGTCCGAGCCGCCACGTCTGGGCGTCCAGCAGCGAACGGCCGGCCACGGTCACGGTGACATCCTCGAGTTCCAGCACGGTGCGACCCAGCCGGCGCCGGGCGAAGGTGAGCAGCTCGACGGTGTCCCGCGGTGAGGGGACGTCGGCGATCAGGGCTTCGGCGGCCTCGATCCGGTAGCGCGGCTTGGAGCTGCGCGCCGGTGGTCCGCGGCGCAGCCAGGCGAGCTCCTTGCGAGCCAGGTTGCGCCGCCGGTCCTCGGCTGCCGCAGCCAACCGGGCGCGCTGCGCGCGGGCGTAGGTCCAGTCCGCGTAACCCCCGTCGTAGCCGTCCACCCGGCCGTCGGTGACCTCCCAGGTGCGGGTGCACACGGTGTCCAGAAACCACCGGTCGTGGGTCACCACCACCACCGCGCAGCGTCGCGCCAGCAGGTGCTCGGCAAGCCACCGCACACCCTGGACGTCGAGGTGGTTGGTCGGCTCATCGAGCACCAGCAGGTCGAGCTCGCCCACCAGCGCGGCGGCCAGCGCAACCCGGCGACGCTCCCCGCCGGAGAGCCCGTCCACCGGCCGGTCCAGCCCGAGCGAGGAGATGCCCAACCCGTCAAGCAGCCCGCGCACTCGGGGGTCGCCGGCCCACTCATGCTCGGCGGTGACCCCCAGCGGATCCAGTACCGCCTGGCGCACAGTGACCTGCTCGGGAAGCTCGGTGCGCTGGGTCAGCACGGCGGTACGCAAGTCCCTGGTGCGGCTGACCCGGCCGGCGTCTGGTTCCTGGATGCCGGCGAGCACCTCGAGCAGGGTGGTCTTTCCGCCGCCGTTGAGTCCGACCACACCGATCCGGTCTCCCTCGGCGACGCCCAGGGAGACTCCGGACAGCAGCGGGCGGATCCCGTAAGACTTCGAGACGGTCTCGAGGTTGACCAGGTTCGTCATCAGGCGTGCGCAAGGGGCTCAGGGGGCGGCACCGGGCGCGGCTCCTCCACCACCCGGGCCCCGGGCACCGGGCCGCTGGCTACCCGGACGGTGCGGCAGACACCGGCACCGGCCAGCTCGGCGGCAACCCGGACCGCGGCGTCGGCGTCGACGCACAGGAACGCGCAGGTCGGTCCGGATCCGGACACCATGCCGGCCAGCGCCCCGGCCTCCAGCCCGGCGCGCAGGGTGCGGCGCAGGGCAGGGTGTAGCGACACCGCGGCGGCCTGCAGATCGTTGCCGAGCAGTAAGGCGAGCTGCCGAGGGTCCCCCGAGGCCAGCGCCTCCAGCAGCGGCTCGACGCCGCCGAGCCGCGGTAACGTCGAGCCTTGCGCCCGCAGCCGGTCCAACTCCCGGTACACGTCCGCGGTGGGCAGGCCACGGTGGTCCAGCGCGAGGACCCAGTAAAAGGTGTGCCGGGTCAGCACCGGCACCAGGGACTCACCGCGCCCGGTGCCCAGCGCAGTGCCCCCCTGCAACGCGAACGGCACGTCGCTGCCCAGCCCGGCGGCGAGTCCAGCCAGCTCCTCACGGCTGATCTCCAGGCGCCACAGCCCAGCCAGCGCGACCAGGGTGCCCGCTGCGTCGGCACTGCCACCGGCCATCCCACCGGCCACCGGGATGCCCTTGCGCAGCGCGACCCGCACTGCAGGCCGGCGTCCGGCGTGCTCAGCGAGGGCAAGCACCGCACGCCACGCGAGGTTGCGGCCGTCGGTGGGAACCGTTCCGGCACCCTCGCCATACACCTGCACTCCGGGTGTGTCGGTGACCGCGACGGTCACCTCGTCGGTCACCGACAGCGCTTGGAACACGCTGACCAGCTCGTGATAACCGTCGCAGCGCAGGTCTCCCACGGCCAGGTGCAGGTTGACCTTGGCCGGGACGCGCACGGTAACCGGTTGCGGCACAACGGCAAGCACGCCCCCACACTATGCGCTGCGCGCCCGTGAGTGGCGATAAGGGTTATAGCTCGCATCGCCATTCACCAGCGATCCGCGCATAGTCGCCGACGGTGAGCTGCTCACCGCGAGCGGTCGGATCTACCCCGGCGGCGCGCAGCACCCGCTCGGCAGCGGTGGCCGAACCTGCCCAGCCCGCCAGGGCGGCCCGCAGCGTCTTACGGCGCTGCGCGAACGCGGCATCAATGAGTGCGAAGACGTCGTCTCTGGGCACTGTGGACGGTGCCGGCCGCCGGGTCAGGGCGACCAGGCCGGAATCCACATTGGGCACCGGCCAGAACACCGCGCGGGGCACCGATCCAGCGCGGCGGACCTCAGCGAACCACGCCGCCTTGACGCTGGGTGCCCCGTAACTGCGGGTGCCCGGCGGGGCGGCCAGCCGGTCTGCCACCTCAGCCTGCACCATCACCAGCCCGCAGCGCAGGCTCGGCAGCTCGGCCAGCAGGTGTAGCAGTACGGGAACACCCACGTTGTAAGGCAGGTTCGCGACCAGCGCGGTGGGGTGCACGCCACCGGCCGCCTCGACGATCTCCGCGCGCCGCACCCGCAGCGCATCGGCGGTCAGGACCCGCAGCGCACCGGCGTGGTCCCGGGCACGGTCGGCCACCGTGGCGGGCAGCGCGGCGGCCAGCAGCGGATCCACCTCCACGGCCAGCACCCGATCGACCGTGCCGAGCAGGGCCAGGGTGAGCGAGCCCAGCCCGGGCCCCACTTCGAGCACAACGTCGTCGGTGGCGAGGTCGGCCGCAGCCACGATCCGGCGCACCGTGTTGGCGTCGTGCACGAAGTTCTGCCCGAGCCTCTTGGTCGGGCGCAGCCCGAGCTGATCGGCCAGCTTGCGCAGGTCGGCCGGCCCCAGCAGGGCGGGCCGCTCCGCCGTCATGGAGACCCTGTCATGAAGACATGGTGGGCCCAGGTCAGGAGGCCAGACCCAGCCGTGCCGAACAGGTCGGCCATGCGCCGTAACCGCCCCGGGCGTTGCGGACCTTCTGCGCGACCGCAATCTGCTCCTCGCGGCTGGCCTGGTGCGGGTAGGGAGCGTACCGGTTACCGCCGTAGGCGCTCCAGGTGCTCTTGTCGAACTGCAGGCCGCCGTAGTAGCCGTTGCCCGAGTTGATGGCCCAGTTCCCGCCGGACTCGCACTGCGCGAGGCGGTCCCAGACCGAGCCCTCGGTACCGGTGGATCCCTTCGTGCCGACCCGGATCCGGCTTGGCCGCCCCGGACTGACCTGCTGGCTGGCGACTTCCTTGCGGCCGATCTCCTTGCCGTTTTTCAGGGTGACCAGAAAGGTGACGATCTTCTCGCCCGGTACGCCAGGATCCTCGACGACCACCTCACCACTACGCAGCCCGGGATCC
This sequence comes from Pseudonocardiaceae bacterium, assembly GCA_035463315.1. Lineage (GTDB taxonomy): Bacteria > Actinomycetota > Actinomycetes > Mycobacteriales > Pseudonocardiaceae. The sequence continues at coordinate 6,775 of DATHTJ010000122.1, forward strand.
TTGACCTTCTTGACCGGGGGCTGCACCGGCCGCTGCTCGCTGCGCTCCTCGGTGCGGATCCGGGTGACCTCCACGGTCATCCCGGGCAGCACCGGCGAGCCGGGTTCCGGGATGACCGTGTCCTGATCCGCCAACGGCACCCCCTGCATGGTGAGCAGGTCACCGACGGAGAGCGCGGTGGAGTGGATTTCGCGGGCCGGCAGACCACCGTCAATCAGGGTGATCGGCCTGGCGATGCGCACCACCAGCGCCATGCCCTCCAGCGGGATGCGCCTGGACCGGTCGGCCGACAGCTCCATGTCCTCCGTCCGCATCCCCACCTGCTGCAGCGCGTGGTCGACGGTGAGCGCGGTAGTCCAGATCTGGTGCCGCGCCCCGTCGACGGTCAAAGCGAGCGGTCGGCCGCGCTTGAGCACGACACGGCTACCGTCCTCAATGGGGCTGTTTGCGGTCGGAGCCAGAACGTCGGTGTCCTCGGCGCGCAGGCCGGCCGATTCCAACGCCCCCGACACCGACGAAGCGAACGTGTGGATGGTGTGCTCCTGATCGTCTACCACGACGGTGATGGCCTTGTCCATCGTGAGAGCCGCAGCAGTACCGGTCGGCAGCACCAAGGCGAGACCCGCGAGGGCACCCCGGACGAACGTGCGAGTGGTCACCAATGTCCAGTCGTCGCAGTTCCGGGCAGGGAGAGCACGAGGTCATGACGCACGCACCCCGCACCCGAGAACCTCCCACCCCGGCTGACAGTGACGGAACGGTAACGGCATGTAGCGACATGGGCAAACACCCCGGCCGGGGGTGTCGCCGATCCATCACTCAGGATCGGTGAGCGGTATCAGTCGCGCCGAACTGTGCCGCCAGGCGCCTGAACCCGAAGACCCGCTCGGCGGCGGCAAAACTCGACACGGCCAGCTCCGCCACGTCCTGCCCGCGTAGCGCGGCGAGGTCGACCACTGTATAGGGCAGGTTGACCGGCTCGTTGGGCTTACCGCGGTGCGGATGCGGGGTGAGAAACGGGGCGTCGGTCTCCACCAGCAGCTGCCCGGGGGGAACCAGCACCGCCGCCTCGCGCAGCGCCCGGGCATTGCGGAAGGTCACGGTGCCGGAGAAAGACAGCACGTAACCGGCGTCCACGCAGGCCCGCGCCATCGCGGCGTCCCCGGAGAAGCAGTGGAAGATGACCGTCTCCGGCGGGCCTTCCTGCTCCAGCACCGCCAGCACGTCGTCGTGGGCGTCCCTGTCGTGGATCATCAGCGGCTTGCCGACCCGCTTGGCCAGGTCGATGTGCCAGCGGTACGCCTCCTGCTGCGCCTTGGGGGTGGCGACTAGCGGGTCGCGCTGCGGCCAGTAGTAGTCCAGGCCGGTCTCCCCCACCGCGACCACCCGGGGTTGGCGCACAAGCCGTTCCAACTCGGCGCGGTCGGCGTCGGCCATCGTCGCCGTGCGGGTGGGATGCAGCGCCACCGCCGCGAAGACCCGGTCGTCCCAGCTCGACGCCTGCACCACCCAGCGCGCCGCAACCATGTCGTCGGCCACCGTCACCACCGCCGAAACCCCCACCGCCGCGGCCCGGTCCAGCGCCGCGCGAACCCCCACTAAGTCGGTGGCGCCACAGGCATCCAGATGGGTATGCGCGTCTACCACCGGCTCAGGCAGCGGCGGCGGAGCAGGCGGCAAGCCGCTGGTGAGTGGCGTTGAGTGCGCTAACACTGATCCGCACTCACGACTGGATGGGTGCCCAGTCAGGGCCAGTGTCACCCAGGGCGGGGTCCAGCTTGGTGAACAGGGGGGTGGGCTTGGCCAAGGGGCGGCCCACCTCGATCGGGACGCTGGCCCAGTGCGCCTGCTCAGCGGCGTAGTCCCCGGTGAGCACCGGGTAATCCGGCCCGCTGCCCTCGACGACCGCAGTAATCTCCTCGACCTCGGTGATCTTCGGCTGGGCCGACCACACGCCGGTGCCGCCGAGCTGCTCGTGCACCCGCTGCGCCGCGTGCGGCAAGAACGGGGTGAGCAGCGTGTTGGCGTCGGAGACGACCTGCAGCGCGGTGTGCAGGATGGTGTCCCGGCGCTCGGGATCATCCTTGCGCTTCCATGGTTCCTGCCCGGACAGGTACTTGTTCGCCGCGCCCACCACCCGCATCGCCTCGCTGATCGCGGCCTTGAACCGGTTGCGCTCCAGCAGCCCTCCGATAACGCCGAAGGCCGCCCGCGAGGTGGCCAGCAACTCCGAGTCGGCTGCCTCCAGGGTCGACGGCCGCGGCACCGCCCCGACGTTGTTGTGCGCCATCGCGATCGAGCGGTTAACCAGGTTGCCCCACTCGTTGGCCAGCTCGAAGTTGATCCGGCGGACGAACTCGTCCCAGGTGAAGTCGGTGTCCTGGGTCTCGGGGCCGGCCACCGAGATGAAGTAGCGCAGGGTGTCCGGCCCGAACTCGCGCAGGAAGTCCCCGACATAGATCACCGTGCCGCGGGAGGTGGAGAACTTCGACCCGCTCATGGTGAGGAACTCGCTGGACACCACCTCCGTCGGCAGGTTCAGCGTGCCGAACGCGCCGGGCTCGCCGCCACGATCACCGGCGCCGTTCTGGCCGAGCAGCATGGCGGGCCAGATCTGCGAGTGGAAGGTGATGTTGTCCTTGCCCATGAAGTAGTACGCGCGGGCCTCCGGGTCGCACCACCACGACTTCCAGGCGTCCGGATCACCCGAGCGCACCGCCCACTCCACCGACGCCGACAGGTACCCGATCACCGCGTCAAACCAGACGTAGAACCGCTTCATCGGGGCATCGCGCCAGCCGTCCAGCGGCACCCGCACACCCCAGTCGAGGTCGCGGGTGATCGGGCGGGGGCGCAGGTCGTCCAGCAGGTTCAGCGAGAACTTGAGCACGTTGGAGCGCCACTCGGTACGGGTGGACAACCAGGATCCGAGCGCCCCGGTGAACGCCGGCAGGTCGAGGAACAGATGTTCGGTCTCGACGAAGTCGGGTTTCTCGCCGTTGATCCGGGACCGTGGGTTGATCAAGTCGGCCGGGTCGAGCTGGTGGCCGCAGTTGTCGCACTGGTCACCGCGGGCACTGTCGTAGCCGCAGATCGGGCAGGTGCCCTCGATGTAGCGGTCGGGCAGGGTACGCCCGGTGGACGGGCTGATCGCGCCGAGCGCGCTCCGCGAGATCACGTATCCGTTGCGGTGCAACGCGAGGAAAAGCTCCTGCACCACCCGGTGGTGGTTGGCTGTGGTGGTGCGGGTGAACAGGTCGTAGGACAGGCCCAGACCCTGCAGGTCTCCCACGATCATCCGGTTGTACTTGTCCACGAGCTCGCGGGGAGTGACTCCCTCGGCGTCGGCCTGCACCTGGATCGGGGTGCCGTTCTCGTCGGTTCCCGAGATCATGAGCACCCGGTTGCCGGCCATCCGCTGGTAGCGGGAGAAGATGTCAGAGGGGACACCGAAGCCGGAGACGTGGCCGATATGCCGAGGCCCGTTGGCGTAAGGCCAGGCCACGGCGGTCAGGACGGGTGCGTTCATGGCTCCCAGCCTATGGGCCTGGACGCACAACCTGCCGGCCAGGGCCTCGGCGTTCAGCGAATGATCATCATGTCGTCGCGGTCGTGTCCAGCAGCGGGTGGAGCAGGGTTCGGAGGCGTTGGATTCCGAGGGATATTCGTGATTTCACGGTGCCTAGCGGGATCTGAGCTAGTTCGCTGATCTCGCGGTGGGTGTAGCCGCCGTAGTAGGCCAGCAACAGTGGTTGGCGCTGCGGGTGGGGGAGCCGGTGCAGGGCTGTGCGGAGCTGGTCGGCGAGCACCGATGCGAGCGCGGCCTCGTCGGCGCCCGGTTGAGGGGGGAACTCGCCGTCGGTGTTGATCGGGACGGTCCGTCGGTGCGCGGTGTGTTCTCGGCGCACTGCATCCACGGCCTTGTGGTGGACCAGGGTGAACAGCCAGGCGGGGACGGTGCCCCGAGCTCGGGTGTAGCGCGAGGACCCGCGCCACAGGGTCAGGAATACTTCCTGGACGACGTCCTCGGCCAGGCTTTGGTCGCGGCAGGTCCGCTGGGCCAGGGCGTGCGCGAGGCGGGCGTAACGCTCATAGAGGAGCCGCATGGCGTGGGGGTCACCCGCGTTGAGCCGGGCGAGGAGGTCGACGTCGGGTGGCCCGTCGGGGGAGTTGGCCGGCGCGCTCGGTCTGGTCCGGGACGTCCGCATAGCCACGGGTCGGGCGGCGGCGCTCACCTGGGGCACGGCGGGGTCCTCCACGAGTGATCGGGCCGACGAGTGACGGTTCGCCAGGCTCGGGCATCTACCGCAACGAAGCCCCCCTGGACGAACTCGACCTTGATGGATCGCTCGTCCAAGCGGAGCTTCGTTGCATCTTTGCTGCTAACTCACCCGCCTAGGGATCCTAGACGGCGGTCCAATGCTCGGGCTTGCTCGTGCTGCCTGTACCACTCGTCTGACGTCCCTTGTACGGAGGGATAAGTCCGTTGAATTCCGGGGCATGCCCGTAGTAGATGGCCGGGCCCATGCTGTCCGGGTATGACCAAACCGGCTTTTCG
>DATHTJ010000123.1:0-10784 GCA_035463315.1 Pseudonocardiaceae bacterium
CGGGTGGCAGATACCGTGTCGTCGTGTTCACCGCGATTTTCCTTGCCACGATTCCCAGCCCGGACCGCGGGGTCTGGTACCTGGGCCCGGTGCCGATCCGGGCCTACGCGCTGTGCATCATCGCCGGGATCGTGGTGGCCATCCTGTGGGGGGAACGTCGCTGGCAGGCCCGGGGCGGTCGGCCTGGGACCGTGACCGATATCGCCGCGTTCGCGGTGCCGTTCGGCCTGGTGGGCGGGCGGCTCTACCACGTAGCGACGGACTGGGAGAAGTACTTCGGGCCCGGTGGCAACCCGGTCGATGCGCTCAAGATCTGGCAGGGCGGGTTGGGCATCTGGGGAGCGATCGCGCTCGGCAGCCTCGGGGCCTGGATCGGCTGCCGGCGCCGAGGCATCCCGCTGCCCGCGGTGGCAGACGCGGTCGCGCCGGCTATCGTCGTTGCCCAGGCGATCGGTCGGCTGGGCAACTGGTTCAACCAGGAGCTCTACGGCGGTCCGACCTCGCTGCCCTGGGGGTTGGAGATCCGCGTGCGAGTGAATCCGGACACCGGTGCTCTCGATCCGCTGGGCGGAATCGCGCAGGGTCCGCCGGTGGAGATCGTGCATCCCACCTTCCTCTACGAGTTGCTGTGGTGTCTGGGCGTCGCGGTGCTGGTCGTGTGGGCCGACCGGCGTTTCCGGCTTGGCCACGGGCGGGCCTTCGCGCTCTACGTTGCGGGTTACACCGCGGGCCGGTTCTGGATCGAGCTGATGCGCACTGACCCGGCCACGATGGTCTTCGGACTGCGAATCAACGTGATCACCTCAGTCGTGGTGTTCCTCGGCGCGGTGCTGTACCTGCTGCTGGCCAGCCGTGGCCGGGAGGATCCGGACACGCTCCGTGGTCACGATGCGACCCAGCCTGCTCCAGAATGGGACGGCGCTGGGGCGAAGGCCGGCACCGAGCGCGGCGAGGCGAGAGGTGGGTAGTGCTCGCGTCCGGCTCTCCTACCTGGCTGGGACCGAGTGGCTGGCCGGGCGCGTCGGAGCAGTTGAGCCGCCCCACTCAGGTTTAGACACTCAGCTGATACCTGCCGGCCACCGGAGCTGTCGGTGCGCATCGCTACGCTGGGCGCCATGAGTCGACGCGCGAAAATCGTCTGCACGATCGGCCCCGCCACCGCGACCCCGGAGAAGATTCGGGAGCTGGTCCGGGCCGGCATGGACGTTGCCCGGCTCAACTTCAGCCACGGCACCCATGCTGAGCACGAGCGGGTCTACACGATGATCCGGCAGGCCAGCGACGAGTACGGCAGGGCGGTGGGGATCCTCGGCGACCTGCAGGGACCCAAGATCCGGCTGGGCCGGTTTGCGGCCGGTCCGGTGGAGTGGCGCACCGGTGACGTGGTGCGGGTGACCGTCGAGGACGTCGCCGGCACCCACGACCGGGTCTCCACCACCTATGCAGGGCTCGCTGAGGATGCCCGTGAGGGCGACTCACTGCTTGTCGACGACGGCAAGATCGCCTTGAGGGTGCGGAAGATTGAGGACTTCGATGTGGTGTGCGAAGTCGTCGAGGGCGGCACGGTCAGTGACCACAAGGGCCTGTCCTTGCCGGGGATGAATGTCTCGGTGCCGGCGTTGTCCACCAAGGACATCACGGACCTGGAGTGTGCGCTGCGGCTGAGGGTGGACCTGGTAGCGCTGTCCTTCGTGCGTTCCCCGGCCGATATCGACCTGGTGCACCGCACGATGGACGAGATACCGGGCGGCCGGGTGCCGGTGATCGCCAAGCTGGAGAAGCCCGAGGCGGTGGAGAACCTCGAGGCGATCGTGCTGGCCTTCGACGGGGTGATGGTGGCGCGCGGTGACCTGGGGGTCGAGCTGCCCTTGGAACGGGTGCCGCTGGTGCAGAAGCGGGCTATCCAGATCGCCAGGGAGAACGCCAAACCGATCATCGTGGCCACTCAGATGCTCGACTCCATGATCGGCAACGCCCGGCCGACCAGGGCGGAGGCCTCCGATGTGGCCAACGCGGTGCTCGACGGCGCCGACGCGGTCATGCTGTCCGGGGAGACCAGCGTTGGTCGCTACCCGATCCAGTCCGTCGAAACGATGAGCCGCATTGTGCAGGCCGTCGAGGCCGACGCGCCGAACGTTCCCCCGCTCAACCACGTGCCGCGGACCAAGCGGGGTGTGCTGTCCTACGCGGCCCGCGACATCGGGGAGCGGCTGGCGGCCAAGGCTCTAGTGGCGTTCACCCAGTCCGGCGATACCGTCCGCAGGCTGGCCCGGCTGCACACCCACCTGCCGCTGCTGGCATTCACTCCGGAGCCCCCGGTGCGCAACCAGCTGGCGCTGACCTGGGGGACCGAGACCTTCCTGGTACCCCGGGTCGATACCACCGATGCGATGGTCCGGCAGGTGGACCAAGCGATGCTGTCGATCGGGCGCTACCAGGCAGGCGATCTGGTGGTGATCGTGGCGGGATCCCCGCCGGCCACCGTGGGCTCCACTAACCTCGTTCGGGTGCACCGTCTGGGCGAGGAGGACCTTGGCTGACGACACTCCGGGACAGCTGTGTGTGGGCGACGGTGTGCCACGCGGTCAGCCCGTGGTGGACCGTCTGGTCGCACTGCTGGACCTTGAGCGCATCGAGGACGACATCTTCCGCGGTGTCAGTCCCCCGGAGTCCCCGGTGCGGGTCTTCGGTGGGCAGGTGGCTGGCCAAGCGCTGGTCGCGGCCGGTCGCACCGTGCCGCCTGAGCGGGGGGTGCACTCACTGCACGCCTATTTCATCCGCCCCGGTGATCCGCGGGTGCCGATCGTCTATGACGTGGACCGGATCCGCGACGGACGGTCGTTCACCACCCGCCGGGTGGTGGCGATCCAGCACGGTAAGGCGATCTTCTCGCTGTCCGCGTCGTTTCAGCTCATGGAGCAGGGCCTGGATCATGCCGACGTGATGCCCGAGGCTGCGCCCCCGGAGCAGCTCGATGACTTGAAAACCTGGGCGCGCCGCGCCGGTGATACCCGAGCCGCGATCACGCGCATGCCGCAGCCGTTCGACCTGCGCCACGTGACCCCGCCGGTGTGGGCCGGGGTGAGAGACGGGGCCAGGCCCGGGGAGCACCACCGGATGTGGTTGCGGGCCGACGGCGTGCTGCCCGATGACCCCCTGGTGCACGTCTGTGTGCTCGCCTACGCCTCGGACCTGACCTTGCTGTGGTCGGTGGCAGCTGGACACGGTCACACGCTGGGCCAAGACGTCGTCGCCGCCAGCCTGGACCACGCGATGTGGTTCCATCGCCCGTTCCGGGCCGACGACTGGGTGCTCTACGACTGCGTCTCACCGTCGGCGACGGGAGGGCGGGGGCTGGCTACCGGACGGTTCTTCAGCCGGGATGGCAGGTTGATCGCCAGCGTGGTGCAGGAAGGCCTGGTCCGGGTCCGCGGCTGAGCCGGTCACGCGCCCAGTTCGTTTGCGACGTTGGTGCGGCACCGTGCTGTTGCTGACCGAGGCGGCAGACGACCCGAGTAATCGCGCCGCGATGCTTGCGTCCAGCACCGAGATACGGAAGGCGACCAGCCCGTCGCGGATCTCCTGGGACGCCGTCAGGTGCTGGTCGACCGAATCAGGCAGTGCTCCAGCGACCTGCCCGGCGAACTGCGCCAGCCCACGGGTGATGTCCTCCAGCGCGGCCCCGACTGCGGCCAGGTTATGCACGTCAAGCTGCTCGGGGACGTCCTGTGCCTGCTGCATCCGCTGCATCCGGTAGGTGGCCTCACGGATCGCCTCGGCGGCCGCCACGGTCTGCGCTACTGGGAGAGGTGCCTCGTCGTACATCCAGCAGTCATCGTGATGCGAGTCACTCATGGCCCGCCCTTTCGTTGTGCGGATCCATCGCTGCCGGATATGCCCACCTTGGCCCGACCGCGCCGCGCTGTCCACATGGCGACAAAGTAACGGTGACGGGTCCACGGCGCCCGGTGGAAGGGTGGATGGCCGGCCGACGCTGACGCACTGCCCGTACTGCCCGCTGCAGTGCGGCATCACCTTGCGGTCGCTCCCGACGGGTCGACCTGGCGCGGCTCGGACTCATCGACACCGCTTACATCGCTGACCGCACCTGCGGTGGGCTGCAGGCAGCCAACGTGTTGACCAACCCGGCGTTGGACCCCCTCTCCCGAATGCCGGAGTTCACGGTCTGCGCGGTGGCCGTCAGCGCCGTCGAAGTGCCAGTGCCGTCGAGAGCCTGCGCCACAGACGCAGACCAGCCCGAGGGAACCGTGACGCCTGCATCTTCGGACGGTGGGATGAAGACGTTGTGGAGCAGCCGTACCGTGTGATCCACCTGCGCCGCCGAGATGTGCACGGTGACTCGACCGGGGGTGATGGTCACGAGGTGTGGCTGGATGCTCGCGGCTTCCAGGGCGGTCAACGACCGAGCGGTGATGGCGGGCTTGCGGGCGATCCCCACGCTCACGACGCTGACCGTGCCGAGATCGTCGTGCACCTCGACGTCGGCACCGACGGCGCTCAGCGCGGCGGTCACCTCCGCATCCGCTACCCCGGGCGCGGTGAAGCGCACCTGGTCACCGTCGCGCACGATCGCACCGACCGCCGCGCCGCGCCGCGCCAGCCCCGAGGTTGCAGTCGCCACCGAGACACCGCGCGCGGAGTAGAGGCTCTCGTGATGGCGGTGCGCGATTCCGGCGATGTCGTTGTTCTCCAACGCCGCGCTCCCCTTCCGGATCCACGTCCCGGCCTCGGCTGAGAAGCTCGACCGCAAGTGGATGTCAATGCCGTGGGCCGCGGCCAGCTCCACTGCTCTGGGCTGCAGCACCGCAGCACCCGCCTCGGCCATCTCGAGCATCTCCTCGTGGCGCAGCGACGCCAGCCGCCGCGCGTCGGGTACCACCCGCGGGTCGGCGGTGAACACAGCCGGTACGTCGGTGAAGATGTCGCACTCGGCTACGCCCAGGGCGGCCGCCAGCGCGACGGCGGAGGCATCCGATCCCCCTCGCCCCAGCGTGGTCACGTCGCCACCGTCGGAGATCCCTTGAAAGCCGGTGACCAGCACGATCGCTCCGCCGTCGAGCGCCTCGATGATCCGGTGCGGGTGAATGGCCCGAATCCGGGCGTTGCCGTGCTGACCATCGGTCACTATCCCGGCCTGGGCACCGGTCAGCGATACGGCTCGGGAGCCCAGCTCGTGCACCGCCATCGACGCGAGCGCACACGAGATGGACTCACCGACCGACAGCAACGCGTCAAGCTCACGCCGCGAGGGAAGGGCCGACATCCGGTAGGCAAGCTCGGATAGCCCGTCGGTGGACTTACCCATGGCAGACAACACCGCGACGACCCTGCGGCCCCGCCGTTGTGCCGCCACCAACCGTTGGGCCACGGCCCGCAACCGATCGTGATCCCCCACGGACGTGCCGCCGAACTTCCACACCGCAGTGGAGCTCATCGCGGCCCGCCCGCGCCGGTGCGGGCAGCGACGGCTCGACGTCTCAGCGCAATCCCTCGCGCCACGTCCACCCCGACTACCCGACCGGGGCGATCGGACGGCGTCGCGGCAGCCGCCGTGCCCCCGACGCCACCAGCAAGGGGCTTCAGGCTGGGCCTTGTCGGTATCGAGCTGTCACTCATGAACCCGGCGCCCTGGAAATAACGTCGAGCAGCGCCGCCGCGCTTTCGCCACCGAGCCGTGGTGCGGACGTTGTGGCGGGTGCTGCTGTGATGGCGGGTGTGACCGTGGTGGGGCCCAGCGGGTCTGCGTTCCGAATCTCCTGGGCCGGATTGCCCTGCCATCGTGCGTGCGGCGCGATCTCCTCGCCCTTCATGAGGAAGGAGTCGGCCTCGAGCACCGCGCCGTCGCCCATCATCACCCCGTAGTGGATGAAGGCATTCGTCCCCACGGTGCACCCGGCGCCGATGGTGATGTGGTCGGACTTGAACGTGCCGTCCTCGAGCGAGTGGCTCTGGATAGTGCTACCCGCGTTGAGCGTGCAGTCGTCCCCGATGGAGACGAGGCTGCGCTCGGTCAACCAGCAGCCGTCATCGAACACCCGGCGGCCAATCCGGACGCCCAGCAGCCGCCAGATCATGTTCTTGAATGGCGTGCCGTTAAACACCTTGGCGTACATCATGGCGGGTACCTTCCAGAAGCGCTCATGCTGCCAGAAGTAGGGGTCGTAGATTGAGCAGAACCTTGGCTGCAGGGTCCGGAACGCCGTAACGGCGCGATCGACAAGAACGAAATAGGCGACGCTGAGCGGGACGGTGACGACCATGGCCGCCGCGAGCGCCAACTCGCCCAACCAGTAGTGCAGGTCTGCCGCGCCCAAGGCCAGTAGAGTGACGGCGAAGAAGTAGATCCAACGGACGACCAGAAACAACCCGATGGTGACCGCGTTGTGCCGGTTCTTCGCGCTGAGCCGGTGGCGCAGCTCGCCTCCGCTCTTCAGAGCATCGAAGGTGCCGTCGCGCCGTACTGACCGCGGGATCTCGAAGGGCGGGGATCCCAGGAGCCCGACGCCCTCCCGGCGCTGCCCGTCGATCGGGACCATAACCTTCGTCGCGAGCAGGCAGTTGTCACCCGTCCTGCTGTGGGAGGGGTAGACGATGTTGTTTCCGAGGAAGCTGCACGGTCCAATCGATGCTCGTGAGACGCGGAAGGAAGTGCTGGAGAAGTGGGCATTGATGAAGGAGAGCCCGTCGGAGACCATCGTGCCGCTGCCGACCACGCTCAGGTATGGCGTTTCGTGCTTGATTGCCATACCGAAGTTCGACCCGGTCTGCTCCACACGGCAGAGGTCGTATCCGAGTGCGCGCAGGTAGTGGACGATGGCGGAACTGTCGCCGAAGAGAAACGTGAAGAACCTGCTGTTGGTCGTGCGCGCGATTATCCGCTGGATCCAGAAGTGGAAGCCGTACAGCGGGTACACAGTGTCCGGCTTGAGGGCAAGGTTCAGCACGCGCGGGACGGTGACCACAAACACGAGTCCGATGAGCATGCCGCCGAAGAACAATACGAGGGAGCTGACCAGCGCGTCGCGGTAGAACGCCCCGGTCGTCGTGGCGTGGTGACCGGGGCCGATCAGCTCGGCGAGCCAGGAGAACTCTGCGAGCAGCGGGACCATGATCACCAGCGGCGCGGTGAGGACCACCGCGTTGAGCAGCTGCATCAAGCTGTAGAAGACCCTCCTGAAGGCGCCGCAGGGGGCCGGATCAACCGCCCGATAATCCACGTCGGACCGCTGCGCCGGCGTACCGTGCCAGCACTGGCCGTCGGGCACGGCTTGGCCGGCGTTGAGGGAGGATGCGTGGCCGATCTGAGCTCCGTCGCCCATCGAGGTGTGGATGTCGAGCACCACTTCCTCGCTGACGACGACGTCGTCGCCGAGTGTGACGGGGCCGGTCTGAATCCGACCGGCGTGGGCCCGGTAGCAGGTGAACGACGCGTCCTTGCGGATCACCGTGCGGTCACCGATGGTGAGTAGGTCGGCACACGCGGGCACCGTTCGGGAGAAGATGACGACGCCGCGGCCAATCCTTGCGCCCAGCGCCCTCAGGTAGAGCACGTAGAGCGGCGAGCCGACGAACAGCACCATGGGGTTGGACCGGATCAGGATCTTGACAAACCAGAAGCGGACGTAGGCCAGGCTCCAGACCGGGATCTCCTGGGGCCTCCAGCGACCGATGAGAACCCACTTCGCAAGTATCGGCACCGCGCACAGCACCGGGAAGCTCACGGCGCTGAACAGGAGTGAACGCTGCCAGGTGTCGACCAACCCAGCGCCGCTGGTGATCCACCTGAAGCTTCCTTCCAGCACCAGCGCGCCGAAGTACACCGATCCCATGAACAGCAAGAGCTGCAGTGCCCCGCAGAGGACATACCGTGCGGTGCTGGCGGGTGCCGCCACCGGTGCCGCCGCCACCGGTGGCGCGGCTCCGGCCGGAACCTCCGCGGCCAGGGAGCTGGCCAGGCTCCGGATCGTGGGGTGCAGGTAGACGTCTTTCATGGAAACTGGTGGTAGGTCAGTGCGTTTGCGGACTCGCGTGCAGAACTGCGCCAGCAGCAACGAATCGGCGCCGAGATCGTCGAAGAAGTGGTGGTCGATCGATACCTGTGCCAGGCGCAGCGTGCTGGCCAGTGCGTCAGCGAGGATCTGCTCGGTGTCGGTGGTCGCGGCGACGTGACTGTGCTGGGTAGCCACGCCGCGCCGGGTGGTGGGCGCGGGCAGGCTCTTGCGGTCGGCCTTGTCGTTGGTCGTCATCGGGATGACGTCGAGGTACTCGAGGTAGGCCGGGACCATGTAGGCGGGCAGTCGCCCGCGCAGCTGCGCGTAGATCTGTTCGGAGTCCACCTGGGTGGTGTCGGTGCGCAGGCTGTAGTAGCCGACCAGTTCCACCACCCCGGGCTCGGGTTCGTAGGTGTCGACCACCGCCTGGGCGATCCCGGGCACTTGCAGCAGCACGGACTCGATCTCGGTGAGCTCGATGCGGTAGCCGCGGATTTTGACTTGGGTGTCGATCCGGCCGTGGTATTCGAGCTCACCGTCGTCGTTGACCCGGCCCAGATCCCCGGTCCGGTAGATCCGGCCCGAGATATTGTCCGGGATGTCCAGAAAATCAGGAATGAACGCCCGAGCGGTCAGGTCCGGCCGATTCACATAGCCACCCGCGAGCCCGACCCCGGCGATGCCGATCTCGCCCACCGCACCATGGGGGAGTGCCTTGCGCGGATCTTCCGGGTCGAGGATGACTGTGGAGTAGGTGGGCAGCGGGACACCGATGGTCACCGGCCGGTCCGGGTGCACCGACGTCCAGGTCGCGGTAACGGTGGCCTCGGTGGGGCCGTAGACGTTGAGGAACCGCCGGCCCGGCTGGTACCAGCGCGCGATCAGGTCCTGCGGGCAGGCCTCGCCGGACACCAGCAAAAAGCGCAGATCGGGAAGGTCCTCGTCCAGGGTCGCCAACAAGGTCGGCACGCAACACATCGCGGTGACACGGCGCTCGGTCAGGAACTCGTGCAGATCAATGCCCAGCAGGCTCGAGCCACCTGGCTTGGGCACCAGCGTCGCGCCGACCATCCACGGCACCCAGATCTCCTCGACGGAGAAGTCGAAAGCGACCGTCATGCCCTGATAGACCCGGTCCTCAGGCTGGATTCCGTACACTTCGGCTGCGACCCGGACGAAATTGCAGATGCTCGGGTGGTTGATCGCCACCCCCTTGGGCCGGCCGGTCGAGCCAGAGGTGTAGATGATGTACGCCAGCTCGTCGACCGGATCCCCGCGCTCCACGTCGGTCAGGCGGCGCATGTCGTGCTGGGCGACCAGGTCGGCTACCTCGTCGACGAAGACCAGTTCAGCCCTTAGATCCTGAAGCCCTGCCACGCGGGTGCGCACGTGCGACAGCGATAGCACCATCCGTGCCCCAGCGTCCCCGACGATGTAGGAAATCCGGTCCGGCGGGAAACCCACGTCCAACGGAACGTACGCAGCGTTGATCTTCAGCACGGCCAGCATCCCGACATAGGAGTGCACCGCCTCGTCGAACAACAACGCGATCCGATCACCCGGCCGGGCCCCCTGAGTGAGCAGATACCGGGCCAGCTGGTTAGCCCGTGCGTCCAGCTGGTCATAGGTCAAGACGTTTTCGCCGGCGTCGACGGCGAGCCGGCCGCTGTGTTGCACGCCGCTGTGCCGGATCCGGTCGCATTGGTCGGCGAAGAGGTGATCGAGACGTTCGCCGGGTCGCCACCGGATGGTGTGCTCAGCCTGCTCGCAGACCAGGACCCGGTCAGCCGGCGTGGCCGGGCTGACTGCGAGGTCAAGGTTGACTGTGGTAATGATGATGCCCCCTTGGAACAAAGCCGCTCCCCAGCGGCCGTGTCACGTGCACTGCGCCGGTGGTGGGTTCACCGACGGTGACGGGCGAGCGACCCGGGTCCGATTAGCTGATCGACAGCAGTGGCCCGGGCGACCACGGGGTCGAGGGGCAGCACTCGGCCAGGGCGTCCAGCAGGATGGAACACGCGGTGTCGATGACCTCAGCGGTCACGTTCAGCGGTGGCAATATCCGCACCACGCAGTCGTGGCGGCCGCCGAGTTCCAGGATCAGTCCCCGCCGCAACGCGGCAGCCTGGACCTGGCGGGCCAGCTCACCACAAGCCCGCCCGTCCAGCGGGTCAGCGAGCTCGATGCCCCACATCAGCCCCCGGCCGCGTACCTCACGCACCCACGGGTTGTCCCGCAATCCGGCCAGTGCCCCGGCGACCTGCTCACCACGCCGCCGCACATTGCCCAGCACGTCGTCGCGGCCAAAGATCCGGATCGTCTCCACTCCCGCCGCGAAGGCCAGCTGGTTACCCCGGAACGTCCCGGTGTGCGCACCCGGAGCCCAGGTGTCCAGCCGCTGGTCATACATAATGATCGCGACCGGGGTCCCGATACCGCTCAACGCCTTCGACGCGATGATCACGTCGGGCTCGATGTCGTAGTGCTCGAAAGCGAACCAGGTGCCGGTGCGCCCGCAACCGGTCTGCACCTCGTCAACCACCAGGGGGATGTCCAGTGCCCGGGTCAGCGCTCGTACCCGGGCGACGAAGTCCGGGTGAGCGGGCACCACACCGCCTTCGCCTTGCACCATCTCCAGCACCACCGCGGCCGGCAACGGTATCCCCCCATTGGGGTCGGCCAGCGCCTGCTCCAGGTAACGGACACAGTTGACCGTGCATGTCCGCGGAGTGAGACCCACCGGGCACCTGCTACACGACGAGTACGGGAAGA
>DATHTJ010000124.1:0-13812 GCA_035463315.1 Pseudonocardiaceae bacterium
GGAGGTGCCGGTCGCGGTGATGCCGAAGGCGATTGCCAGTGGTAACGCCACGATGGCCACGGTCAGGCCTGAGAGAATCTCTCTGGCGATTCGCTGGACCATCGGCCCCCACCTCATGTCACGGCATGTTCACCTCGACCCCCCGTGAGCTGAGCTGCCGACCAGACTTCCCGGCGCTCCTACCGTAAAGTTCCGTAAAGATCGTTGCCAGGCAAGGCCCAAGGAAAGCCACACCAGAGAGGGGACTGTCCCCGGAATGGGCGCCCCATGAAGGAGGAGCCGCCGCTAGGCAGCCGCTCGTGCTGCATCAAACTATCCACCGCTGCCTTGCTTCCCTGTCAAGGTAAATTTAGGGCTCTTCGCTGTTTTCAGTGGGTTACTCAGCGTGAGGCCATGTAGGCGTGGGTTGGGTTGGTGAGACCAGGGCCACGAAGTCCTGGATGGGTTGCAGGTGGGATCGTTTGGCCCCGTAGCACCAGCGCCGGAGGTAGTGGGGTGCGTAGCTGGGGTGCTGGTCGTAGAAGGCATGGAAGCCCTGGCGCCAGCGCAGGGCCCGGGCGGTGGCCAGCTGGGCTGAGGGGCGCATCAGCTGGTGGAGCTCACCTTGTTGCTTGGCCGAGAGGTTCGTGTAGTTTTTCAGCCACCGCCAGCGGGTGTGCTTGAGCTCGGGGCGGGTGGTGACCTCCTGGCGGCGCACGGCGTCGATGGCCTCGCTGAGCGTGGGGGGCAGGTGGTAGCGGTCGAAGGTCATTCTCGCGTTCGGCAGATGCTTGGGCGGTTCCGCTGATGAACGCCGTGCTCATGTCGGAGCTGGTGTCGGTGACCTTGGCCGGGTCGCCCCCGTGCTCGACCAGGTCAGCGGCGAAGCTCCCGACGGTGCCTGCCGAGCGTCCCTCGGTGGCGAAAACCACCCGCTGGGCATCAAGGTCAGCGAAGATGCACACATAGTCCTGGCCCTTGCGCGCGGAGGTCTCGTCCATCCCGACCCGGTGCACCCCGGTGCAGCCCAGTTGGTCGCGGGCGGCGTTCACGTGGTGTTCCACGATCCGCCAGATCCTGGTGTCGTGCTCGCGCGAGGAATCCAAAAAGACCCATGCGTATGTGTGTTTCAGTACTTTGCGTGACGTGCACAACGCGGTAGCGTCGGCCCTGATCGCGTACGGTGGGTGACGTTCCCTCCCGCCCCGGGTCCGGCCCGGAAGGTTGGTGCGCTGCCTTGCCACCCAGACCGCAGCTGCCTACTGCCCTTCTGGAGCCACCATCGTCGATGAACAACCGACCCGCCCGGGTACGTGACCCGAGCTTGAAGGACGAGAGGATCACGGCCGCGCTGGCCGGCCGGGCGTGATCGTCGGGTTTCTCGACCCACCCGCCGGCCACGGGGACCCGCTAGCGATCGACACGCAGGCAGATGGGGGGAGTTGAATGATCCAACTTGAGGACGTCACCAAGGTGTACCGGATGGGGTCGGTCGAGGTACGGGCGCTCTACGGGGTCGACCTGGCCATCGACGATGGTGACCTGGTCGCGATCATGGGCCCGTCCGGATCGGGTAAGACCACGCTCATGAACATCCTGGGCTGTCTGGATATCCCCACCAGCGGGCGCTACCTGCTCGACGGCACCGACGTCAGCACTCTCAGCGACAACCGGCTGGCCAAGATCCGCAGCCGCAAGATCGGGTTCGTGTTCCAGTCGTTCAATCTGATCCCGCGCACGAGCGCGATCCGTAACGTCGAGCTGCCTTTGGTCTACGCAGGGGCGCGGGATCGGCGCGCCCGAGCCCGGTTGGCGCTGGAGCAGGTCGGGCTGGGCGAGCGCGAGAAACATATGCCCAACGAGCTGTCTGGCGGTCAGCAGCAGCGGGTGGCGATCGCGCGGGCGCTGATCAACGATCCCACGATGCTGCTTGCCGACGAGCCCACGGGCAACCTCGACACCGCCTCCAGCGTCGAGATCTTGAAGTTGCTCGGTGCGCTGAACGATGCCGGCCGTACAGTTGTGATCATCACTCACGAGGAGGACATCGCCCGATTCGCTAAGCGGGTCGTACGGCTGCGTGACGGGCGCATCGTGAGCGATCAGGTGCAGCGCAACCGCTCGGAGGTCAGCGCGTGAACCTGCGGGAGGCGTTGCGCATCGCGATGCGTGGATTGCGGGCTAACCGGTTGCGCTCCGCGCTGACCATGCTCGGCATCATCATTGGGGTTGCGGCGGTGATCCTGCTGGTCGCCCTCGGCAACGGGTTGAAGACCTCGGTCAATGCGCAACTCGAACCGCTGGCCAACCTCATCACCATTGTGCCGACGGCTGGCAATGTCCCCGGCGGCACCGCCCCGAAGGATCTGATCGACGCCGACGTCGCGGCATTGCAGGACTCGTCGCTGGCAGACCAAATCAAAACCGTGATCCCCGCCACCACCGGCGCAGCGCTGGTCGAGACCGAGGCGTGGAGGTTCCGTGCGAGCGTCGTCGGCTCCACCGACCGCTGGCTCGAGGTGAGCAACCAGGATATGGCGGCGGGCTCGTTCTACGACGAGGCCCAGGCCCGCTCCGGCGCCAAAGTAATCGTGCTGGGTCCCAGCGTGGCGACCTACCTCTTCGGCGATGACCCCGCGGCTGCGCTGAACCGCACCGTCCGGATCAACCGCCAGACCTTCAGGGTCATCGGAGTGATGCAGTCTGTCGGGGAGCCGAGCGACAGCGTCGCGGTCATGCCGCTGGACACCGCCCGCCGTTACATCTTCGGCGGTGGTGACAAGATCAATCAGATTATCGTGCAAGCCACCCAGGCGGCCGCGGTGCCTGCCGCGCAGGATGAGGTGATCCGCATCCTCAGCGACCGGCATCGGATCAAAGACCCCGCGAATAGGGACTTCGAGGTCCAATCCCTGCGCAGCCGGCTCGACTCTTTCAACCAGATCCTGCGCATCCTCACCCTGTTCACTGCGGCCGTTGCCGCGATCTCACTGCTCGTCGGCGGCATCGGCGTCTTGAACATCATGCTGGTCTCGGTGACCGAACGAACCCGGGAGATCGGAATCCGCAAAGCGATCGGCGCCACTCGCCGCGCGGTTCTCGAACAGTTCCTCATCGAGGCTATCGTCTTAGCCGGCCTCGGCGGAATCATCGGCGTTCTCGTCGGAATCGGCCTGTCCGAGCTCGGTGCCACCATCGCGCCCACCCTCGGCCCCACCTTCGAATCATTCGCCCCCGCGGTGACCATCCCCTCCATCGTGGTCTCGTTCGCGATCAGCCTCGCGATCGGGCTCGTCGCCGGAGGCTACCCGGCCAACCGCGCCGCCCGGCTACGACCGATCGAAGCCCTCAGGTACCAGTGACTCGCACGACTCACCGCACCGCCACGAAACACCCCGTAACCCACCGTCCCCTCAGCCGTTGCACAGCGCAGAAGCCGAAACAGGGGGGGACCTCGCTGTGACAACGATCCTGACCAGTCTCGTGAAGCGTTCACCAGCTCGGGCCTACGGCGCCCGAGCCTTGGTGGCGCTCGGGCTGGTAGCCGTGCTGGGTGCGGCTGCTGGGTGCGGCAGTGAGCCGGTACCGCCACAGACCGGGCGGGTGGAGCGGGGCACGGTGGTCACGAAAGTCTCGGCGTCTGGCTCGTTGACCGCCATCAGGGAGAAGAATCTGGGATTCCCCAAAGGCGGGGAGCTCAAGGAGGTCCTGGTCAAGGTCGGGGATCGGGTGAGCGCGGGCCAGGTCTTGGCGCGGACCGATGACTTCGCACTTCGGCAGACGTTGGACCAGATGCAGGCGCAGTTGAGTTCTCAGCAGGCGTTGTTCGGTCGGCTCGTGAATGCCACGACGGTGGAGGGTGCAAAGGCCACCCTGGACCAGGCGCAGCAAATCCTGTCCGCGACGCAGCAACTGGTCGATACGCAGCTGTCCTCCGATACTTCAGCGGTCGACCAGGCGCGCCGGCAGTTGGACTTCGACAGCTTCCTGCTAGGTAAGGCGCAGGAACAGCTGCGTGCCGATCAGGTCTCCTGCGCCGCCACCGGGGGTATTCCCTACACCCCGCCCCCACCCGGTACCAGCAGTACCGGTAATAACGGCTCAGCCACCCCCGACGGGCCTGACTCGTCGGTCGGGGTGGGGCCGGCTCAGGCGGGTGTGGAGAACCCTGTGCAAGCAGGCCCCGTGAGCGCGGGCGTCCCTGGGGCAGGTCCGGGCGGCGGCGGCAACGGTAACCCGGCGTGTAACCGGATCCCGGCGGATCAGCAGGCGGTTGTCACTGCCCGCCGCCAAGTGATGTCGGACAAGACCGCGTTGGACGCGGCGCAGCAGAAGTTAAGCGTCGACCGTGCATCCGGGCTGGTGTCGATCGAGAATGCCCGCCAGAGCGTGGTCACCGCGCAGAACAACCTCGACGCTGTGGGCTCGGAACGTCCGTTCAACATCGATCAGCAGGTCGCGCTGGTGGCCAGCGCCCAGGCCGCGGTTGCTGCCGCGCAGCGGGATGTCGACAACACCGTGCTCCGCGCCCCGCTTGCGGGCACCGTGTCGGCCATCAATGGCGTGGTGGGGGAGTACGTTTCGCCCAGCTCAAACACCAGTCCACTGGCGCCGGGCGCCGATGCCCCCATACCCGGGCTCACCGGCTCCGCGGCGAACAGCAGTCTCGGACTGGGCAACCCAGCCACTGGCGCCCAGCGTCCTGGCGGCACCCAGTTCCTGGTCCTCAGCGAAATCAATACCTTCCAGGTGGTTGTGCCGTTCGAGGAATCCGATGCGGCGAAGGTCGCCCCTAACCAGAAGGTCGACGTGACCTTCGACGCCGTGCCCGACCTCACCCGCGCCGGAACGGTAGTCGCCGTGTCCCCCACTGGCAGCAGCATCTCCAGTGTCATCAACTACTACGTCACCGTCGTGCTGAACGAGACCGACCCGCGGCTCAAGGATGGCCAAACCGCTCAAGCACGAGTGGTGACCAATCAGGTCGAGGACGTCCTCACTGTGCCTAACTCCGCTGTCCGCAAACGAGGCGACCAAAGCTCCGTCACCGTCGTTGACGCGGACGGTGTAGAGCAACAGGTCAGGTTCCAAGCCGGCCTCGTCGGAGACGATCGCACCCAAGTTATCTCCGGTCTCAAAGAAGGCCAGCAAGTCGTCCTCCGTGAAGGCGTGTGACCACTCCTGACGCACCTGTCGCGCTGATCACCACGGCCGTGCTCGCAGTGGGTACTGACGTCACCTTGCGAAGCGAGCTGCTGGTGTTCCAGGCGGGTTGAACACACCTGGCTGAGCGTCGGGGTTAGTGACACAGACCTCGCCTTCGAGCCCGTCGGGATCGCGGAAGAAGACGCTGAGTACGGGGCCGAAGTCGGTGACGAACCCATCGCTCGCGCCGCACGCGATAAGTCGTCGGCGAATCTCCTCGAAGGCGTCGAGCGACGCCGCTTGGAGGCCGAGATGGTCAATGCGGCCCCGTCCGAACATCGGCGTCTGCCGTTGCGCCTCCGCGTTGCCGTGGACTTGGAACACGTTGAGTTCCGAGTCGGGACCGATGTCGATGAACGACAGCCGCACACCGGGTGACTCCTCGGAGTCACGCGACACGGTCGCGTCGAAGACCTCGCGGTAGAACGCGTGCAGGCGGGCGGTGTCGTTGGTGAGCACCGCAACGTGGTTTACACCGTTAAGGAGCATGGCTCCCAGCGTACGTACCGACCGGTGGCCCGTCGCCGTCGCAGATCCTCCGCCGGACCGACTGGACTACCCCCCGGGCGAGATTCTGCGTCTGGTCAGGCGGGGCGCCTGGTCAGGCGGGGCCGTTGCCTTCCTGATGAAAGCCCGGTCGAGAAGCGCCGTCGATCTCCACGGTGGGTACGCCGCCGGCTGTGGTGTTGTCGATCACGACGCAGCCGGTTGAGCCGTCGATGATCAATATTGCGCGCTGTAGGCCCGGACCGGAGAACCTGTTCTGCCGCACCTCGACGTTCGGCCACCGGCGCAGGTTGATCGCCTGAGCACCGGTGGACTCGCAGGTGTTATCGACGAACGTGATCGTCGGTGATCCGGCGGGGGCGGCACTGCTGCCAGGCTGGTCGTCCGTGGCAATCAGACATTGCGCGTCGACGTTCTTGCAGGTGTTGCCCGCGATCACGACGTCGAAGGTGGATGGCTCGTGGTCGAAGGTCTGGAAGCAGTCGGGATGCGGGGGAGCAGAATAGCCTCGGGCAGAGATGTCGCGGATGGTGTTGCCGATGATCCGATGACCGGTGCCGAAGAAGCGGACGCCGTCGGCGTCACCATCGTCACGGGCCACTATGTCGCTCACCGTGTTGCCGTTCACCGTGATCCGCTGCCCGGTGATGTAGATGCCGGTCGTGGATGCATGCTGCACGGTGTTGGACGCGATAGTCGAGTCGGTGCACGGCATGCAGGCAATCCCACCCCGCTGGGTGTCGCGGACTGTGTTGTGCTGTGCAGTGATCCCCGCTCCCTCGAGGAGCAGCCCCTCGCCGCCAGCGACTGTGAAGCCTTCGATGACGATGTGGTCGGCGGTGATATGAACGTTCTCGACGGTGGACCCATTGGAGACGAGCCTGATCGGCGCGTCACTGGTACCCGACCTGGTCATCCTCACCTCGGCGTCGGCGAGGTTACCGCCGGTGAAACACAGCGTGTCGCCGGGGGAAGCGGCGTCCAAGGCCGCCGACACCTCGTCGCTCTGGGTGATCGTGCGGGTACAGTCGTTCGGGAGGTTCGGGGGGCCCTCGCCTGGCGAACTGGTGCAACCGGCGGTGACCAGCAAGCTCAGCATGATGGACCACACTGACAGCTTTCGGGCCACCTTCGGGACTGTCACTCCTGCAGGATAGATGTCCATCGCGGGGAGGCTGACAGCGGACAGTCACGAAAGCGTTACAGTGGCGACCCCTCAGCCACCGCGCGGGGTCGCCACTGTCTTCAAGGTCCACGATCGAGCCTTTGCGTCGGCCCATGTCGCTGGCGTGCCCAGGACGGCGATGGCAGAAGTCCGGAGGACTTCGACGGACCCGGTCAGCAGCTCCAGGAAGTCCTCGAGGCCGGGATTGTGGCCCACCAGAACCACCGTCGACGCCTGGTGGGGCAACTGCTGAGTGACCCTCAGAAGCTCCTCGGCGCAGGCGCCATAGAGCCGTTCATCGTGGCGGACTTGAGGTTTCGCATCCAGTTGTGCGACCGCAAGGTCCCAGGTTTGGACCGCACGCACCGCAGGGGAGCACAATACAAGATCGATCTTGGCGGCCTGCCCGCGCAGCCAGCGGCCGACAGCAGGAGCGTCGCGGCGCCCACGTCCGGCCAGCGGTCGTTGTGCGTCGGGGATACCTTCGGGCCATGCCGATTTCGCATGCCTGAGCAGGATAAGCGTGCGTGTCATGGTTCCGCCGCCTCTCGATGGGGCATCCACGGCGGTCACTCCAGGGCGAG
The DNA here is from genome assembly GCA_035463315.1 of Pseudonocardiaceae bacterium. Lineage (GTDB taxonomy): Bacteria > Actinomycetota > Actinomycetes > Mycobacteriales > Pseudonocardiaceae. The sequence continues at coordinate 7,441 of DATHTJ010000124.1, forward strand.
GGTGCGCAGTACCAGCCGTGCCGCGTCACCGCCCGACTCTTCCCCGATCGCGAGGGCGGTCGGAATGTCGAGGTCATCCACGAGAGCAGCGATGATGGCGTCTGACGCGGCGAGCGAGGTCTGCGCCGTCCCGGCTGCTGAGTACAGGCGATCGAGCTGGCTTGCCTCGGCGTCGATGTCCCCGACCCGGAAGTCCCAGGTTTGCCGCCACGGCCGGTTGAGCAGCAGCAGCCGCACCACTGCGGCGGGATGGTGCTCGAGCAGGTCCCCGACCAGCACCAGGTTGCCCGCCGATTTGGCCATTTTCGCACCACCCACGGTGACGGTCCCCACCGGAAACTCGGCCCGTGCGAACGGTCCGACGCTAGTCGCTGCCTCCACCATGGCGGCTTGGTAGGCGTGGTGCGGGAAGTCGAGGTCGGCCCCACCGGCCAGGATGTCGACCACGGGGCCGAGCACGCCCAGCGCTATGGCGGCGCATTCCGCGTGCCAGCCGGGCCGGCCGCGACCCCACGGGCTGGGCCAGCCGGGCTGGTCGTCGGCGGAGGGCCGCCACACCGGGACGTCGAAGGGGTCCTCGCGCACCTGGTCGTCGGACCGATCGCCGAACTCGGCCGCGAGTTCCGCGGCGCGGTCGAAGCTCAGCCCGGCCTTGGCCGGGACATCACCACCACGGAAGTACACCGCACCATCACGCTGGTAGGCGTGGCTCGTGGCAAGCAGCGCCGCGGCCAGCTGCACGACCCGTCCGACGTGGTGCCGAGCCCGCGGTTCGTGTTCGGGTCTGCGCACTCGCAGCGCGGTCATGTCCCGCCCGAACAGGTATTCCTGCTCCAGGGCGAACTCGTCGAAGTGCCGGCCGCGTTGCGCGGCGGCCCGGGTCAGCACATCGTCAACGTCGGTGACGTTGCGGCAGGTCACAGTCTCCGCCCCGGCCAGGCGTAGCACGGCAGCAGCCGTGTCCGCCCACACGAACGTGCTGGCGTGCCCCAGGTGGGTCACGTCATAGGGGGTGATGCCGCAGACGTAGAGCCGCGCCGGGCTGACGACCGGCAGCGCGCAGCCACCCAGCCGGATCCGGTCGGTGTGCTCGCGACGGCCATGGCGGTCCATGCTTCCATCCTGCCCCCTCTGCCCCAGCCCGGCGGGTGCCCTCGCCCGCGGGCGTGCCGGCGGACATCATGGCGAGATGAGCAGCCGTGACCGGGACCCCACCGGCCGGGCCCGCAATGCCCGGCCCCGAGACGCCCAGGGCCGGCCGTTGCCGCATGGTGCGCAGGGGGTCGACCGGGTCCCCGAGGACGTCGCGCTGAGCCCGGACGACGCGGTGCGGCAAGCCCAGCAGCTGATCGACGACGGTTACCCGTTCCACGCGCACGAGGTGCTGGAGGGGACGTGGAAGGTGGCTTCGGGGGAGCGTCGCGAGCTGTGGCAGGGCCTTGCCCAGCTCGCGGTCGGCCTCACCCACGTCCAGCGCGGCAACCCGAAGGGCGCGGCGACACTCCTGCGCCGCGGCGCGGACCGGATCGATCCCTACGCCGCCGAGCCCCCGCACGGACTGGACGTCGCGGGCCTGGCCAACCACGCCCGCTCGCTGGCCCACCGCATCGAGTGCGACGGACTTGGCGCTGTGTCATCCGTGGACCTGCGACCCCGGCTGCTCACCCGCGGGCGGCCTGCTTGAGCGACTCGCGGATGGTGCCGCCGTCTGCCTCGTGTCTGGCAGGCTGCCGGTGGGAGGTGCGGTAGCTCCCATCAGATGAGGAGGAACCCGGTGCGCATCGGGATGCCCTTGAACTACAGCGGCGGGTTCGCCGAGACCGTCGCGGAGCTGGCCGACTACGAGAAGGCCGGGTTGGACATCGTGTTCGTCCCCGAGGCTTACAGCTTCGACGCGGTCAGCCAGCTGGGGTTCATCGCTGCGCGCACCGAGCGGCTGGAGATCGCCTCGGGGATCCTGCAGATCTACACCCGCACCCCGACGCTGACCGCGATGACCGCGGCCGGGCTGGACTACGTCTCCGGCGGCCGGTTCACCCTGGGTCTCGGCGCGTCGGGCCCGCAGGTGATCGAGGGCTTCCACGGCGTGCCCTACACCGCACCGCTGGGCCGCACTCGGGAGCTGGTGGAGATCTGCCGCAAGGTGTGGCGCCGGGAGCGGCTGGAGTACCAGGGCCGGCATTACCAGATCCCACTGCCCGCGGACCGCGGCTACCCCAATGACAAGGCACGAGTAGGCAGGCCGCTGAAGCTGATCAACCACCCGGTTCGGGAACGGATCCCGATTGTCATCGCCGCGATCGGCCCCAAGAACGTGGCGATGGCCGCGGAGATCGCCGAGGGCTGGGAGCCGATCTTCTACCTGCCCGAGCGGGCCGCCGAGGTATGGGGCGACTCGCTGGCGCAGGGGAGCGCGAAGCGGGACCAGTCGCTGGGTGCTCTCGACATCGTGGTGGCCGCCCCGCTGGCTATCACCGATGACGAGGACACCGCGGCCGGGTTGCGCGCCGCCCTCCGCCCGATGCTGGCGCTCTACCTCGGTGGTATGGGCCCGAAGGGCCGCAACTTCTACAACGACCTGGCTCGCCGCTACGGCTTCGAGGCGGAGGCAGAGACCATCCAGGACCTCTATCTGGCGGGCAAGAAGGACGACGCGGCCGCTGTGGTGCCTGACGAGCTGCTGAGCCGGACCTCGCTGATCGGGCCGGCGGGCTACCTGCGGGAGCGGTTGGAGGTGTTGCGTGAGGCGGGTGTCACCACGCTGAACGTGACCCCGCTGGCTGGGACCGCCGCCGAGCGGGTCCGGCTCATCGAGCGGATCCGCACTCTCGCCGGCGACCTGGAGAAACCGTGGCGCTGAAGGAGCCTGGGAAGCGGACGATGCCGACCATTGTGGACAGATCCGGCCTGGGCGTGGCACCGTGAGGGAATGCGCGACCTGAACGCCACCTCAGCCGCCCTGCTGGGGCTACTGCACGACGGCCCGAGGACCGGAGGGCAGCTGGTCGCGGTCGCCGGCGAGCGGTTCGGGTCGTTCTTCAGTGTCACCCGCAGCCAGGTCTACCGCGAGCTGCCGGTACTCACCGAGGCCGGCCTGCTCCGGCTCGGCAAGCGGGGAGCGCGGTCCAGCCAGCAGTACGTCATCACCGCCGCCGGCAAGCGCGCGTTCAAGTCCTGGTTGAACTCCACCTCAGGATCTGACCACCTGCGCAGTCCACTGATCCTGCGCCTCGTGCACGCCGGTCAGCTCACTTCCAAACAGCGTGCCAATCTGGTCAGCAGCGCTCGGGCCGACTATGTCGTTCACCTGGACCAGGCCAGGGCGGAGGCGAAGGCCGCCACCGACCCGTACACCAAGGCTGCGGCGGATTTCACCGTGGCGCACCGGCGCGCGGTGCTCAAGCTGCTCGACGCCATCCCCACGGACTGAGGCCCGCTTGTCAGGGGCGACTACCCTGGCTTGATGTGAACACCGACGTCGCCGCCGATCTCAAGGAACTGGCCGGCACCCTTGCCGGGATCGAGGCTGTGCTGGACATCGACCGGTTGCGAGCCCAGGTGGCCGAGCTGGAGGAGCAGGCCGGCCGCGCCGACCTGTGGGATGACGTCGAGCATGCCCAGCAGGTCAACAGCAAGCTGGCCCACAAGCAGGGCGACCTGCGGCGGGTGCTGGGGCTGCGGCAGCGTCTGGAAGACGTGGAGATCCTCTACGAGCTGGCCGAGGAAGGTGCTGACGAGGGTGCCCGGCGCGAGGCCGAGACCGAGCGAACCCGGCTGGGCGCTGAGATCGCGTCGTTGGAGATCCGGACGCTGCTGGCCGGCGAGTATGACGAGCGGGACGCCCTGATGACGATCCGATCTGAGGCCGGCGGGGTGGACGCCGCCGACTTCGCCGAGATGCTGATGCGGATGTACCTGCGTTGGGCCGAGCGGCACGGCTACCCCACCGAGATCTACGACACGTCCCCTGCCGAGGAAGCCGGGATCAAGTCGGCCACCTTCGTGGTCAAGGCTCCTTTCGCCTACGGCACCCTGTCGGTGGAGCAGGGCACCCATCGGCTGGTCCGGATCTCACCGTTCGACAACCAGGGTCGCCGGCAGACCTCCTTCGCCGGTGTCGAGGTGTTGCCGGTGACCGAGACCACCGATCACGTCGACATCCCGGAGAACGAGGTCCGCGTTGACGTCTTCCGATCTTCTGGGCCCGGCGGGCAGAGCGTCAACACCACCGACTCCGCAGTGCGCCTCACCCACCTGCCCAGCGGGATCGTGGTGTCCTGCCAGAACGAGAAATCGCAGATCCAGAACCGGGCCGCGGCGATGCGGGTGCTGCAGTCCCGGCTGCTGGAGCGCAAGCGCCAGGAGCGGCAGGCGGAGATGGACGCGCTCAAGGGTGAGGGCAGCTCCTGGGGTAACCAGATGCGCTCCTACGTGCTGCATCCCTACCAGATGGTCAAGGACCTGCGCACCGAGCACGAGGTGGGCAACCCCGCCGCGGTGCTCGACGGGGACATTGACGGCTTTCTTGAGTCCGGTATCCGGTGGCGCCGCCAGCAGCAGACCGCCGGGACCACTTAGCGCTTGCTCGGACCTATGCGCCGACCCGCCGCCGGTTGCCGCAGATTACCGGGGCTGGATGAGTAGACTCGCCGCTCGTGATCCGACTTGAGCACGTCAGCAAGTCCTACAAGACTGCCACCAGACCCGCGCTCGACAACGTCTCGGTCGAGGTGGACAAGGGCGAGTTCGTGTTTCTCATCGGACCGTCCGGGTCTGGCAAGTCCACCTTCCTACGCCTGTTGCTGCGGGAGGAGGTAGCCAGCAAGGGCGACGTCTACGTGGCGAACTGGAACCTCAGCAAACTTTCCCAACGCCGTATCCCGCAGCTGCGGCAGCGGGTCGGCTGCGTGTTCCAGGATTTCCGGCTCCTGACCAACAAGACCGTCTTCGAGAACGTCGCGTTTGCTCTTGAAGTGATCGGTAAGCCCCGGCACACCATCCGCAAGGTGGTGCCCGAGGTGCTCGACCTCGTCGGCCTGGAGGGCAAGGCGGACCGGATGCCACAGGAGCTGTCCGGTGGGGAGCAGCAGCGGGTGGCAATCGCCAGGGCCTTCGTGAACCGGCCGCTGCTGCTGCTGGCCGACGAGCCCACCGGAAATCTGGACCCCGACATCAGCCAGGACATCATGCTGTTGCTGGAACGGATCAACCGGACCGGCACCACGGTACTGATGGCCACCCATGACCACTCGATCGTCGACTCGATGCGCCGCCGTGTCGTGGAGCTCCACCTCGGGCAACTGGTCCGAGACGACAGCCGCGGCGTGTACGGCGTCGGCCACTGAGACAAGGAACGTCCACTTCCGATGCGTGCCAGCTTCGTGTTCAGCGAGGTCGTTAACGGCCTGCGCCGCAACATCACCATGACCATGGCGATGATCCTCACCACTGCCATCTCACTGGGCATGCTGGGTGGGGGCCTGCTTATCGTCCGCACCATCGACCAGATGCAGCAGGACTACTACCAGCGCGTCGAGACCGTGGTGTACCTCAGCGCCGATATCAGCGCGAACGACCCTGGCTGCACCTCGAGCACCTGCTCCGCCCTGCGTGGGCAGCTCGAGTCCGCCTCGGGTGTGCAGTCGGTGGTGTTCGAAAACCGGCAGTCCGCCTACGCGCGCTTCCAGCGGATCTTCGAGGGCCAGCCGGAACTGCTGCAGCTCGCCAGGCCCGAGGCGCTACCGGCGTCGCTGCGGGTGCAGCTGTCCGATCCGCAACGCTTCCCCTCCATCGCCAAGACGTTCACCGGGCGCCCCGGCGTGGACCGGGTTACCGACCAAGGCGAATACCTTCGGCAGCTGTTCCGGGCACTCAACGGGCTGCGCAACGCCACCTTTGGGATCGGGCTGATCCAGCTTCTCGCGGCGCTCCTGCTGATCTCCAACACCATCCAGCTGTCGGCGTTCACCCGGCGCACCGAGGTCGGCGTCATGCGCCTGACCGGTGCCACCCGCTGGTACACCCAGCTTCCCTTCGTCCTCGAGGCCGTGGTCGCCGGAGTGATCGGTGGTCTGCTAGCCATTGCGGGCCTGGTGATCGGCAAGGTGGCATTCGTCGATCAGGTGTTTGCCAGCGTGTTCGAGGCTGCGATCGTGCCGCGGTTGGGCTACGCGGACATCTTCGCGGTCGCGCCGATCCTGTTGCTCGTGGGTACCGTGGTCGCCGCGGTGACCGGTTACGTGACGCTGCGTCTCTACGTGCGCACGTAGTGACGGTCGTGAGTGGCGTTCAGTGCTATAGCAGCTATAGCACTGAACGCCACTCACGAGGCGACCGAAGGGAGCCATGACCAAAGAGCGCGGTCGCAAGGTG
>DATHTJ010000125.1:0-11648 GCA_035463315.1 Pseudonocardiaceae bacterium
CAAGCCCGACACCGGGCAGCAGCGCCGGACACCCAGGCACGGGGGGTTAACCGTAGGTGTCTCGGGGACCACGGCCACGGACGTGCCGGGGGCCGCGGTGCCAGCTCGGTCCAGCCGGAGCCTGCACCCGCAGCCGGATCACCACGCCCGGCCCGACGCCGACGGTGATCCGCGCGACCAGATGGCGTTGCAGCAGCCGTAGCTGGGTGGCCCACGCCGTGGAGCTGGCCTGCACCGTGAGCTCCCCGTCCCGCAGCGACACCGGCTGGGCATGCTCGGCGACCTCCGAGCCCACCAGCTGCGCCCACTTGGCGAACACCACACCTGACGAGACCTTGTCCACCCAGCCGCGATCGGCCACCAGCCGGGCCGCCAGCCGGCCCAGCGTCTGCGGGTCCCGGTCGTCAGCCCGCGCGCCGGACCAGCCGCGACGTCGGCGAGGCACCGCCCCCTTGCCACCTGACCGGCGACGCGCGGACCCACCAGAGCGGGGCCCGGCGGCGCGAGCGGCTTCCAGGGCAGCGCGGGCGATGTCGGCACCCCGGGGCCCGTCAGATGGTGTCTGAGAGGGACTTGCGGGTTGGCCCAATATCGACTTGTCCACACTATCCACAGGTTTGTCCCCAGCTGGGGAGTTGTTACTGGACACGGTGTTATCGGACACGGCGCACCTGCCCCTCGTGCACGTCGAACCGCGCACCGTCGAGTTCCTCGGGCACATCGGCCGGCACCGCCGCGGTGACTACCACCTGCTCGGCGGCCAGCGCGACCTCGGCCAGCCGGGCCCGGCGATGGGCGTCCAGCTCGGCGAAGACGTCATCAAGCAACAGCACCGGCTCGGTGCCGCTCGAGCGCAGCAGCTGGTAGCTGCCCAGCCGCAGTGCCAGTGCGAACGACCACGACTCACCGTGGCTGGCATAGCCCTTGGCTGGCCTCCCCCCCAGGCCGAGCTCCAGGTCGTCGCGGTGCGGCCCGACCAGGCAGACCCCGCGCTCGACCTCGGTCGGGCGTACCCGGGTCAGCTCAGTGAGCATCGCCGCCTCCAGTAGGTCGATGTCAGCCTTGCCACCCTCGCGTACCCCGTCGGGCAGCGCGTCGCCCAGGCTGCTGCGGTAGTCGAGCTGGACGGCGGGAGCGTCCGGGGCCACTGCGCGGTACGCCTCGACGACGTGCGGGGCCAGCTCGAGGACGAGATCCAGCCGGGCTCCGAGCAGCTCCGCACCGTGCCGGGCAAGGTGACCGTCCCAGACGTCCAGAGTGCGCAGATCACCCGACCCCCCGCCTCGGCGCGCCGCACCGGCGGACTTGAGCAACGCGACGCGCTGCCGCAGCACCTTGTCGTAGTCCGATCGCACGCCGGCCAGCCGGGGCGCGCGCAAGACCAGCAGATCGTCGAGAAACCGGCGGCGCTCCCCCGGGTCGCCACGGACCAGCGCCAGATCCTCAGGTGCGAACAGCACGCTGCGCAGCACCCCGAGCACCTCCCGGGGCCGGGGCACCGGGGAGCGGTTGATCCGGGCTCGGTTGGCCCGGCCGGGGGAGATCTCCAGCTCGACGGTCAGCTCCCGGCCGGCGTGCACCACTGTGGTGCGCACGATGGCGCGCTGAGCACCGTGGCGCACCAGTGCCGCGTCGGTGGCCACCCGATGCGATCCCAGTGTCGACAAGTAACCCAGCGCCTCGACCAGGTTCGTCTTGCCCTGCCCGTTCGCGCCGACCAGCACCGCAACGCCGGGCTGGAGGTCGAGCTCGGCGTACTCCCAGGAGCGGAAGTCGGTGACCGCTAGCTGCCTGACATACACCGGAACTACTGGGGATTTTCCAGGGCCGGATCGAGCCTGACCGCCTGCACCGCGTGCCCGCCGAACTGCTGGCGCAACGCGGCCACTGCACGCATCGCCGGGGAGTCGGGCTGGCGAGAGGCGAACCGGGCGAACAGCGCCGCGGAGATCACCGGTACGGGCACCGCGTGGTTGATCGCTTCCTCGACCGTCCAGCGCCCCTCACCGGAGTCCTGCACCCAACCCTGAAGCTCGGCCAGCTGCGGGTCACCGTCCAGGGCTGCCACCAGCAGGTCAAGGAGCCAGGAGCGGACCACCGTGCCGCGCCGCCAAGCCTTGAGCACCGCCGGCACGTCGGTGACCAGGTCCGCGGCGTCGAGCAGCTCGTAGCCCTCGGCGTAGGCCTGCATCAGGCCGTATTCGATGCCGTTGTGCACCATCTTGGCGAAATGCCCGGCGCCGACGCCGCCGGCGTGCACGAAGCTCTCCTCCCGGGGGCCCTCGGGACGCAGCGCGTCGAACACCGGCATCAGCCGCTCGACGTGCTCCGCGGCGCCGCCGACCATCAGCCCGTAACCGTTGTCCCGGCCCCACACCCCACCGGAGACCCCACAGTCCAGGTACCCGACGCCGGTGCGGGCGAGCAGCTCGGCGTTGACCTGGTCCTCGGTGTAGCGCGAGTTACCGCCTTCAACGACCAGGTCGCCCTCGGTGAGCAACCCGGCGAGCTGCGCCACGGTGTCCCGGGTCGGGTCGCCGACCGGCACCATGATCCACACTGCCCGGGGTGCGGGGAGCCGGTCGATCAGCTCGGCCAGTGAGTCGACGTCGCGGCTTCTGGGGTTGAGGGCGTAGCCGACGACCTCGATGCCGGCGGCTCGCAGCCGGTCGCGCATGTTGGCGCCCATCTTGCCGAGTCCGACGAGTCCGAGCTGCACGACGAGTCCTCCTAGTGGTGCGGACCCCCACCGTAGGTGCTGCGCGACAGCACCGTGCGGGCTGGGTCGGCGGGTGTTGTTTCATCCACCGCGCTGGTAGTGAGGGTCTTTCTGGAGAAAGAGAACACCAGTAGCAGTAGTAAGTCCTGTGGGCAGTGTGGACGCAGGACATCGGCACAGCTCGGGCGGCGCGGTGCGGTGTGGACAGCACCAGCGCGTGGCCGTGGACCGTGCCGGCCAGCGGTGGACTGCCGCGAGGTGATCCGAGGGGATACACAGCAGTGCCCACCTATCCACAGAGTTGTCCCCAGGTGTGGGTGGATCGGCGGCAGGGGGCGCTGTGGTAAGTGACAACCAGGTTTTCCGGGCGGGGGCTTTAGGTGCTGTTCTCGCCGTCGGCTACCGTGGCGCGCTGTGACACAGCATCAGGTTGACGTCGCGGGCCTGCCGCCGCTGGCGCCACCCGGCGCCAGTGACGACGAGCGTGCTCGGGCGATCATGGCGCGGATGGTGGCCCGTCACGGCGCTCCGAGTCTGGAGGACTACCGCCGCGCCTACGCCGGATTCGGTGCCGAGTGGCCCGGTGACGACGAGATCCGGCGGCGCCACCCGGTCGCGCCCGACACCACGGCGTGATCGGCGGCAAAGTCGTCGACGCCTCCGCGCTGGCCGCACTCGTGCGCGGTCGTATGTCTGCCATAGCGTGGTTCGACACCGCATGGGCGCTGTCCTTGCCGCTGTACCTGCCTACACTCGCACTCGCCGAGGTACGCGCGGTGCGACCCGACGCGGTGCCGGGACTCGCCGAGGTCCTGGGCCACCCGTCCGTGGTGCTCGGTGAACTCGACGCCACTGCGGCCAACCAGGTCGACCAGTTGCTCCTCACCGCGGATGTCTTCGACGCCTGCGCCGGGCATGTCGTGCACATCGCTCGGACCCGCGGCTGGCCCGCCCTGACCGCTGACCCCGGCAGACTGCGCCGCGTGGACCCCGCAGTCCAGCTCGACCTTCTCTGACCGGTTTGCAGCGAAGGGACGGCCAAGGGTCCGCCGTGCGGCCATGGCCGCTCAGGAGCGGGCGCGCTGCTTGATCCGGGAGGTGAGCTCCTGGACCTGGTCGTAGGTGCGGCGGCGTTCAGCCATCTCCTTGCGGATCTTCCGGTCTGCGTGCATCACCGTGGTGTGGTCACGGCCACCGAAGGTCTGCCCGATCCGTGGCAGCGACAGATCGGTCAGTTCCCGGCACAGGTACATGGCGATCTGCCGGGCCTGGGCGAGGTGTTTGGTCTTGCCGGGCCCGCACAGGTCCTCGATGGTCACCCCGAAGAACTCGGCGACCACCGCCATGATGTTGGGTGCGCCGATCTCGTGCGCTTGGTCGTCCGGGATGAGGTCCCGCAGCACGATCTCAGCGAGTTGGTTGTCGACCGGCTGCCGGTTCAGTGACGCGAACGCGGTGACCCGGATGAGAGCGCCCTCCAGCTCGCGGATGTTGCGCTCGATGCGGGCGGCGATGAACTCCAGCACCTCATCCGGCGCGGCCAGCCGGTCGCCGACGGCCTTCTTGCGCAGGATGGCGATCCGGGTCTCCAGCTCGGGTGGCTGGATGTCGGTGATCAGGCCCCACTCGAAGCGGGTGCGCAACCGGTCCTCCAGGGTGCCCAGCCCCTTGGGCGGGCGGTCAGAGGAGATCACGATCTGCTTGTTTGCGTTGTGCAAGGTATTGAAGGTGTGGAAGAACTCCTCCTGGGTGCCTTCCTTGCCCTCCAGGAACTGGATGTCGTCTACCAGCAGCACATCGACGTCGCGGTAGCGGCGCTGGAAGGCCACCTTGCGGTCGTCGCGCAGGGAGTTGATGAAGTCGTTGGTGAACTCCTCGGTGGAGACGTACCGCACCCGCATGCCAGGGAACAGCCGCTGCGCGTAATGCCCGACGGCGTGCAGCAGGTGCGTCTTGCCCAGCCCCGACTCGCCCCAGACGAACAGCGGGTTGTAGGCCCGCGCCGGTGCCTCGGACACTGCCACCGCGGCCGCGTGCGCGAACCGGTTGGACGCGCCGATGACGAAGGTGTCGAAGGTGTACTTCTCGTTGAGCTTGGTCTGGGAACTCGGCCGTCGGGCCGGTGGCGAGCCGGCCGACCCGACGGAGGCGGGCCAGATCTCGTGCACGGTGGCCAATGCGGCTTCCTCTTCGCTCTGCTCACCGGCGAGGGTTGCCTCCCCCGCGTAGTGCCCGTTCAGGGATGCGCTGCCTGGGTCGGAGTTACCGGGCATTGCCCTGCGGTGATCAGTGACGTGCAACTGGTCGACCCCGTTGACTGCCCGGGCCGCCAGCGGCAGGTCCGCTGGCACCGGCAGCGGGTGGTCGACCTTCACCGCGAGGGAGACCTGACGACCCAGGTGCCGGGACAGGGCTTCGCTGATCGGCTGGCGGAGCGCGCGCTCGATGGCGTCCTTAGCGAAGTCGCTGGGTGCGGCCAGCAACGCCGTGCCGTCCAGGAGGCCGATCGGGCGGGTGACGCGCATCCAGGCGCGTTGCTGCGGCGACAGCGTCCCGGCGGAGAGTTCTCGGACGACCTCGTTCCACACCTGGCCGAGGTCGGTTTGCCGCTCTGACACCGCGCTGACTCCCCCTTCGGCCGGTGGTGGACTTGCGGGTGGTGACTCCAGGTGCGCTGGGTGTCCACAAGGTTGTCCACAGCTGTGCATGACTGTTAGCAGAAACGATCGGCGCACTCCCCGGATCCCCCACGTGCCAACCAGTGGGCCGGTCTCTGCGTGTCTTCCGGCACCGCAAGAGCCGGCACGCTCACAAGCGTCAGTCCCTGCCACAAGAACCCCGCGAGAGCAAGCATCATCGATGTAACGGCGTGTCGCCCGTGCGGTGACGCGAGACGCTCGTTTTGACGGTGCCGGCATCAGCCGCCTAGGCTCGGGCCAGTCTCTCGCCCACCGGCGGGTATTCTTGTGTGTCCTTGCCCGCGACCCGGCTCGATGTTGCACGCCGGGTGGGACCCGCTCCGAGGAGTACCGTCGGTGCCGGCAGGGGATGATCGACCGCCCGCAGTCCCGACAGCTGCGACCCAGCAATGAGATACCGAGCCACGAGCACCGGGGAGAACGACAGCCGTGACCAAGGGCAAGCGCACGTTCCAGCCGAACAACCGTCGCCGCGCGAGGACTCACGGGTTCCGCTTGCGCATGCGCACCCGTGCCGGGCGCGCCATCGTCGCTGCGCGGCGTCGCAAGGGTCGCAGTGAGCTGTCGGCCTGACTCTCCCACTCGCGGATCTGTGCTCCGTTGCTGCCCGCTGCCACCCGACTGACCCGTCGCGACGACTTCGCGACGGCAGTGAAGCGGGGCCGCCGGGCGGCGTGTGGCTCTGTCGTCGTGCACCTGGCCCGGTCCGGTGATGCCGAGGCGCCGCCGCGGGTGGGTTTTGTGGTCGGTCGCACGGTGGGGGGCGCCGTGGTCCGGCACCGGGTACAGCGTCGGCTGCGCCATCTGATGCGGTGGTGGTTGGCAGCACTGCCCGGCGGAGCGCTGGTGGTGGTGCGCGCGCTGCCGGCGTCGGCTGGCGCGAGCAGCCGGGCGCTGGGTGATGACCTCAGCGGGGCGCTGCGGCGACTGACCGGCTCCCCCGCTGGAGCCGTTTCCTCCAGTGGGGCCGGCCCCGGCGGCCGGCGATGACTCCCCTGACTCACGGAACTGACCCGAGTCACCGGGTTCGCCTGGTAGCTCGGGTGCTCGTGCTCATGCTGCGGTTCTACCGCCGGTGGATCTCGCCGGTCCTGCCGCCCACCTGCCGGTTCTACCCCACCTGCAGCGCGTACGCGGTTGAGGCGCTGACCGTTCACGGGGCGCTGCGCGGATCGTGGTTGACAGTGCGACGGCTACTGCGCTGCGCACCCTGGCACCCTGGGGGCATGGACCCGGTGCCTGCACCGAGATCACCCCGCTCCACCGCCGAGAGTGAGTCGTCGTGCTGAACTTCATCTACTACCCGGTGTCAGCCATCTTGTGGTTCTGGCACAAGGCGTTCGGCTACGTACTGGGTCCCGGCAACGGCTTTGGCTGGGCGCTGGCTGTGGTGTTCCTGGTGTTCACCCTGCGCGCCGTGCTGTTCAAGCCGTTCGTCAGCCAGGTCCGCGCGATGCGCAAGATGCAGGAGTTCGCACCGGAGATCCAGAAGCTGAAGAAGAAGTACGGTGATGACCGCCAGAAGATGGCGGCCGAGATGCAGAAGCTGCAGTCGCAGCACGGCGTGAACCCGCTCGGTGGCTGCCTGCCGGTGCTGGTGCAGATCCCGGTGTTCATCGGTCTGTTCCAGGTGCTGCGGTCGTTCAACCGGAACTTCCTGACCCCCGAGGAAAACCGCGCGACCGGCAACTACGTGTTCAGCGCGGTGGATGTGCAGTCTTTCCTGGACGCGAACCTGTTCGGGGTGCCGTTGTCGTCCTACATCACCGAGCCCGCGAATTTGCTGGCGCGGTACGGGGACGTCACCCGGTGGGAGATCGCTGCGCTGGCTGTCCCGCTGACCATCGTCGCCGGCATCCTCACCCACCTCACCGCCAAGCATTCGGTGGAGCGGCAGAGCGCAGCAGCGCAGGCCGCCAACCCGCAGGCGGAGCTCATGAACAAGCTCATGCTCTACCTGTTCCCGCTCGGCGTGGTGGCCGGCGGTCCGTTCTTCCCGGTGGCGATCCTGATCTACTGGCTGTCCAACAACCTGTGGACGCTTGCTCAGCAGCGGTTGGTCTACAACCGGATCGATGCCGAGGAGGCGGAGCAGAAGGAGACAGCGATCGTGCAGCGCCAGGCGCTGGCCCCGAGACCAGGCCAGAAGCCGGTCCGCCCGAAGAAGGAGACGAGTGGTGGCCCCCCTGCTGATCGGGCCGACGGCGGTACCGGCTCGGGCTCCGAGTCCGAGGTCGACGCTGGTCAACCGAGTACTGGGGCTGAACCGAGCCCCGGAGCTGCCTCGAACGGAGCGGGATCGACGGGGTCGAGCCGTGCCGAGTCGCAAGGGTCCGCCAACGGCCAAGACACCGAGCGCACAGACAGTTCCGCAATGCCTGGCATGATCCAGCAACAGCGTCGAGCGCGGAAGAAGACCAACCGGAAGCGCCGCTGAGTGCGCGACCCCCGGAGAGGAGACAAGTGTGGCCGAGACGCTGGCGACCGAGGCTGCGGTGACGGCAGCGGAGGTCTCGCCCGATGCTGCTGACCACCCTGCGGAGGCTGCTGACACTGACGGTGTGGTGGACGTCGGTGTTCCGGCCGGGGCCGCGCGATCGGTGCGTCACGGGCCGGTGAGCGAGGAGTTGCTCGTTCAGGAGGGCGACGTCGCGGGGGACTACCTCGAACGGCTGCTCGATCTCGTGGACTACGACGGGGATATCGATCTCGACGTCGAGGCCGGTCGCGCCATGGTGAGCATCGATGGCGGGGAGGACCTGGAAAAGTTGGTGGGGTCTCGCGGCGCGGTGCTCGAGGCACTCCAGGAGCTGACCCGACTCGCGGTGCAGCAACAGACCGGCGCCCGCAGCCGGCTGATGCTCGACATCGCGCAGTGGCGGTCCACGCGGCGCCATGATCTCAGCAAGCTGGGCCGAGCGGCAGCGGAGCGGGTACGCGATGGTGGTGAGCCGGCTCGGCTGCAGCCGATGACCCCCTTTGAGCGCAAGATCGTGCACGATGCGGTGGCGGCGGTGGACGGTGTGCGCAGCGAGAGTGAGGGCGAGGAGCCGCAACGCCGTGTCGTGGTGTTCCGCGTCACCTGATCTGCCAGGTACGGCCCCGAGCGGTCAATGTTCCACGTGAAACGCCACCCGGGGGACGTCCCGGTGGCCGCACAGGCGGTGTTCGGTACCCAGTACGCGCTGGCGGAGCGGTATGTCGAGTTGCTCGCCGGGCCCGGGGTGGAGAGAGGACTCATCGGCCCGCGGGAAGCGGACCGGCTGTGGGAACGTCACATGCTCAACTCCGCCGTGCTGGGTGAGCTTGTGCCCGACGGCTGTCGGGTGCTGGACGTAGGCTCCGGTGCGGGCCTGCCAGGGATACCGCTCGCGCTCGCTCGACCGGATCTCGTGATCGTCCTGCTGGACCCGATGGCCCGGCGTGTGGCGTGGCTACAGGAGGTAGTCGCCGAACTCGGTCTGGCGGTCTCGGTGTATCGCGGTCGCGCCGAAGACCCGCGGGTGCGAGGCGAGCTTGGTGGCAAAGACGTCGTGACAGCCCGGGCGGTCGCGCCGTTGGGACGGTTGGCAGGCTGGTGCCTCCCGTTGGTTGCACCAGGCGGGCGGTTGCTCGCGGTCAAGGGTGCTACCGCGGAGGAGGAGGCGGCACGGGATGCCCTCGCAGTGCGGGCCGCCGGAGGGGGGCCGGTGGAGATTGTGCAGTGTGGTGGCACGATCGTGCGGTCGCCGACAACGGTCATCGTGGTGCCCCGGCGGATCCAGCGTGTCACTCGTACCGCGGGGACACGGAGGAGGAAGGTTCGGTGAGCGTGAGTCCCCTCAGGCAGGACGGTCCAGCAAAGGACGGTGCCGTGCTCAACGTTTCACGTGAAACCAGACGACTGCATGCCGTCGCCCCTGCGACGGTGTCCTACCCCTCGGTGTCCCCTGTGTTGGGGCCCCCCTCGGTGCCACAGCCCGCGGAAGTCGGGTGGACTCCGATCTGCGAGGAGGCGGAGCGCGCCACCCGGGTACAGCACCCCACCGACCAGCTGCCCCGTCCGATCCGGCGCCGGGTACTTGCGGTGGCGAACCAGAAGGGTGGTGTCGGCAAGACCACGAGCACGGTCAACCTCGCCGCTGCTCTGGCTCTGCACGGGCTGCGCACGCTCGTGATCGACCTGGACCCGCAGGGAAACGCCTCGACCGCCCTAGGGATCGAGCACCGCTCCGGCACCCGCTCGGTGTACGAGGTGCTGATCGGGGAGATCGGGATTGCGGACGCCGTTGCGGTGAGCCCGCAGTCACCGAACCTGCTCTGTGTCCCCGCCACTATCGACCTCGCCGGTTCCGAGATCGAGCTGGTGAGCATGGTGGCCCGGGAGTCACGCCTCGCCAGGGCTCTGCACGGGTGCGCACTCGACGAGCTGGACGTCGACTACGTCTTCATTGACTGCCCCCCCTCGCTGGGACTGCTCACGGTGAACGCGCTCGTCGCGGCACCCGAGGTGCTGATCCCCATCCAGTGCGAGTACTACGCGTTGGAGGGGCTCGGGCAGCTGCTGCGCAACATCGAGCTGGTGCAAGCGCACCTCAACCCTGTACTGACGGTCTCCACGATCCTGCTGACGATGTACGACGGGCGCACCAAGCTGGCGGACCAGGTCACCGCCGAGGTCCGCAACCACTTCGGTGACCAGGTGCTGCGCACGGTGATCCCGCGCAGCGTGAAGATCTCCGAAGCGCCCGGCTTCGGGCAGACAGTGCTGGTCTACGACCCCGGCTCCCGCGGGGCACTGAGCTACTTGGACGCTGCCCGGGAGATCGTGCTGCAACATGACTCCCTGGGTGACGGCTACCCAGGTGCCCGCGAGGTGGGTCACTGATGCCCGCTGGCAGCACGATTCCCCACACCGCTGGATCCCCCACGCCTGGAGCCCCGATGCCCGGAGCCCCGATGCCTGGAGCCCCGTTGCCTGGAGCCCCGATGCCTGGAGCACAGCGCAAGGGCGGGCTTGGTCGCGGGCTGGCCGCGCTGATCCCGACCGGACCGGTCGGCCCCGCGGTGAGTGAATTGGCGCCACGTGAGCGCCACGACGGTCACGGGGACGCCCCGAGTGGCCGTGTTGCGGGGGCGGTCTACCAGGAAGTGCCCATTGGGTCCATCGTGCCCAATCCCCGGCAGCCCCGGCAGTCCTTCGATGAGGAGTCCCTAGCCGAGCTTGAGCATTCGATCCGCGAGTTCGGGCTGATGCAGCCCATCGTGGTCCGCCCACTGCCGGCGGAGCCGGCGATCGGACAACTGCACGTCGTCTCCTATGAGCTGGTCATGGGTGAGCGGCGGTGGCGGGCGGCGCAGCAGGCCGGGCTGGACACCATCCCGGCGATCGTGCGAGACACCGCCGATGACGCCATGCTCCGCGACGCGTTACTGGAGAACATCCACCGAGCCCAGCTCAACCCGCTCGAGGAGGCGGCCGCCTACCAGCAGCTGCTGGAGGACTTCGGCGTGACGCACGAGCAGCTGGCGTCGCGGATCGGGCGCAGCCGACCGGTCATCACCAACACCATCAGGCTGCTCAAGCTGCCGGTCGCGGTGCAGCGGCGAGTCGCAGCCGGCGTGCTCTCCGCCGGGCACGCCCGGGCGCTGCTCAGTCTGGATGAGCCGTCTGCCCAGGAGAGTTTGGCGGCACGCATTGTTGCCGAGGGGTTGTCAGTGCGGGCCACCGAGGAAGCAGTCACGCTGAGCCTGCGTGATCCCGGCCCGCCCGCCCCGAAAGCGGCGGCCCCTCGTCCGATGCGGGCACCCGGGCTGCAAGAGCTCGCGGAGAACCTCTCCGACACCTTCGACACCCGGGTCAAGGTGGAACTGGGCCGCCGCAAGGGCCGGATCGTGGTGGAGTTCGGATCCGTCGACGACCTCGAGCGCATCGTCTCGCTGATGACTGTGCCTCGATGATCTGAGTCGTGCTGATCTACCCGCGCTAACCCACCGCCCTGATGCCACCAGAGGGGCGCTGCTCACGGAGTGACTGGTCGCCGGTCTGTGTCCTTCGTTTCGGCGATCGCCACGCAGCTCAACTTGGATGACAATGATAACTGTTACAGCAGGGCGGGTGTGCCGCCGGTATCCCCGACGCGCTTGCTCGATCGGGCCAGCTCCCGTCTTTCCCGCAGTGACCGCATACCGCACACCACCACACCGGAGGAAGCCATGTCCCTCGACGTTCCCACCGCACTGCTCGAGCG
>DATHTJ010000126.1:0-3188 GCA_035463315.1 Pseudonocardiaceae bacterium
CAAGCCGACGGGCGGGTTTACTTTGGCGAAAGTCCCGTATACCGCGCCTGCGACGCTGAGTGAAGGCCAGTTTGTGTGCTACTACTTGCGGGCTGTATGTCGGCGAGCGATTGAGGACGGCCATGAAGTACGGGTCGTACGAATGCGGCAGGTCGAAGTTCCGCGCCAGCGTTCACAGGAGCTGATCGGCCAAGTTATCGACCCGGCAGAGCTGTTGGAGGACGTACGGTTGAACAAGGGCATCGAGAGCTTCCTGGGCATTCCTGGCGGTCCGAACTCCGGGATCGGGGTTGAGATCGTTGAGAGCGAGCAGTCCGACACAGCCAGCGGCTAGCGAGCCGGCTACCGGAGAGTCGCGTGTCGGTCATCGCCCACCGTCTCGCACGCACGGCCGCAACAGGCGGAGATCAACAGACGGCCTGGCGGCGACGGCGCGGTTCGTATTGCGGTGCATTCGGCCCACCGCCCGCACGGTCAGGGCACATCTGGTGACCGACGACGCGGCCGTCGCGGCTCGGCGCACCAGGCATTACCGCGCCGTCTGCGGTGAGCTGGTGCTGGCCGCCGGTCTCACCACCCCGGAGCGCGGGTCCTGCCGGGCCTGCCTGCAATGGCGGCAGCGCCGTAAGCGCGGACACGGCCGGCTCGCTGGGTGGTAGAGGGTGCCGCATGCGTGTGACCGCCAGCCCACTGATCGACGTTACTCCCCGCGCTCAGGGCGGCGCTTAGAAGGGCGGTATGTCCGTACGAGGATCAGGTTCGGGCGGCGGGTCTGGCTCGGGTTCAGATTCGGGGTCGTCCCAGATTTGGGTGTCTTCCCAGTCGTCGTCGAGAGGGATCGTGAGCGGGAATGGCGACCGGTCCCGGGGGATGGGGTCGGGTAGCGGTTCGATTATCGCTGGTGGCCGGCGTTCGTAGGAGTGGCCCAGTCTGCTGGTCCACCGGAATACGCCAGGTTGGGATTGCTGTAGCGCCCAGCCGCCTTCACCTTTGAGTCGGTGGTCATGTCGGCAGGCGTCGCCGAGGTTGGACCCGATAGTTGGTCCGCCTTTGGTGTGGTCGTGGGTGTGGTCCTTGTCGGCGGTGTGGGCGGGGGCACGGCAGCCGATCATGGTGCAGTATCGGTCGCGGATTTCGAGGTAGCGGCGCAGCATGGCGCCGGGGGCGCGTCGGGTGGCGTCGCCACGGTACTGGTCGTGGCTGGGGCTGTTGTGGTTGAGTTGGCGGGCTAGGTCGGTGATCACGTCGGCCCAGTTGGCGGGTGCGGTGGAGTCGGCGGCCAGCGCGCGCAGCACGGTGGCGGGTACTTGTAGTTCCACGAGGGCCCGGCAGGCCGTGGAGCGGGTCAGGGTGCCGAAGGGCCGGGCAGGAGTGAGCCCGCAGTGGGTCAGCTGCCCGTGGTCGTCGGTGATCGCGAAGCGCCATTGGGCGCCGCCGAGACTGATAGCCAGATCGCGGGCCAGTCCGGCGTGCAGCGGGCCCCACCCGGCCAGCTCGGCCGGGTACTGGTCGAGGCCCAGCAGGGTGGACAACCGCACCCGCAACTCCACCCCCGCTCCTACCATGGCGCGGGTCACCCGGGCGGGCGAGGTATCCGACGCCGGGGCCCGGCATTCGCCGACCTCCTCGCCACTGACCTCACTGCCGCCGGCAGCCTCAGCGTCGGGCTCAGCGTCCGCAGGCTCCGCGTCCGCGGGTCGAACCTCGGCCGACTGGTGGGTGGTGGGTTCCTCGCCGCCACCTTCAGCGGCTTGCTCGCCGCCGTCGGGCCGACTGCCGTCGGGTCCCTCGGTATCGGGTCCGTTGTCGTCGCGATCCTTGTCACTGTCGTTGTGGGGTTGGTCGGCTTCGGGGGAAGGTGTGGCGGTGAGGAGGTTGATGATGGCGGTGTCGTCGAGGCCGGTGTAGGTTCCATCGGTCATTCCGAGGAACAGGTCCGCGCGAATGTGGTCGATGGGGCGGGAGTCACCGGCGCGTTTGGCGGCTTTGGCGAGAGCGTCGATGTGTCCGCTGGCCGCGGCCACCCGATCCACTGGTAGGTTACACCCGGATAAATTTGCTGATCCGTCTGGGTTGCGGTATCCGACCACTTTGCGGTCGGCGAGAGCTTGTTCGTAGCGTCGCTGTGCCCAGTCGGGGTCGATGGCGATGGCCATTTTTTTGATTTGCTCGATTAGCTGCCCGGTGGTTAGCTTCGGCGCACGGGGCAGCAGCGCGGCGCACACCGCCCGGGCCTGTTCGGGCGACAGCTCGATGGTCCATTCCGAGAACACCCGGGCCCGCGGCTCGTCCAGTACACCGGCGTCCATCGCGGCGTGCACCTGTGGCAAACGGGTCACCAGGTCATGGGCCAGCCAGCACTGGCCATGCGCGGCCCGGCGGGTCAACACCAGGGCAGCGCGGACCTCGTCAGCGGAGAACTCATCCGGCAGCACCCGCCGCGTCAGATCGCCCTCGGGCACCAGGCCACACACCCCGACTTCGGCCATCACGGCCATCACCCGGGCCCGTTCGTGATTGGCTTGCCGATACTGGGCCTTGAGGACCTCCACACAATCAAAACCCGACAACCGGGACAGCTCCAGACCCGCCAGCACCCGCGCCAACTCCGGGCCCGGCGCAATACCCGCCAGGTCCTCCGGAATCAGCTGCCGAACGCTCACAAACAGCACGCTACAACCCGATACCGACAAGAACCGGGAGTCACCAGCGCGACGAATTCAGCTATGAGCTGAACAGGTTCGTCCGGCGCACATCACCCGCACGACACGACGTCTCCGGCGCCAGATCCTTGCCTTGACTGGCAGCCGTGGGCATCCCAGCCTTTTCATTCGCAATTCTTATTAACGGAAATTACGCATGCTTGCTGCTCGCCGCGCTCGACACTTGTGTAGCCTTGTTTCTTGTGTGGAATCGACGAAGACGAAAGTGGTTCCTCGCTGTTTCAAGTGGGTTTGGTGATCAAGTGAGTGTGGTCCCGGCGTGGCGTGTTGACGAAGGGGGTGACGTTTCGTTGGCTGCGTGACTGTCCGTGATGGTCGCGTAGCAGGGGGTTGTCAGGGTATGGATGAGCTGGGGTTGTTCACCGCGGCGTTGGGGCTCAGCGGGCCGTGGCGGGTGATCCGGACCGAGTTTGACGCTGAGGCCGCCCAGCTGGATCTGTATTTGGGTTTTGATCGTGGTGCTCG
>DATHTJ010000127.1:0-3460 GCA_035463315.1 Pseudonocardiaceae bacterium
GTACGGTTAGCGTCCTCGATGTCGCTGCTCCTCCGATGCCGCCGCACGACGCCTCGCCCTTTCCGCTTCAGGCTTCCTGATTCCGGCCGAGGCCCCATACAGATAGCGAGGGCGGCGTGATCCGCTTTACCTGCCCGTCCACTCTGTCAGGTCAAGACTACTACTCACGGAAGGCCCGGATCAACAGATCGCTGAGCGGTCCGGTCAGATAGCTGAGGGCGGTGCGCTCCCCTTTGAGGACCAAGATCTCCACCGGGAGCCCTGGCATCAGCGCGACATCGGTCGACTCCACACCCCCGCTCTCCTCCAGCATGACTCGGACCAGAAAGTACGGCGCACCGGTCTGCGGGTCGACCAGACGGTCCCCTGACACCATGCTGACCTCCCCGACCATCGAGACGACATCGCTGCCGTCCGGCTTCTGCACCCGCACCTCTGCCCGAAGACCAGTACGCAGGCCATTGACCTCGGCCGGCGGCACCCGCGCTTCCACCACTAGCCGATCCTCCTCCGGGACGATATCGAGCACCCGCTCGGCCGGCTTGATTACGGCACCCGGGCCGGACACGGCTAGGTCGACTACAACCCCGGCCACGGGAGCGCGGATGACAAGCCGCTCGTGGTCCTCGGCGACGGCACGCAGCTGCTCCTCCAGCTCGCGGCTCTCCCGCCGCACCGCGTCGAGCTCGGCCTGCACCTCCTCATTGAATCTCCGCTCGAGCTGCAGCAGCTCGAGCATCGCCGCCGCGATCGCGCCCTGGGTCTGCTCAACCCCCATGGTGAGCTCGCTGTGCTTCGCGCGGAGCGCCTCCCGCTGCTGCTCGAGTTCGCGCACCCGGCTGGCTGTGGCGTAACCTTGCTTGTAGAGCTGGCGCACCCCGGTGAGCTCCTCCTCAACCAGCCGGAGTTGCCGACCGCCCGCCTCTTGCCGCTCGCGGAAGCGTCCGATCTCGGCCCGTGCCTGGTCGTGCCGGCTGCGAAGCAGGTCGACCTCGCCGTACAGCTTGGCTCGCCGTGCCTCGAACAGCCCCATTTCGGCATCGATCGCCTCACGCGCTCCCCTGTCCATCCGCAGCCCTTCGGGGAAAGCGATCGTTTCGAGGCCGTCACGTTCGGCGAGCAACCGAGCCACACGGGCACCATTGGTGCGCCGTCGCTCGCGCAGGGTCGCGAGTTCCGCCGCGGTATCCGCATCGCTCAGGGTCATCAGCAGTTGATTAGCCGCGACGCGCTCGCCCTCACGGACGTGCAACTCACTGACGTAGCCGCCCTTCAGGTGCTCCACCACCGTGCGCTGGCCATCAACGACGACGGTGCCCGGTGCCATCAGCGCTGCGCTCACTGGCGCGAGGGTCGACCAAGCGAGGGCACCACCGAAGGTAAGGGCGATGGCTACCCAACCAATCGCCGCCATCCGGCGGTACTCGGTCGGGGGACTGATGGCGGCCGCGGGGCGAAGCGCTAGCTGCGGCTGCATCATCTCAAGCTCCCGCCCGCGGCATCGCGGTTGTGGCATCATCGGAAGCTCTCGCGGGAGGACCGCTGCCATGACTGGCAGGGGTCAAGGCCAGCCGCTCGGTCGGCCCGAACGCCCGCACCGCCCGCTCCATGAGCACCAGCAGGTAGTCGGTCTGGCGAATGATTCCGGCCGAGTGCGAGATCAGGACCACGGTCACCCCCGCGGCGCGCAGCCCGGTGACGACCTCAGCCAGCGCCATCTCACCCTCGGCATCGAGATGCGCGTTGGGCTCATCGAGAACGACGAGAGCCGGCTGGCCGTACAGGGTCCGCGCCAGCCCGATCTGCTGTCGCTGGCCACCGGAGAGGACGTGGTCCATGGGACCGACCTGTGTGTCATAGCCTTCGGGCAGTGCTGTGATCATCCTGTGTGCGCCGGCCCGCTCGACGGCGCCAAGCACCGCCGCGCGCTCGGGCTCCGCCAACCTGGCAATGTTGTCCGCGACCGTACCCTCGAACAGCTCGACTTCCTGTGGCAGATAGCCAATCCACGCGCCGCGCGCGTCGGGCGCCAGAGCGTGGATATCGGTCCCACCGAGCCGCACCGTACCGGCCCGCGGCCGCCAAGCGCCGACGAGCGTTCGGGCGAGGCTGGACTTGCCGGCGCCACTCGGCCCGACGATGCCTAGCACCTTGCCCGGCGGCAGCGTGAAGCTGACGCCTTGCAGGATCGGCGCCTCGCCCTCGTGCGGGGCGACGATCAAGTCCTCGACGATCAACTCGCCCGCCGGGCGGTACCACGCGGCCGCCGTGGCCGCCGTGGCCGGGAAGCGCCGAAGCAGCGTGTTCAAACGCCGGTAGGCGCCGTGTGCCTCCAACGCCTGCTTCCAAGTCTGGATGGCCTGTTCGACCGGGGCGAGCGCACGGCCCATCAGTACCGACGAGGCAATGATCATGCCCGGTGAGATCAAGTCGTGCACCGCCAGATAGGCGCCAGCGCCGAGCATGGCGGTCTGCAGCCAGAGCCGGATCATCTTGCTCAGCGCCATGATGGCGCCGGCCCGGTCGCTCGCGATCGTCTGTCGGTGGAGCATGGTGTTGCGCCACTTCGCCCAGCGCCGGCGTACGTCGGGAAACATACCCATCGCCTCGACCGTCTCGGAGTTGCGCAGGCCTTGACCGAGGAAGGCGAGAGCGGCGGCGCCGTGGCCCTTGGCCGCATCCAAGTTCGGGCGGGTGAGCAGATCGTTGGCCGCGGCGAGCATCAGTAGGACGACGGCACCGGCAAGCGCGACCGTCCCGAGGAGTGGATGGAACAAGAACAGGAGGAGGACGAACAACGGCGCAAAAGGAGCATCGAAGAACGGCGCCAGCGCAGTGCCGCCGACGAATCCGCGCAGCACATCGAGATCGCGGAAGCCGTGCTCGGGGCCGCCGCGCGCACGTGTTCTGGCGGCGGCAAACATGGCCTCGGCAATGCGGCCGCTGAGCTCGGCATCGAGCCGGTTGCCGGCCCGGACTAGGATCTGTGCGCGAACGACGTCGAGTAGGGCCATGACCCCGAGCAGGGCGAGTGCGAGCAGGGTTAGGCCCAATAACGTTGCCTCGCTACGATGGGGCAGGACGCGATTGTAGATCTGCATCATGTACAGAGGCGAGGTAAGCGTCAGCAGGCTGATGAAGCCGCTGAAGATGAAGGCGACGGCGAAGACGCGTCGGGACGCGAGGAGGGCGGAGCGCGGATCTGCCGCTGTGAGCGTCATGGGCGTTCTCCGTCCGGTGTAAGATTGCGACTGGCCAGCCGGCATGACCGCTTGCGAGTTCATTGTCGATGAGGGTGGTTGACAAAAAGTTAATCGCGGGCTGGTGCTCGCGCAGCGGTTGCCGCAACCTGGAGATGATCCAGTGGTTCCGTAGCGTCGGCCGGCTATAGGCGAGTTCCGGCCCCCGCTCTTCCGATCAAGCGGCGGGGCCGAAGACCCGGTGGACGAAGGCCCGCTGG
>DATHTJ010000128.1:0-9396 GCA_035463315.1 Pseudonocardiaceae bacterium
ACGATGCCGCGCAGGGTCCGCAGCCGGGACAGCTCGTCCATCACCGATTCATCCAGCGCCGCGCCGGTACTGGCCAGCCCGAGCCGGTCGGTGAGCACACCGATCATCTCGGTGCGCTTGATCGAGTCGATGCTCAGGTCCGCCTCCAGGTCGAGGTCGGCCTCGAGCATGTCCACCGGGTAGCCGGTGCGTTCGCTCACCAGGGACCGCACGGTGGCCAGCACTGCCTCGGGCGTCAGGTCACGGGGCTCGATCAGTTCGGCAGGACCGGATTCAAGTACCTGACCAGCGACGGTGGTTTCCACCGCAGCGGGCGGCAACGCTGCGGCCGGCAACGCTGCAGGCGGAAGGGTGGGGGTACCGAGGTAGCCGAGCATGACCTCGCGCTGGGCGGCGACCAGCTCACGGGTGTTGCGCAGGAACTCCAGCACAGCCGCGTCCGGCCTACCCTCGGTCTCAGCCACGACACCCTCCTGCGCAGTCACCCGTTGCGCAGTTATCTGTTTCGCTGGGCGCAGCCCCCCCGGCAGATACTGCCCGTCGGCGGTCTTGACCAGGTGACCGTTGACCACCCAGGCCGGGCGCCGCGGCACCATCGACGCCGACACCGGCTGCGCGTTCCGGCCGTGGAACAGCGCGGCCGGATCGACCGGTGCCCCGGCGACGGCCAGCTCGGCGAGCGCCAGCAGCAGCCGCCGCAGCCCGGGCTCGCCCGGCGCGTCGGTGGCAACCGCGACGTGCGGCCGGCCCCGCAGGATCGTGCCGACCAGCTGGGTGAGCACCCGGCCCGGGCCGGCCTCGACGAACACCCGCACCCCGGTCGCGTACATCGCCTCGACCTGCTCGACGAACCGGACCGGTTCAGCGACGTGGTTGGCCAGCATCTCCCGAACGGCGGCAGGTTCGGCCGGGTACGGCGCGGCGGTGGTGTTCGACCACACCGGCAGCCGCGGTGAGCCGACGGTACGGCGATCCAGCTCGGCGGCGAGGATCGAGGTGGCACCGGCCACCACCGGACTGTGGAAGGCGCATGCCACCGGGATGAGCGCGCCGGTCAGTCCACGGTCGGCGAGCCGGTCCAGCGCGGTCTGCACCGCCGTGGTGGGTCCGGAGATCACCGTCTGGGCGGGGCCGTTGTGGTTGGCAATCACGACCGGTTGGTCCCTGAGCACGGTCCGGACCTGTTCGGCAGGCGCGGCGACCGCGGCCATCGTGCCGGGATCGGTCCCGGCGGCGGCGAGGATGGCCTGGCCACGGGCCTCGCTGAGTTCCAGCAGCTCAGCGGGATCGAGAGCGCCGGCCGCAGTGAGCGCCACCAGCTCGCCGTAGCTGTGCCCACCGAGATGGTCGGGTTGCACCCCGAGCGAGGTGAGCAGCTCATACATGGCCAGCCCGGCGACCCCGAGCACCGGCTGGGTGACCTGGGTGTCAGTCAGTGCCGTCCGCTGGCGGGCTGACTCCTCCTTGCCGAAGGCGGCCGGCGGGAACATCGCGCCCGCCCACCGATCACCGAGTTCCAGGAATCGCCGCAGCCGCGGAAACGCCACGAACAGGTCGGCCAGCATGCCGGGGCGCTGGCTGCCCTGCCCGGGAAACAGGAAGGCGACCTGGCTCCCCAGCTGATCGTCCGGTGCAATGACCACGCCGTCAACTGCGGTGGCCCCCCGGGCGCGTTCCAGCTTGGTTGCGAGGTCGTCCAGGTCATCGGCCACCACCGCGGCCCACACCCGGCCCCGACGCCAGGAGCACACCGTCCGAGCGAGGTCCCGCAGCCGCCAGGGCCGGCCGGCCGCGTCATTGGCCGCGATCAGCTCGGTCAGCCGGTCCATCTCCGTGACCGCCGCCGCCCGATCCACACCGGCGAACATGAGCAGCTCGGCTGGCCACGCATCCAGCCCGTGTCGTGGCTCGGGTGCCCCGTCGTAGGAGGTGAGCACGGCGTGGAAATTCGTGCCGCCGAATCCGAATGCGCTCACCCCGGCGACCCGACGCGTCGCGCCAACCCAGGGCCGCGCGGCGACGTCGAAGCAGAACGGGCTGGTGTCGCGGTCCCAGTACGGGTTCGGATCCCGCAGCTGGCCGGTCGGTGGACGCACCCCGGTGTGCACCGCACACGCCGCCTTGATCAAACCGGCTATCCCGGCGGCACACTTGGTGTGTCCGATCTGGGATTTCACCGATCCCAGCGTGCAGCTGCCGGACTCGGTGCCGGCCGCGGTGAACAGCTCGGTCAACACCGCCAGCTCGGTGCGGTCTCCGACCACGGTGCCGGTGCCGTGCGCCTCGACCAGCCCGACGTCGGCCGGTGAGATCCCGGCCATCCGGTAGGCGCGCTCCAGCGCCCGGCGCTGCCCGTCGGGCCGCGGCGCGGTCAGGCCCAGCGAGCGCCCGTCGCTGGCCGAGCCGATCCCCTTGATCACCGCATAGATCCGGTCGCCGTCGCGTTCAGCGTCGGCCAGCCGCTTGAGCACCACGCACGCCACGCCCTCGCCCAGCGCGATGCCGTCGGCGGTGGCGTCGAACGGGCGGCACCGGCCGGTCCGTGACAGCGCCTGCACCGAGGCGAACATCAGGTAGTCGTGGATGCTGTTGTGCAGGTCGGCGCCGCCGGCCAGCACCATGCTGCTGCTCCCGGCCCGCAGTTCCTTGCAGGCCAGGTCGATGGCGGCCAGCGCGGAGGCGCAGGCGGCGTCCACGGTGTAGTTGGCGCCCCCGAGATCCAGCCGGTTGGCGATCCGGCCGGCGATCACGTTGGCCAGTACCCCCGGAAAGGAGTCCTCGGTCAGCGTCGGCAGCTGCTCGTCCAGGTCGGGCGGCAGTGTCCCGTGGTAGGCCGGGTAGTGCGAACGGAACCCGTAGGCGTTGGCCAGGTCGGTGCCCGCCTCGGCGCCGAAGATCACCGACGTGTGCTCCCGGTCGAAGGCCCGCTGCCCGTACCCGGCATCGCGCAGGGCGCGAGCGGCCACCTCCAGCGCCAGCAGCTGAACCGGTTCGATACTGGCCAGTGCAGTCGGGGGAATGCCGTAGGCCAGCGCGTCGAACGGGATGTCCGGCAGGAAGCCGCCCCACTTCGCCGGCTCGCTGTACACCGCCGGGTCCCACCGACCGGCGGGCACCTCGGTGATCGCATCCACCCCGGCCAGCACGTTGGCCCAGTAGCCGGCCAGGTCCCCGGCACCCGGGAACACCCCGGCCATGCCGACGATCGCCACGTCCAGCGGCTGAGCCTGCAGTGACTGGGCCTGGCGGTCATCGCTAGCCGGTTCGACGTCCAGCTCGGCGACCCTCGCGGCCAGGAAACCAGCGGCACCCTCGGTGACCTGGGTGTGCAAGGCCTCGATCGTCGTGGTCGCGCTGCGTAGCGTGGCCACCTCGCCGAGCATGATCATGCCGTCGCGGTGCTGAGCCTGTTCGTCCACCGCGACCAGCGCCTCGCCGTCGCGGCGCAGCCCCTTGCTGGCGATCCGCAGCCGACCCAGATTGAGCCGCTCCAGCTGGGCCCACATCTGATCGCGCGGTGCACCGGCCGCCACCAGTTGGGCCCTGGTGTCGGTGAACGTGCGCACGTACGGCGAGTCCGCGCAACGGGTGGCGTGGCCGGGTGCGGTCTCCAGCAGAACAGTGTGCTCGCAGGTCAGCGCGACCTGCTGAAACCCCGCCTGGATGGCCCCGGCCGCGACTGCCTGCTGGGTGAACAGGTACGCCGTGCCCATCAGCACCCCGATCCTGGCACCACGCTCGACCAGGGGCGCGGCCAACGTGGCGACCATGGCGGCAGAGCGCTCGTCGTGGATGCCCCCGGCAAACAGCACCTGCAGCTGGCCGGCACACCCGTGCGCGTCGTCGTACTCGAGCAGTCGCTGGACCTGGATCTCCCACAGCGGGAAGCTGGCCCGCGGTCCGACGTGTCCGCCGCATTCCCGGCCCTCGAACACGAACCGCCGGGCACCCTCGGTCAGGAAGCGGTCCAGCAGCCCGGGGGAGGGCACGTGCAGGAACGTCTCGATCCCGGCGGCCTCCAGCGGTGCCGCCTGCGCCGGCCGGCCCCCGGCGATCAGCGCGTACGGCGGTCGCACCTCGTGCATCGCGGCCAGTTGCGCCTCGCGGATCTCCGGCGGGACGAACCCGAGGATGCCCACTCCCCACGGCCGCCCAGCCAGCAGGGTCGCGGTCTGCTCCAGCAGCATCCGCGCCTGCTCGCCGCTGCTCAGCGCCAAAGCCAGGAATGGCAACCCGCCCGCCTCCGCCACTGCTGCGGCGAACCCAGCCTGGTCGCTGACCCGGGTCATCGGCCCCTGCACGACGAGCGGTCGTGCGTGTCGCTGTGCGGTGCGCAGCTGATCGCTGATCGCAGCGCGGATGGCCGTCACGACACCCCCTGCGGTCACATACCGCTGCGCCAGCGGCGCGGCCAGCGCGCCGTCCTGGCCAACTGGTAGGGCACTCAGGTCCCGGGCGCCCAACCGGGTAGCGACTGTGTTGGGCTCCACGGCCGCCAAGTCCGGGCGCACGTAGAGACGGTGACTGCCGACGACCGCAGTCTCGCTGCCATCCATCACCCGGATCGCCGCAGCCACCTCTTCTGGCAGGTCGGTCTCGCTCACCAGCGCCAACTGCGTGTCCAGCAGCACACCGGCCGCGCCGCCGGCCACCGCCGCGGCCGCCGTATGCAGCCCGATCCCGCCGGCCGCCCAGATCGGGACGCGAATCTGCGGGTCGGCCAGCAGCTGCTGCAGCAGCACGAACGTCGTCGTGGCACCGACCCGGCCGCCGGCCTCGGCACCCTTGGCGATCAGCCCGTACACCCCGGCTCGGACCGCTGCCCGTGCCTCAGCCACCGAGATGACCTCAATGAACACGCGCCGTCCAGCTGAGGATGGCCACGGCGAACCGGGCCCGTGGACGACCACGTCGACCCGCTCCGGTAGGTCGGCCGGCGACAGTGGACACCCGGCTGGCACGCGGACCCCGAAACGACCGGGCCACCAGTGGCAGACCTCTGCCAGCGCGGCGCTCGCCCGCCCGGCGTCGCGCCCCAGGTCGAGGACACCCACCGCGCCGGCTCGCGCGAGCGCTACTGCGAGAGGGGCGTTGGGCTCCTCGAAAGGGGTGATCCCCAAGACCAGCTCACGATCTTGTAGCCTGCTCATCCTTGGTACTGTCCCCCCCGTACGCGGTCTAGCTCAGTGGTCCACACCTAGCGCTCTGACCTGGGCATGGTTGTCATCGACATGCCGGCATGGAAGATCGAGGATCAAGCCGACCTGGTCAGGTCGGCCCGATGACGACGTTGTCCCCCGGGCGAAGTCCCGTTAGCAGCTACCGTCGAGCTGGTGACCACGTGAGATGAAACCGATTGTGTCCAGCACGGCCAGGCCCCCCCTTGCCTATCGCCTACGGCCCCTCATTCAGGGCTACGGACCAGGCAATAGTAACACTACGTGATAGCAAGGGTGCCAGGTGAGCCAAATGTGACCCGAATAGCCTATCGTCACTGACTAGAATGGCGTATCAGTACTGACTAGGGGGTGCGCACTACTTAGTTGGTCCTCGCCCTGGTGGAGTCCGCGGCTCGCTGACCGCATGTGGTCTCCCGGAGGCGGCGTACCTGGCGGGTGAGCGCCGTAGGGCAGCACCTGGGGGTGCTGAGCAGGAGTTGGCCCGGGCCGGGAGCGCCTCACCGCCTCACTGGCCCCAGGCGCCGGGCGACCTTGTGCCCGGCATCAGCCAGACGGACCGTACCCGTCCGTGCGCGACACAGGTGGATTGATCACCGACGTTCCCGCCGGACCTACCCCTGACCAACCTGCACATCGCCGAGCAGTTCCCCACACTCGGTCGACTATCACCCGACGACGGTGATGCCGGCGATGCTTTTCAGCTCGCCCACGAGCGCGGCGGACACTTTCACCGTGTAGTCGTCCACCGTCAGCGCCATTTCACCGCCCTGATAGCCCATCAGGATGTGAACCGGGGTGTCGCCCTTATGCGCCATGAGGGTGCTACGCAGCTCTAGCACAGCCTCACGGCCGAGCTTCGTGGCGTCGGCGCGAAGCACGAACGGTGGTGGCGCACCGGGGTTGAACTCGGCGTCGGTGATATCCAGTGGAATCACCTCTGAGCCGAAGACTGACATTTTGTCTTCGCGCCAGTTTACCCGGCCTTTGATCGCCACTGCGATGTCGGTCACGAGCTGTTCGTACAGCACGCTATAGGATTTGGCGAAGAACAGCACCTCGATCGACGCGTCGAGGTCTTCCAGCGTCACGATCGCCCACGGCTCGCCCTGCTTGTTCACCCGCCGGTCGACCGTCGAGATCATGCCGGACACCACGATCTCGCCTTCCTTGGGTGCTTCGTCCAGCATGGCCGCGATCGGCTTGGGCGCGTGCTTACGCAGGATGTGTTCCGCACCGTCCAACGGGTGCGCAGAGACGTAGAGTCCGAGCATTTCGCGCTCGTGTACGAGGAGCTGCTTACGCGGCCATTCCTCTGGCCGCAGCGTGAGGTGGGCCAAAGGTGATGATTCAGCTGGCGCAGGTGTGTCGTCGTAACCACCGAACAAGTCGAACTGGCCCATCGCCTCCTGTCGTTTCAGCCCGGTCACGCCGTCCACGGCTTCCTCATGCACCTGGACGAGGGACAGCCGTGTATGGCCGAAGGAGTCGAACGCGCCAGCCTTGATCAGAGATTCGATCGTTCGCTTGTTGCAGCAGACGAGTTCGACCTTTTCCAGGAAGTCGGTGAAAGATGTGTAGCGGCCCTTCTTCGCGCGAGTGGTGATGATCGACTGCACAACATTGGCGCCCACGTTGCGGATCGCACCCAGGCCGAATCTGATGTCGCTGCCCGCTGCGGCGAAGTACAGGCCGGAGTCGTTGACATCGGGAGGCAGCACTTTGATACCCATGCGGCGGCATTCCGCCAGGTAGATCGCGGACTTATCCTTATTGTCGCCGATCGAGGTGAGCTGGGCGGCCATGAACTCGGCCTGGTAGTTGGCCTTCAGGTACGCCGTCCAATACGAGACCAGCCCGTAGCCGGCGGTGTGGGACTTATTGAACGCATACCCGGCGAAGGGGAGCATCACGTCCCACAGGGTTTGCGTGGACTCCCCGGAGAAGCCTCTGTCCATCATCCCCTTGCGGAAACGCTCGAATTCCTTCTCGATGATCTCCTTCTTCTTCTTGCCCATCGCCCGGCGCAGCAGGTCCGCGCCGCCGAGGCTGTAGCCGGCGAGCTGTTGGGCGATGGCCATGACCTGCTCTTGGTAGACCAGCAAGTGGTAGGTCTCGCCGAGGATGGGCTCCAGCGCGTCTTTCAGATCCGGATGAATCGGCTTGATCGTCTGGCGGCCGTTGGAGCGCTCGGCGTAGTCGATGTGGGCGTTGGCGGCCATCGGGCCAGGTCGGTACAGCGCGAGCACAGCGGCGATGTCACCGAACTTGTTCGGCTGCATCCGGCGGAGCAGGTCACGCATGGCGGCACCGTCGAGCTGGAACACACCGAGCGTGTCACCCCGCGACAGCAGCTCGTAGGTCGGCTTGTCGTCCAGGGTCAGGGTTGCCAGGTCGATGTCCACGCCGTGGTTGGCGCTCACGGCCTTGATGGTGTCGTCGATGACGGTCAGGGTGCGCAGGCCGAGGAAGTCCATCTTGAGCAATCCGATGTCTTCGCACGAGGGAAAGTCCCACCCAGTGATGATCGAGCCGTCGTCGCGCTTCCACAGTGGGATGACGTCGAGCAGCGGCTGAGAGGAAAGGATCACCGCGCACGCGTGCACACCGGCGTTGCGGACCAGCCCTTCCAGGCCGCGGGCAGTCTCCATGATCTTGGCGATTTGGGGATCGGACTCGACTAAGGTGCGAACCTCGGTGGCCTCGGAATAGCGCTCGTGCTGGGGATCGAAGATTCCGGAGAGCGGGATGTCCTTGGCGGCCACGGCCGGCGGGAGAGCCTTGGAGATGCGGTCGGCGATGGAGAACCCAGGCTGGCCGTGCAGCACGCGGGCTGCGTCCTTGATCGCGGCTTTGGTTTTGATCGTACCGAAGGTAATGACCTGTGCGACGTTCTCCGCACCCCACTTGTCCACCGTGTACTGCATGACCTCGCCCCGGCGACGGTCGTCGAAGTCGAGGTCGATGTCCGGTGGGCTGACCCGCTCAGGATTGAGGAACCGCTCGAAGATCAGCGAGTGCTCGATGGGATCCAGGTCGGTGATGTGCAGGATATAGGACACCAGCGAACCGGTAGCTGAACCACGGCCGGGACCGACCGCGATTTTCTGCGACTTGGCCCAGCGCACGAGGTCACCGACCACCAGAAAGTACCCGGGGAATCCCATCTGGGAAATCACGCCAAGCTCGATATCGATGCGCTCGCGATACTCCGGGGCAAGCCCGTTCGGGAAGCGCGACGGGATGTACTTCTCCACGTCGCGGCGCAGGAGCAGGTCTTCGGTTTCCCCTTCCCGCAAAGGGAAGCGGGGCATCCGGTTGACCTCGGCGTAGACCTCGTCGTAGGACTCGATCCGTTCGGCGATCAACAGGGTGTTGTCCGCGGCGCCAGGGACCTCGGTATCCCAGTAAGCGCGCATTTCGTCGGCGGACTTGAGATAGTAACCGTCGCCGTCGAACTTGAACCGGGTGGGGTCGTCCAACGTCTTGCCCGACTGCACACACAGCAGCGCCGCGTGCGCCTCGGCTTGGCTCTGGGTGACGTAGTGGCTGTCGTTGGTGGCCAGCGGCTGGAGATCGAGCGTCCGGCCGATCTCCAGCAGGCCCTCGCGCACTGAGCGTTCGATGGGCAGTCCGTGGTCCATCAGTTCCAGGAAGAAATTCTCCGCGCCGAACATGTCCCTGTAGTCCGAGGCCGCTTGCAGGGCCTCAGCGCGCTGACCGAGACGCAGCCGGGTCTGGACCTCACCCGAGGGGCATCCCGTGGTGGCGATGATCCCCTGGGCGTACTCGGAGATCAGATCCCGGTCCATGCGGGGTTTGCGATAGTAACCTTCGAACGAGGCCCGGCTGGAGAGCGTGAACAGGTTGCGCAGCCCGGTGGCGTTGGCGGCGAGCATGGTCATGTGTGTGTAGGCACCGCTACCGGAGACGTCACCGCCCTCACCGAACTCATCGGAGCCGCGCTGGTCGGCTTGACCCCAGAAGATCGGCTTCTTGTGGTGGCGGCTAGCCGGCGCGAGGTACGCCTCGATGCCGATGATCGGCTTGACACCGCTCTTCTTCGACGCCCGGTAGAACTCGGCCGATCCGTACATGTTGCCGTGGTCCGTCATGGCCACCGCAGGCATACCCAGCCGCTGCGCCTCGTCGAACAGCGGGCTGACCTTGGCCGCGCCGTCGAGCATCGAGTACTCGGTGTGCACATGCAGATGAACGA
>DATHTJ010000129.1:0-7190 GCA_035463315.1 Pseudonocardiaceae bacterium
ACCAGTTCCTCGTGCGTGAACAGCGCGTTGGAGCCCGACTCAAGCTCCTTGCGGTCTCGGCGGCGTGCGCGCGCCTCCTGTCGCATCTTCGGAAACCGCTCCGCGGCCTTCTGGTACACCGATTTCATGATCTTGTCGCCAGCCTTGTGGTCAGTAGCGAAGATCATGTCGTAGAGCGGGACGCCGTTGACGTTGGTCAAGCGCAGAGTGTGGGTGAAGCCGTAGCCCAGTGTCTTCTCCAGCCGCCAGCGCATGAGATTGGTCAGCTCGTCGCGCGTACGCTCCGCGTCAAGGGCACCCGACTGGCGGCCGTCGAGGATAGGCCGCCACTCGGTCGAGCCAAACAGATCGGTGACCTGCTGCTCGGCGTGCCCTAGAGCGGACGGGCCAAGGCGGTCGTTGACGACGCGCACAATCTGCGGGGAGGCGAGGAGCAGGAAAAGCTCGACCTTCGTCCGGCTTGGCGGCTTGTGCGCGGCCAGCGCCTCCAGCAGCTCCCAACGTGCTTCGACGCCATCCGGGTCGATGAAGGCGAACGTTGGCGCCCCCCGGTACGGCGCGAGGGCGGCCAGCGCTGAATGCAGGGCGTCGTGCACGTCCCCGGCGTGCACGACCACGTCACGGTTCGGAAATTCGGCTCTGAATGCCTCGTGGAGGCTTCGCGCCCGTTTTTGCCGCAGCTCAAAACCGCGCACCACGGTGAACGGCGGCGTGGTCTGCAAAGCGCGCAGCAGACTGCCGTCGATTGGCCTGCCGGTGTCCATGCTGATGTTCGTGGCTTGGCCGCCGAACAGGTCCAGGTAGACCGTGCTCGGCGCGCTCTTGCTTGCGGTGGTGAAAGCCGGCAGGTACGCCGAGAGCATGTCCAGCTTGCTCTCCGTCCAGAAGCCCCACGGTCGTTCCGCCACGTGCACAGCCACCCGTCACAGGGCAGCCGGATGCTGCGGTCGCCCGACCTGGTTGGCCAGCGGCCAGCGGTGATGGGCCAGCGGCAGGGCGTCCCATGTCCGGCCCTCCAAGATTCGGCCGCCTGCCTTGGGGGTACGCCCGCCCCACTGCTTGAAGAAAAATGCGACGTCCGCGTCCGCGCATGCGTCGCGCAGCTCTGCCACCCAGGAGATGTCCACCGGGCGAGCCCGGTGACCGCTCTCCCCGCCCGCGATCAGCCAGTCCACGCCCTCAAGGTCCAGGCTCGGCAGCGGGCCAAGCAGCGGCTCGGCGGAGATGAAGCGCACCGCCGCGGGCACGTGGCGAAGGTCGTCAACTCGGCGCACGTGGTCGTCGTCCTCCACGCTCACGCCCATCCACACGTTCTTCGGCCAGGGCAGCTGCGGCGCGAGGCGCCGCAGCCGTGGCGAGCGCTTCGTCAACACCTGGTAGGTGTGTCGAGGCGTCGCCTGCATCACTGCGAAGACGCGCAGGATGAACTCGTCCGGGACGCGCGCATGGAACAGGTCACTCATCGAGTTGACGAACACGATGCGCGGCTGCCGCCATCGCAACGGCAGGTCCAGCGTGTCCGGGTGCACCGCGACCCCGAAGCCCGGACCCGACGTCCGCGGGTCCCCGTCGGTCTGGTACTTCGCAGTCCCCATCGCCTTCAACCGCTTCGCCAGGGTCAACGCATAGCAGTGATCGCAGCCCTGCGAGATGCGGTCGCAGCCCGTCGTCGGGTTCCACGTGGCCTCGGTCCACTCGATCGAACTCTTATCACCCACGTGTCACAGGGTATGCGCCAACACTGACAAGATCGGCTAAGCCACGCGGTGTCACGCTCTCAGTTGACGAGAGAACTGGTGCGATGTCACAGCCGGTCGGCCGCCGACCGAGGGCGAGGGCGACGGATGGCCAGGACGCCGGAGGACGGCTCACTGCGAACTACCAGCAGAACCACATCGGGGGCTTCACCGGGTACCAGACCTTCTGGAACGCCGTGCAGCGGGTCACGGTCTTCGACGTCTCCGCGAAGCAAGGCGGCGCGGTGGACGCGACAGACCAAGCAGGGCAGCTGAAGACGCCCATCAGCAGGACTCGAACCTGCGGCCAGTCCTCTCATGTGCGGTCGTCGAGGGTGGGCGAGGCGTCAAAGACCGCGCCGCTGCGCGCAGGGAGCGTCAGCAACAGCGCGCCGGGCACCAGCTCGGCGGTGGGTGCACCGTCCGTCGCGAAGAGGATTGTGGCCGCGGTGGGCGGTGCCGGCAGGGAGCCGGTCAGCGGTATCTCGCACTGACGGGGTGCCTCGGCGACGTTGACGGCGGTGATCAGCGTGCTGCCGTCCAGGGTGCGGGCGAAGGCATAGACGTCCGGATCAGCGTAGAGGGGGATGTAGTCGCCGGTCTGGAGGGCGGGGTGGGACTGGCGGAGCGCAATGACCTCCTTGTGGAAGGTGAGCGCGTCCAGGTCCCAGCGTTCCGGGTGGTCCCAGGGGAAGGACTTGCGCGCCCAGTGGTCCGGCAGCGCTCCGCCCAGGCCGATCTCGTCGCCGTAGTAGATCGAGGGGGCGCCGGGGAAGGTGAACAGGAGCAGCGTGCCGAGCCGGACGCTGGCCCGGTCGTCACCGGCGATGGTGACGAAGCGGGAGGTGTCGTGGCTGTCGAGCAGGTTGAGCTGGGTGAGCTGGACCGGCCAGGGATAGAGGCCCAAGAGATGATCAATCTTGGTCGCGTAGGCGCGACCGTCGATGCCGGGCCAGGGAGCGTATGAGCGACCTTTGACGGTCTCGCGGCGGACGCGGTGACCGGCGCTGAAGGCGATCGCCGCTTCGGCGAAGAGGTAGTTCATGACGCCGTCGAACTGGTCACCTTGCAGCCACGGCCGGCTGTCTCCCCAGATCTCGCCGACGATGTACGCCTCGGGGTTGATCGCCTTGACCCGCTGCCGGAACTCCTGCCAGAAGCCGTCCGAGCGGATCTCGGACGGGACGTCGAGCCGCCAGCCGTCGATCCCCTTGTGCAACCAGTACTCGCCGACGCGCATCACATACTCGCGGACCTGCGGGTTGTCGGTGTTGAGTTTGGGCAGCGCGTGCAGCGCGGCCCAGGCCTCGTAACCGGGCGGCCGGCCGTGGTCGTAGGCGTTGGCCGGGTGCTCGTAGAAGGTGAACCAGTCCACCCATGGTGACGCCGGGCCGTTCTCGAGTACGTCGTTGAACGGGAAGAAGCCTCGACTGGTGTGGTTGAACACCCCGTCGAGCACGATCCGGATGCCGCGCCGCTGGCACTCGGCGAGCAGGGCGTCGAACGCCTCGTCTCCGCCGAGCAGCGGATCGATCTTGTAGTAATCGTGGGTGTGGTAGCGGTGGTTCGACGCCGACTGGAAGATCGGGTTGAAGTAGAGCGCCGTCACGCCCAGGTCTTGCAGGTAATCGAGGCGTTCCCGGACGCCAGCCAGATCCCCGCCCTTGTATCCGAACGGCGTCGGATCGCTGTCCCACGGTTCGAAGTTATACGGTTTCTCTAAACTATCGCTCTTCGCGAACCGGTCCGGGAAGATCTGGTAGAAGACGGCGTGTTTGACCCAGTCTGGCGTGACGACGGCAGTCGAGGAGTTGGCAGGTCGGCGAGCCGGCAAGTCGTTCGTCGGCGGTGCTGCGGATGCTGAAAATCGGTTTTCCCTTCGGTCCTGCATCAAGGGTTCCCCGTTCCCTGCTCGTGGCACCGCGCGGGCCAAGAGGCGGTGATGCCCTGCCTGCGGCGGGGTGGCTGCTGATCCCGAGCTTCGCATCGGCCGTCCCTCACTGCGCAACCCGCGTCCAGGTCAGAATAATCCCAGGTCGCGTGGTCCCCTCGTGCGCTGGTAGCCCAGAGTGTGGTACAGAGGGTTGGCCTGCCCATGTGTCATTGCCGCTTCCGCCGCGGACCGGGCGTCTCCTAGCGATGGTGGGTTGATGTCGGTTCGATATTCCTGGTGACGAGCCTCATCACGGAGGGATGGCCATGACCACTGGTCCGAGTGGGGGCGTGCTTGCCGGTCGTACCGCGCTGGTGACCGGGGCCGCGTCGGGGATCGGCGCCGCGCTCGCCCGGCGGCTGGTGGCCGACGGCGCGGCGGTGCTTGCCGTGGACCGCGACGAGGCGGGGCTCAAGGCCCTTGCCGACGGGGTGCCCGGCATTGAGCCGGTGCCGTGCGACCTGTCCGACCTCGACGCGGTGGACGCGCTGCCCGCCGAGGTCGACGTGCTGGTCAACAACGCGGGCCTGCAGCACGTCGCCCCCCTGCCCGAGTTCGATCCCGACCGCTTCTCCCTGATCCTGCGGGTGATGCTGGAAGCCCCGTTCCGGCTGGCCCGGCGCACCCTTCCGCACATGTACGGCCGTGGTTGGGGCCGGGTCATCAACGTCTCCAGCGCGCACGGCCTGCGGGCGAGCCCGTTCAAGGCGGCCTACGTCTGCGCCAAGCACGGCCTTGAGGGGTTGTCGAAAGTCATCGCCCTGGAAGGCGCCGCACACGGCGTCACGAGCAACTGCATCAACCCCGCTTACGTGCGCACCGCGCTGGTCGA
Source organism: Pseudonocardiaceae bacterium (assembly GCA_035463315.1). GTDB lineage: Bacteria > Actinomycetota > Actinomycetes > Mycobacteriales > Pseudonocardiaceae. Next base: position 4,502 of record DATHTJ010000129.1, read on the forward strand.
GAAACAGATCGCCGACCAGGCCCGCACGCACGGCATCGACGAGGACACCGTCATCGAGCAGATCATGCTCACCCCGGTGGCGGTGAAACGGCTCATCGAACCTGCCGAGGTCGCGGAGGTCGCGGCAGTGCTCTACGGACCGGCGTCGTCCTCGATCACCGGCTCGTCGCTGACGATGGACGGCGGCTGGACGGCGCGCTGAGTAAGTCAGCGGAGGCGCTGGGCACCGATCTCCTGCAGCGGGGGAGGGTCTTCGGTGCTGGCACGTGGCGCGACCCAGCGTACGTCGACATGCTCGCCGTGGATCTCCAGTGCGCCGAGCACGTTGCGGAAGTAGGGGCCGCTCGACACCGTCCAGTCGAACGGCGACCGCGGCACGCGGGCGGTCTTGGCGAGACCGCGGCCCACAAGCCCGGCGACGGCGAAGCTCGCGGCGGCGTTCAGCACGCGGATCGGCCCGGACAATGGGTTGCGAATCGGTGAGCAGACCACCTGGTAGACGCTCGTCGCTGAGCTGGCCGCAGCCGCCGGGAGCGAGGCGCGGGCCAGGTAGGAGTAGTGCACGTCACCGGAGAGGAACCCGACGCTGGTCGGCGGGCGTCCGTATCGCCCCGCCACCAGATCGATCAGCAGGTGTGCCACCGCCTCAAACGAGCGGCGAAACGCCGCCCAGTGTTCCAGGTCGATGCCCTGTCGCAGCTTCTCCCCGACCGGGATCGCCCGCTCACCCCACGCTCCATCGCAGACGGCTTCATTCCAGGTTTCCAGGTAGTGCAGCCCGGTCGGCAGTAGGTAGGGCAACGATGTGCCGATCACCAGGTGCTCGTACTGGCCGGTGACCTGCTCGACGAACCACGTCCACTCGGCGTCGTCCAGCATCGCCCGCTCACCCGGGGTCAGCAGCCGCCCGCACCGGCTGTCGAGCATGACGAACCGGGTCCGGCCGAAGTCGCGGACGTAGCTGAACTTGGTACCGCTCGGCTGCTCATAGGACTGCTCGGCGAACTCGTCCAGAAGCATGCCGCCGTCGGCGTCCGTGTTCCGCAGCGCGTTGAGCAGGGTGTCCTCGGCCCGCTCACTCGCAGACAGATTCCCGAGGTGCTGGTAGATCCAGTATGAACCTAGGCCGCTGATCACACGCTGTCGCCACCACGGCAATCGGGCCATCTGCTCCCGCCACGCCTGCGAGGTGTTCCAGTCGTCCCGCAGGTCGTGATCATCCATGATCATGGCGGTCGGCAGGGTGGAAAGCAACCAGCGAACCTCTGGGTCCGTCCAGGCGATCCGGTAAAGCTCGGCAAACTCGTCAAAGTCCCGCAGTTCGTCGTCTGGCGAGGTTTGGGTGCCGCGCCGATTCCGGATGAACTCCAGCACGTCGTCGGGCGGCTCGTCGGCGTAGACCTGGTCGCCGAGCAGGATCAGGGTGGTCGGCCACTCCGGCTCGTCGGTGTGCCGGATCTCGTTGGCGAAGCAGCGCAGCATGTCGAAGCCGTGGGTGAGGTTGTGCTTGATGTCATGCGGCACGCTGGTGCGGCAGGAGCCGAACACCAACCGGACCGGCGCCTCCGGGTCAACGGTGCGGATGCGGCTGGGCGGCAGCGCACTCCCGGGCTCCGGCCACGCCTGCTCGCTGTCCAGGATCACCGTGTAAGCGAGCGAGCTGCCCGGTGCCAGGTCGGTGAGCTCGACGAGTCCGTAGTGGTGCCCGTGCACGGTGAACGTCGGGGAGGAGACGCCGAGGATGTCAACCCGGCACGGCGCGTCCGTCTCGACCCACACCACGGCGCTGGTCGAGTCGACATAGCGCAGCACCGGACCAAGAACAAGTCGCGCCATCGCCGCCTCCCGCTTCTACGGGGTTTGTACCCTCATCAGTGGTATGTGTCAGCGGTATATGAATGTTCGCTGGTTTCGTGGGCCGTATGGAGCAGGGACTGCTGGTCATGTCGAACGCCAAGGCCGGCAGCGCGGACGAGCGCGTGCTGCAGGAGGTGCTCGACGTGCTGCACCGCGGTGGCGCCGACGTGCACAGCGAGACACTCGACAGCCCAGACCAGCTCGACGACCTGCTCGGGGCACATCCGCGCCGACTCCCGGTGGCAGCCGGCGGCGACGGAACGCTGCACCTGCTCGTCGCCGCGTTGCACGCCCGCGGTGAGCTGGCGAGCCGGGTGATCGGTCTGGTCCCCCTCGGCACCGGCAACGACTTCGCGCGTACGGTGGGCATCCCGCTGGCCGCGGTCGCGGCTGCGCGCGTCGTGCTGCAGGGCTCGCCCCACGATATGGACCTGCTGACCGATGACGCGGACGGCGTGGTGATCAATGCGGTCCATCTCGGTATCGGAGCCAGGGGCTCCCGCGCCGGGGAGCCGCTGAAACCGGTGCTCGGGATGCTCGCGTACCGGATCGGTGCGCTACTGGTGGGGCTGCGCACCCCGGGCTGGCCGCTCCGGGTCAGCGTGGACGGCGCGATGATCACCGACGGGAACCGGCGCGTGCTGCAGGTCGGCGTCCTCAACGGTCGCACGATCGGCGGCGGCACGCCGTTGGCTCCGCACGCCCAGCCGGACGACGGTCTGGCCGACGTGGTCGTCAGCACCGCGGTTGGTCCGGTAGCCCGCATGCGCTACGCATGGTTGCTCCGCCAGGGCAGGCACGCCGAGCACCCCGACGTCGTGCTGACCCGGGG
>DATHTJ010000130.1:0-13054 GCA_035463315.1 Pseudonocardiaceae bacterium
GCCCACACGATGCAGCGCAGAATAGGGGTGCACGCTGGTGGCAGGCAGTTCCGGCAGGCCCGTCCAGAAAAAACCGCCCGTGCTCGACACCGGCGTGCCGCACACGGCTCGGACCTGGAATTACTGGCTGGGTGGCAAGGACAACTACCCGGTCGACCGCAAAGCCGGAGATGAGATTCGTGCCCTCATGCCGGAGATTGTCGACGCTGCCTGCGCCGTCCGGGTGTTCCTGGGCCGCGTCGTCCGGTACCTGGCAGGCGAGGTAGGGATCCGCCAGTTCCTCGATATCGGCACCGGGCTGCCCACCGCCAACAACACCCACGAGGTCGCCCAATCGACCGCGCCGGAGTGCCGCATCGTCTACGCCGACAACGACCCTCTCGTTCTGGTGCATGCCCGCGCCCTGCTCACGAGCAGCCCGGAGGGTGTCACCGACTACGTCGACGCCGACCTGCGCGACCCCGACAAGATCTTGCGGGAAGCGGCCAAGACGCTGGACTTCACCCAGCCCACAGCGCTCATGCTGCTGGGGATCCTGAACTTTATCTTGGACAACGACGAGGCTCACGCAATCGTGAACCAGTTGCTGGACGCCCTCCCCGCAGGCAGTTACCTGGTGCTGTCTCATCCCACCCCTGAAGTCGATGGCGATGCGGTGCGCAAGAGCGTACGAATCTGGAATGAGGGTGGTGGAACTCCGCCGATCACGGCCCGCAGCCGCCAGGAACTCCTCCGTTTCTTCGACCGCCTGGAGTTGTTGGAGCCCGGTGTGGTGTCAGTCTCGCGATGGCGGCCCTACATCGGTCCCCCGCGCGAGGTGTTTGAGTACTGCGGCGTCGGACGAAAGCCCTGAGGTCAATGAGCCTCGCCGCCGCCGAGGATGTCGGTGGCCAGGAACACCAGTGCGACGTCGTCGATGCCGTTGAATGCGACGATCGCGAAAATCCGAGGCTGTCCGCACCAAGCGAAACGAGCTCACCCCGCTGGTTGGGGGGCGTTCTCGCTCGCCAGTCGCTCCAGCAGACGGATGCCGTGCTCGAGCCCGGGCAGGGTCTGCGCCTGCTGCCGCAGGCGCTGTGCGTTCGACCGGTACCTCGGGTTGTCCAGCACCTCGCGCACTGCGGCGCGGATGGTCGGCGGGGTGCGCTTGTCCGGGTCCACGATGTGCCCCACTCCGAGCGCCGCGCATCGCCGCGCGTTTTCCGGCTGGTCGGCGGAGATCGGGATGAGCACCAGCGGCAGCCCGTGGGCCAGGGCCGCCGTGACGGTGCCGAAGCCGCCGTGCGTGACGACGAGGTCGCAGCGGGGTAGCAGCAGTGCCTGCGGGACGAACCGCTCGATGTGGACGTGCACCGGTTGGCAGCCGAACTGTGCCGGGTCCTGGTTCCGTCCGACGGTGAGGATCAGGTTGAGCGGCTCCTCGCGGAGACTCCTGAGAATTGCGGTGAACACCTCGACCATATTGTTGTACACAGCGCCGAGCGTCGCGTAGACCGTCGATCGTGTGGGCACGCGACGAAGCCACGCCAACGTCCGCTCGCCCTCCTCGCCCTCCTCGGGTGCGAGCACGGCGCCGACTGGGCGCAGTCGATGGTGGGTGGGTGCAGTCAGCTCGGCGGGATTGTCAAGCCCGGTCGCGAAGGACAGGTGCAGGAAACGGAACGGCATCGCGACGTCCGGGTCGGGCGCGAGGCCGAAGTGTGTACGCGCGACGTCCAGTTGCTTGCCGACGAGATAGCGCCCCGGGTAGGAGGAACTGCCGGAGTCGGTCCGCACCACCGCGTGCGGGATGCCGAGGAGTTCAGCCGCAAGGCATCCACCATATTCGGCTGCGTCGCGCACGATCAGGTCTGGCGGCCAGACACGAGACAGCGCCAGCAGGTCGGGTACGGCGTGCCGCGCTGTCGCACCAGCGAAGACATTCGCCCTGACCCAGGCGTAGCGCGTCGGCCCGGGCGGGACCTCACGGATCTCAGGAAATGCCTGCTCCAGCTCGATGGTCAGCCAGTCCCGCCCGACCGGGAATGCGCCGCAGCCGGCGCGCCCCACTTCGGGGACGAAACTGCGGGCGCAGGCGAAGGCGACCGTGTGCCCCTGCTGCGCCATCCCCCGTGCCAGCGGCAGTAGCGGGTGCAGATGCCCGATGCCCGGTTGTGTGGTGAACAAGACGCGCATGGCAACCCCCTTTCAGATGACACTGAAAGCTGATGCTCAGGGTGGCCGCATCCGCCAGAAGGGGGAGACCGGGCCCACTCCGGCCCCGAGCGGGTACGAGTGGGCTACCGCTTGCTCGATGTAGCGCTTGCCGTACCCCACGGCCTCGCGCACCGGGACGCCGCGGGCCAGTGCCGAGGTGATCGCCGCGGCCAGGGTGTCGCCGCTACCGTGGGTGTGCGGGGTGGCTAGCCGGGGACCGGTGAACGCGGTGAACTCGCTGCCGTCGTAGAGCAGATCCAGGCATTCGGGGCTGTCGCGCAGGTGCCCGCCCTTGATCAGCACCCACTGTGAGCCCAGGGCGTGCAGCTCCTTCGCCGCGGTGTACTGCTCGGCCCGGGAGCCGACGTCCACCCCGACGAGCAACCGCACCTCGTCCAGATTCGGGGTAACCAGGGTGGCCCGGGGCAACAGTTCCGAGCGCAGCGCGGCCAGGGCATCGTCGGCCAGCAGTGGGTCGCCGTGCATGGAGGCGGCCACCGGATCGACCACCAACGGCACCGAAGCACCGATGCCGACCTCGTCGCACACCCCGGCCACCGCGCAGATGATCGCCGCCGAGGCCAGCATGCCGGTCTTGGCGGCGGCGACCCCGATATCGGTGGCCACCGCCCGGATCTGATCGGCCACTGTGGACGGGGGGATCGCCACGAAGCCGGTCACCCCCAGCGAGTTCTGCACCGTCACCGCCGTGACCGCGACGCAGCCGTGCACGCCACAGGCCGTGAAGGTGCGCAGATCGGCCTGCAGGCCCGCCCCACCACCGGAATCCGACCCCGCGATGGTCAGCGCTACGGGGGGCCCAGTGGTCACGACCCCGTCACCGGCAGGTATACCCGCCCGCCGGCTGCGGTGAACTCGTCGGACTTCTCGGCCATCCCGGCCTCCAACGCCTCCACCGTGGACAGCCCATGCTCCTCCGCATAGGCCCGGACGTCGGCGGAGATGCGCATCGAGCAGAACTTGGGCCCGCACATCGAGCAGAAATGCGCGGTCTTCGCCGGTTCCGCGGGCAGCGTCTCGTCGTGGTAGGACCGCGCGGTGTCCGGGTCCAGCGCCAGCGCGAACTGGTCGTGCCAGCGGAACTCGAACCGGGCGGTCGACAGCGCGTCGTCCCATGCCTGCGCGCCCGGATGGCCCTTGGCCAGGTCGGCGCTGTGCGCGGCGATCTTGTAAGTGATCACGCCGGTCTTGACGTCATCGCGGTCGGGCAGGCCGAGATGCTCCTTGGGCGTGACGTAGCAGAGCATCGCGGTACCCGCCTGCGCGATCATCGCCGCGCCGATCGCCGAGGTGATGTGGTCATAGGCCGGCGCGATGTCCGTCGCCAGGGGACCCAGGGTGTAGAACGGTGCCTCGTCGCACCACTGTTCTTCCAACCGCACGTTCTCGACGATCTTGTGCATCGGCACGTGCCCGGGGCCCTCGATCATCACCTGCACGTCGTGGCGCCGCGCGATCTGGGTCAGCTCCCCCAGGGTCTTCAGCTCGGCGAGCTGAGCCTCGTCGTTGGCGTCGGCAATGGAGCCGGGGCGCAGGCCGTCGCCCAGGGAGAACGTCACGTCGTAGCGGCGCAGGATCTCGCACAGTTCCTCGAAGTTCTCGTACAGGAACGACTCCCGGTGGTGCGCCAGGCACCAGGCCGCCATGATCGACCCGCCGCGGGAGACGATGCCGGTCACCCGGCGCACTGTCAGCGGGATGTAGCGCAGCAGCACACCGGCGTGCACGGTCATGTAGTCGACACCCTGCTCGCACTGCTCGATCACGGTGTCCCGGTAGATCTCCCAGGTCAGCGCAGCCGGGTCGCCGTTGACCTGCTCCATTGCCTGGTAGATCGGCACGGTGCCGACCGGGACGGGGGAGTTGCGCAGCAGCCACTCGCGGGTCTCGTGGATCCGCTTGCCGGTGGACAAGTCCATGATCGTGTCAGCGCCCCAGCGGGTGGCCCAGACCATCTTGTCCACCTCCTCCTCGATGGAGGACGTAACGGCTGAGTTGCCGATGTTGGCGTTGATCTTCACCAGGAACTTCTTCCCGATGATCATCGGCTCGGACTCGGGGTGCTGGTGGTTGGCCGGGATCACCGCGCGGCCGCGGGCCACCTCGTCGCGCACCAGCGAGACGTCAACGCCCTCGCGGGCGGCGATGAACTCCATCTCGCGGGTGACGATGCCGGCCCGAGCCCAGGCCAGCTGGGTGGCCGCGCCCGGTAGTGGATCGCGGGTCCGGATCCACGGTTCACGCAGCCGGGGGAGTCCACGGTGGACGTCAATGGCCACGTCGGTATCGGTGTAGGGGCCCGAGGTGTCGTAGAGGTCGAAGTGCTCCCCGTTGGTCAGGTCCACCCGGCGGGCGGGCACCCGCAGCCCGTCACCCACCTCGCGATAGACCTTCCGCGACCCGGTGATCGGCCCGGTGGTCACAGCGGGCTCGATGGTGCGGTCGTGCAGCCGGTTGTGCGGCACTGTCATGGATCACCCTCCCTACGCCGGCATTACCCGGACAGGTTCTGCGGTCGACAGCACCGGGCCGGTGCCCAGCTGCCCTCTCAGCCCGCTTCGGTGCGAGCTCCCGCGTGTTCAAATTGACTTACCCGACCGTAGCCGCCCGACTGCTGGCTGGGAAGGCGCACGCCAACGCCGCGTCCAGCAAGCCCAAGACAGAGAAACGGCATGGTCATTCGGTCGTAGCGGCTGGCCTGGTCTCGCCTAGGTCAGCCCTGGACTCATTCCGGTCAGACCTGTGTCGCGGCGACGTGGCGGGCCATCCGGGAGAGTTGGCGGTGGTCGCTGCCTGGGCTCAGGTGAGCCCGCGTAGGGTGTCGCCTGCCTGGGACCCTCGGTGGTCGGACGATGATCTGGTGGTCGCTGTCAGTCCCGGCCGGACCTCATCCTCCTGTGCATATCTTTTCCAGGCCCGCTCGGTAAGCGATCCCGCACAGTTCGGCGGCAGTTCCCAGTAGGTCAACCAACCACTTCGGCGGTCTGGGGAGATCTCGTTTAGTATTCGGGCAGTTGCTTGCGGTGACAACAAGCCTGGGGGGCGCCGTGTACGACATTTCTGACATTCCACCGCGTCGTGTCGCCGTGCTGGGGCAGGGTTACGTGGGCCTGCCGGTCGCTATTCGGGCCGTCGAGGTCGGTTTCGACGTCATCGGTTTCGACATCGACAAGGCACGTATCGATCGCCTTCGCAAGGCGGAGACGTTCATCGACGACATCACCGACGGTGACCTCGTGATAGCGGTGAGTACTGGACGGTATTTACCTACCGACGATCCCGCGGCGCTGGCCGGCTTCGACGTCGCGGTCGTCTGTGTCCCGACTCCCTGGCGGGACGGTGCACCCGATCTGAGCTGCGTCGAGGATGCCGCAGCCATCATCGCCCCGCACGTCACGCCCGGATGCTGCGTCATCCTCGAGTCCACGAGCTATCCCGGCACCACTGAGGAGATCTTCATCCCGATCCTGGAGGCCGGCTCGGGACTGTGCGCGGGGGAGCAGTTCCACGTCGGATACAGCCCTGAACGCATCGACCCCGGCAACAAGACCTGGCGGATCGACAACACCCCGAAGATCATCGCAGGCGTGAACCAGACATCGCTCCAGGCGCTGGCCGACTTCTACGGTCGGCTCGTCGAGCACACGGTGCCGGTGCCCGGACTCCGCGAGGCTGAGCTTGCCAAGCTGCTGGAGAACACTTTCCGTCACGTCAATATCGCCCTGGTCAACGAGCTTGCAATGTACTGCCACGCCCTTGGGCTCGACGTGTGGTCGGTGGTCGACGCAGCCGCCACGAAGCCCTTCGGATTCATGACGTTCATGCCGGGGCCCGGGGTCGGCGGGCATTGCCTGCCGATCGACCCCTCCTACCTGTCCTGGCAGGCGCGACGGTCCCTGGGGCACGGCTTGCGCTTTGTCGACATGGCCAACGACGTCAATGACCACATGCCCGACTACGTCGTGTCCCGCGTGGTCACACACCTCAACCAGCAGCGCATGGCCGTCAAAGGCAGCCGGATCCTGCTTGTGGGATTGGCCTACAAGGGGAACTCGCGGGACACCAGGAAATCGCCGGCGATCACGGTGGCCCAGCAACTCGACGATCTGGGAGCCAATCTCCGGGCGATTGACCCGCTCATCGACGTCGACGAGATCCCCAGCTACATCCGGATGGTGCCCTGCGAGTCGGCTCAGATCACCGGCGCAGACCTGGTGATCGTGCTCGCCGACCACGACGCGATCGACTGGGAGCTCTTCGAGCAGCATGCTGAGCGGGTCCTGGACACCCGCAACCGGCTGCGCTCACAGTTCGCCACGCGACTTTAATGTTGTGGACAACCCGTGAGTGGCGATGCGGGTTATCGCTCGCATCGCCACTCACGGGGCGCTAGCCCCGGCACAGGGGTGCAGCTAAACGGTGGCGCGGTCGCCGAGTAGCGTGGCTGAGTCGTAATGCAGTTGCTTCTGCACCGGTGGGTTCACTGTTGCCAGCACGTCGGCGATATCGCGCCCCGCAGTGCCGGAACCGAACAGGTTGGTGCGCTCGTAGTGGCCGTGCGCGATCTGGGCGCGGACCGCCTCGGTGATCTCCAGGGGGTCGTGTGAGGTGAACACCACGTTGGGGCCGCACTCGCGGTTGCGCTGGCGGGTTCCGATGCTGACGGCTGGTGTGCCGAGGTAGGCGCCTTCGCGCAGTGCCGCCGACGAGTTACCGATCATGCAGGCGCAGTGCGTCATCAGCCGGGTGAAGTCCTCGGCGGGCAGGTTGCGGAAGAAGTGGCAGCGGTCGGCGAGACCCTGCTCGCGGAACTGCCGGATGCCGATGGCGACCTCAGCGCTGCCGGCGTCCACGTTCGGCCAGAAGACCAGCGCCTGCATCCCGATCGACGAGATCGCACGCAACGTCGCGGCCATCTGATCGAGACCGTGGCCGTACTCGGTCGTCACGCCGTGCTGCATCACCAGCAGGAAGGGCTGCTCCGGATCGATCGGTGACCCCTCGCCGCAGTGGTCGATCAGCGCGTCGCGGCGGGTGCCCGGGCGGGTGCGGGCGGCGAGGTCGATTGCCGGGCAGCCGAGGTTGAACACGTACTGCGGATCCTCACCCATCGCGATGATGCGGCGGGCGCTGAGCTCGGTGGCTGGGAAGTGGATGTGGGACAGCTTGGTGATCGCGTGCCGGACGCTCTCGTCGATCGATCCTGACACCTCGCCGCCCTGCGTGTGAGCGACGGGGATGTTCATGTAGGCGCCAGCGATGGCCGTCGCGATCGTCTCGAAACGGTCGGCCACGGTGACGACGATGTCGGGTTCCAGCCGCTCGAATGCGGTCGGCAACTCCAGCAGGCCAAGCCCGGCGGATTTTGCCATCGTCGTCGGCGTCTGGCCCTCGATGATGAAGCGGATCTTGGCGTCGGGCGTGAAACCGGCGGCCTCCAGCACGCTCACCGCACAGCCGAACCGTTCGAGCAGCGCGGACGCGGCGGCGATCACTTGCAGCTCCAGGGCGGGGTGATCGCGCACCGCTTCGAGTACCGTGGTGATCCGGGCCAGGTTGGCTCGGCTGGCGATGACGACGCAGATCTTTCTGCGGCGGTCAGGCACGTCGGTGCCTCCTGACGGCAGGGACGAAAAGAAGACAGGGCGTGCGCGGGTGAAATCTACATGATCGTGCACTGAGTGCGCCCCCAGCGCCACATGTTGTGGGGTTAGACTTCCTCGAAGCGGGGTACCTACCAACGGGACCGTCCTCGACCGGTTCTCCGGATGCGACGCCTCCCCTCGACACCGCGCCGCCGAGACGACGGTGCATCCCGTGCGAATAAGCTAGCCGAACCACCAGAAGCCTTAACTCAGAACAAGGAGAACTCGGTCATGGCAGAGACCAGCACCCCGCCCCAGTCGTCTGGGTCCCAGGCCCGTACCGGCGGCGGGTCGGCCCCCACCCGGCTGGCCGAGGACACCGCGCAGGGCAAGACCACTATCGCGTCGTCGGTGGTGCAGAAGATCGCCGGGATGGCCGCCCATGAGATCTCCGGGGTGTACAAGCTGGGCGGCGGGTTGTCCCGCGCGTTCGGCGAGCTCCGCGAACGCATCCCCGGCAGCACCGGCGCCTCGCAGACCTCAGGAGTGACGGTCGAGGTCGGTGAGAAGCAGGCCGCGATTGACCTCGACCTCATCGTCGAGTACGGCGTGTCCATCGTGGATCTCGCCAAGGCCGTGCGCCGCAATGTCATCGGTACCATCGAGCAGATGACCGGCCTAGAGGTCATTGAGGTCAACATCGCGGTCAACGACATTCACATTGCAAGCGACGAGGGCGGCGAAGTGGTCACCCAGGTGGCCCGGGTGGAATAACCATCGGCGACAGCAGTTCGAGGAGTTCGCGACCATGAGTCTGGCTGCCTCGATCCCCTCTCCCCAGCACCGGTCCGAGCAGGCCGACCTCGGTCAGCTCGCCGATGCTGTCGCTGCGGCAGTGCGCGCTCACCCCGCGGTGGCTGACCTGGATGGCGGCCCCGTCGGTGCCGTTGCCTGCTACCTTCCCGGCCGCCGGGTGGTAGGGGTGCGGCTCGGCGAGCGGGTGGAGGTCTCCGTCGTCGCCCGCCTCAGCATCCCGCTGCCGCAGCTGGCCACCGAGCTGCGCCGGGTGATTACTGGGGTCACGGGGCCTAGGGTGATCGATCTGACCATCAACGACGTGATCACTGGTGCCCCGGCACCGGTCTTGGCTCCTGACTTCTCGCTGCAGCACGGAAGGTCATCGCAATGAACGCGACAGTTATCGGCCTGCTTACCGGGCTCATCCTTGGCTTAGCCGGCGCGATCGGTGGCTTCAACGGGTTTCTGCTCGCCCTGGTGCTCGGCGCGGTCGGGCTGCTCGTGGGCCGGGTGCTGGACGGGGAGCTCGACCTCGGTCAGATTCTCAGCGGCAAGGGCCGGGACCGATGACGGTGGCATTGCGAACCGCCGTCGACCCGGAAGAACGGGGCCGGCTGAGGATCGACCCATCGGTGCTGTGCAAGATCGCCGAGCGCACCGCTGACCTGACGCCAGACACCCTGCCCGCCCCGCGCACCGTAGCCGGGGTGGGCCTGGGTAACGCCGGAGCCACCGCGAAAGCCACCGTCGCCGGCCAGCGGGTGGACCTGCTCATCGAACTGGCGCTGCGCTACCCTGGCCCGGTGCGCTCCACCGTGGACCGGCTGCGCAGCAGGATCGGCGATGAGGTGCGGCGGATCACCGGCTACCAGGTCCGCTCGATCGCGGTGACCGTGACTGCCCTGCTACCCGAACCCAGCCCCGGCCTGCAGTGACGCGGCCCCCTGGAGTGCACCGATGAGGATCCTGTTACGGGTGCTGTCTCCGCTGCTCGGCTTGGCAGTGGCCGCGCTCGGCCTCTTCGTTGCGTTGGAGATCATCTGGGCCTGGGTGTACCCCGCCGACGTCCCGCTGACGCTGCCTTGGCCAGCGTGGCAGGCGACCCTGCAGGAGTGGACCTGGGCCTCCACCCCCGTCCGTCTTGTCGCCGCCGGACTGGTCGTTGCCGGCCTGCTGCTCCTCGTCGTGGCCCTGCGGGCCGGTCGTCGCGAGGTGGGATGGATCAACCCCGGCCCCGAGATCACCGTCACCACCTCTCCGCGGTCACTGGCCCGGCTGGTCGGCCACCGGGTCCGCGGGCTCGACCACGTCGCCTCCGCCTCGGTCACCGCCACCCCGCGCAAGATTTTGGTGCGGGCCGTCAGCCGGCAACCCGCCGAGGCCGCCACCCCCCGCATCACCGACGCCGTGCACACCCTGCTGTCCGGGTTACCGCTGGTCCGCACCCCGCAGGTGTCGGTAGTGGTGAGCAACACCGAGAAGCCAGCATGAGCGCCCCAGCCACCACGGCGGCTCGCAAGGCCACCGCCCGGGCCGCTGGTGCCCAGCGCACCCTGGTTGGACTGATCGGACTGCTGGGCTTGGCCGCCGGTGCCGCCGCCCTCGTCGTCGGCTTCGGCCTGCTCGGTGCCAACCGTGCCGTCCGGCCGGTACTCGACCCCATCGCCCTGGACACCCTGCGCACCTACGAGCCACTGGCCCGCGCCGTTGCTCTCGTCGCCGGCATAGTCCTGCTCGTCCTCGGGCTGCTCTGGGCCGCCCGCGCGCTGGTGCCCGAACGCCGCCCCAACCTCCTGCTCGACCCCAGCCCGGACCGCCGCCTCGAGGTCAGCGCCTCGGCGATCGCTGACGCGCTGCGCGCCGACGCCGAGACCATCGACGGTGTCACCCGCGCCCGCGCCCGCATGGTCGGCACCACCGCTATCCCCGTCTTGCGGCTGGACCTGTGGCTCGAGGACGGCACCGACGTCCGCGACGTCTACCACAACCTCGACACTGGGGTCCTCACCCGTGCCCGCGACAGCCTCGGAGTGGAGTCCCTGCCCACCGCCATCCGCATCGAGCTCGACGCCGCAGCCCCCGCCCGGGTCACGTAACGCTGCACAGGAACCGCGCTGCGGTGACCTTCAGAGCTGGCCAGTCGGGTTCGGCGCACGGTCCGGGGACGAGCACGAAGCCGCGATGCCCGTCATCGGACAGTCGCTCGGCGACAATCGTGAAACCGGCGAGAGCGAAGAAGGCCACGGCGGTCGACCGCGTCAGGTAGTAGGGGTGATCGATCTTGATTACCCGTTCGATGCAGCCGGTCCGGCGCAGCAGGACGTCGAGGTCGACGATGTCGACGAACGCGTGGCCGCCCGCGGCCGTCATGTGGCGCAGTGCCGCCAGCGTGCCGCGGACGTCGAGTAGGTGGTCGATCGTCTGGCACAGCAGCACGAGATCCCACCTGCGCTCACCCGGGTTGAAGTCCTCGATGAGCCCAGCCACCGTCTCCATACCGGCGGCCCGCGCGACTGCGAGCTCGTCCGGGGACGGATCGAGAACTGTTGCGTGCGCGTTGAGGTGGGCGGCCAGTACCCTTGCGACCACTCCCGTTGAGCCGCCGACGTCGAGGATCGTGCGCGGCGACGACGGCAGCAGCGGGAGCAGGAACGCGCCGAGGTCGACGGCGTAGCCGCGTTGCTCGTGCTGCAAGGTCTCGGCGTCGATGCGGCGGTCGTGGTAAGCCGACACCAGCGGCCGATAGATCTCGGAGTAGAAGTGCGCGTACTGCGTGGCGCTCAGCCGCGGGCAGAGGTAACCGAGCCCGCAGCATCGGCATACCACAAAGGTCGCCGGGTAGCCGTAGCGATCGCGCGTGGCGACCTCGACGGCGTGGCCACGCGCCCCGCACAGGTTGCACGCTGGGGGGCGTACCTTGACCTGCGCGCCATAGTCGTAACCGAGTGCAGTTATGCGCTGCTGAATCATCGATGGTGCCACAATATTAGTCCATTCGTGGAAGCTATGGAATTCGTAGAGTGACTGTACTCGACTGGGGTCACCATGTCGTGGTGATCGGTGAGGTTGGCCAGGCGCACGACGGCAGCCTGGGCACGGCGCACGCGTTCATCGATGCGATCGCCGATGCGGGTGCCGATGCGGTGAAGTTCCAGACCCACATCGCCGCCGCTGAGAGCCGTACCGACGAACCGTGGCGGGTCAAGTTCAGCTAGACCATGACTTGTTCATACACTACGGCTCATGGGGAACAGGCAGCGTGGCAGGTCGTGGATGAGAGGTCGGGATGGTGGGGTGTCGGGGTGGATGGGGCAGCCCGCGGCGATCTATTGTCGGATCTCCAAGGCCCGGGATGAGGACCAGACCGGGGTGGACCGTCAAGAGCGGTTGTGCCGGGAGGTCGCCGACCGGTTCGGGCTGGTGATTGTCTCGGGATGTGTGTTCGTGGACAACAACCGCTCCGCGTGGCAGCGGTCCCGGAGCCGTCCGGGCTGGGATGCGTTGCTGGAGGCGATTCGGGCGGGCCGAGTGCGGCATGTAATCGTGTATCACCCGGACCGGCTAATGCGTCAGCCTAGAGACCTGGAAGAACTGCTGGCCCTGTCCGAGGAGCACGATATTACGTTGCATGGGCAGGCGAACCGCCGTGACCTGTCCGACCCAGATGACCGGTTTTTCCTGCGGATAGAGGTGGCGCACGCGTGCCGGTCCTCGGACGACACCTCCCGGCGGTTGCGAGATGCGCGGGAAGGGCGGGTGCACACCGGTGCGAAGCGCCCCTATGGCTACGCCCCGGGTGGGATGGTCATCATCGAGAATGAGGCGGAGGTGGTGCGGGAGGTCTTTGTCCGCTACCTAGACGGAGACACCCTGCGACAGATCGCCCGGCGCCTCAACGAGCGCGGGGTGCCGACGGCGGAGGGGTGCCATTGGGCGCCGCAGTCGGTACGTGCGATTGTGTCGTCGCGGCATGTGACCGGTATCCGGGTATTCCGGGGACAGGACTTCGGGGACGGAAACTGGCCAGTGATTATCGATCGGGGCACCTGGACCGAGGCCCAGGACCGTCGGGCCTACCGAGCTTCGCCGTATGCGCGGCCATTCCGATTTTACCTGTTGCGGGGGCTGGTGATGTGCAAGAAATGCGCCAAGCCGATGGCCGGGGCCGCGAACAACCACAAGCCCTACTACGCGTGCAACCGGCGAGACGACAGCCAGGTGGCGCAGTGCACCCGGCGTATTGATGCTCTGAAGCTGGAAGTTTTCGTCACCGACGCCGCCGTCGAGTTGTTGACCCGGCTGGACGTGAGCGGGGCACCGATCGCGACCTTCGCGTTGTCGGAAGCGGATGAGGCGGCGATCAGCGTCGATGAGGCGGAGCTTGCTGAGCTGAAGGACATGTGGGATCACCGCGAGCTATCCACCCGGGAGTATCGCCAGATGCGTAAGGCCGT
>DATHTJ010000131.1:0-2275 GCA_035463315.1 Pseudonocardiaceae bacterium
CCACCGTGAACACCGCGGGCTCCAGCAGCACCAGCGCTTTCACCTTGTCCGGAAAGCGGTGCGCGAGGGCCAGGGCTATTTCACCGCCGGTGCTGCGTCCGATCACCACTGCCGGCGTGGCCGCTAGAGCGTCAACGAGAGTAGCGGCGTCATCGACGTCTCTATCGACAAATCTCTCCATCTACTCATGATGCCTCCGGCGGGTAGGGCTCCGGCCCTAGCGACCCGGGAAAGGCCTCCGGGCGGCCGGGGCTCCGCCCCGGACCGTGGCGACTCCGGGATGCCCGGCCCGACTCCCGACCCATCGCGCACCCGGAGGCGGTCAGACCGCTTGGGGTCGGGAAGGTCGTACGTCAGGTAGGGCACTCCACCTTCCCGACCGGGCGCGGCCCGGCCGGCCCGGGCGGCGCGGCCCGCCCCGGCTTGCGCGACGGGATGCCGCTCCAGCCGACGGACCGGTACCGCTCCGGCAAAACCTGTCAAGATCATCGGATACCTCGGGGTACAACTCCCGCATGAATCAGCGCAAACCAACGACAATTTGATGTCGGGGTTTGCACAGCTCGGTTGCCCCTCGACGGCTTTCGTGCAGGCCGTGGTGAAGCAGGTTACCAAGGACACAGTGGAGACTCCCGGATTCTGTGGCGATGTGGTCAGCCGATGAGGACCGCCCATGCGTGCGCCGGGACCGTCGTCTCAGTCAGGGGTGATGATGCTGCCAGCACCTCGCCGCTGACGGGGACCGTGAACGGCTCGTCGGCCAGGTTGAGTACCAGTGTCAACCGGCGGACGGGTTGCCGGCGGGCCTCGGCGTGCACGATCAGGTGAGCGTCGGCGACTTCGGCCGTCGAGATGATCGCGTCGACCAGCCAGGGATGCCGCCGGCGGAGACCGATCATGCGCTGGTACGAGACCTCGACGTCGGGGTGATGGGTTTCGGTAAAGAGCCAGCGCTCGCCCGGCAGCTCGGGTCGTACCGCGTCGTCACCGCCGGGCCGCGGCTCCTTCACGGCCCGCAGACCGAACTCGTCGCCGTAGTAGATGCTCGGGATGCCCGGCAGGAACGCGAGGAGGGCCACCGCGTGCGTGCGGTGACGTGAGTCGCTGATCTGGCTTGCCACTCGGGTGACGTCATGGTTGCTGACGAAGGTCAGCGGCACGAGGTGTTCGAGCAGCTCGCGGTGTCGGCGCAGCGTCCAGTCAAGTTCGTGGAAGTTGACGTTGTTGAGGGACGTCCAGATCGCGCTCCACAGCTCGTATTGCGTGATCGAGTCGAGGCCGGAGTCGGCGGCGTAGCGTGCGTAGTCGCCATGAATCATCTCACCGACGAACCACGCCTGCTCGAACTCCGCGCGGACCTCGGGGAGCACGCTCGCCCAGAAGGAGGATGGGACGGCATACGCGGCGTCCAGCCGCCAGCCGTCGATGCCGCGGCGGAGCCAGTGCAGCATGACGTCCCGGACGAACTGCTGGACGCGTGGTGACCAGTGGTTCAACGTGACCAGCGTGTCGTGGCCCTCGAAATAGTCGGCGCTGATCACGCCCTCGTGGGTGTAGAGCTGGCTGACCCACTCGGCGGCCGGTGAGTCCGGACCCTCGGCCAAGGCCTGAGCCACCGGCGGGAACTCCTGTCCCGCGTGGTTGAACACCCCATCGAGGAGAACCCGAATGCCGCGACGGTGACAGGCCGCCACCAGCCGGTCGAAGTCGTCGCCGTCACCCAACCGGGGGTCGATGCTGAAGTAGTCCGTGGTGTCGTAGCCATGGGTGCTGGAGCTGAACACCGGACCCAGCAGCAGGCCGTTGCAGCCCAGTGAGATCAAGTGGTCGAGCCAGCCCTCGAGCCGCCGCAGCCGGTGGGGCTCTGCGACCCGGTCCACCCGCTCGCCTTCGGCGCCCACGAATCCGAGCGGGTAGACGTGCCACCAGATCACGTGATTGACCCACGAAACCACGCTCCACCTCCTCTGACGCCGACTCCAGGAGCACTCTGCCAAAGAGCAACCGATCCCGACCGATCCAGGAAACCCAAGTTCAGCTCGGACAGCACATCTTCGCTGGAGGTACCACCCTGCCGCAGGTCAACCCGGCCGCCGGTCCTGCGCCAGCTCGGCGACGATGCGTCCCGGGCTGCAGGACCGACCCGCGAAACGGGCGACGTAGGTGTCCTGCAGCCGGGCGGCGGCGGTGTGGTCGCCGAGATCGGCGAGTGCGGTGATGGGTGCGGCATGCGGGATCCCCAACGCCAGCAGCGAAGGCACCGACCAGGTCATCA
>DATHTJ010000132.1:0-3681 GCA_035463315.1 Pseudonocardiaceae bacterium
CGTTGACGTGCCGCCGGATGCCGAGATGGCCAGCACGGAGATCTTCGGACCGGTCGCGCCCATCACCTCGTTCACCGACGAGGACGAGGTGCTGGCGGCAGCCAACGACACCCCCTTCGGGCTGGTCAGCTACGTCTACACCGATGACCTGCGCCGTGCCCTGCGGGTCTGCGAGCAGCTCGAGGCCGGCATGGTCGGGCTGAACCAGGGTCTGGTGTCCAACCCGGCGGCGCCCTTCGGCGGGATCAAGCACTCCGGGCTGGGCCGCGAGGGCGGCACCATGGGCATCGAGGAGTTCCTCGAAACCAAGTACATAGCGGTGGCCACGACTCGGTGACAGCGAGCTGCGCTACGCCTCATGGGAGTCGAGGAGGATCGGAACAGGATGTGGCCCTAAGCCCAGGCGAAGGTTCCGGTCGTGACGGAGCGGGTTTCCTCGCGTGTCGGCAACGCAAATCCGCGCGGGCTCGACGCCGAGACCGTCGCAGCGCTGGGCGGTGAGGTCCTGTTCGTCGGTGGAGACGCAGCCAATTGGCAGCAGTCCACTCACCCGCGCAGTGTGCCGCACTCCTAGTGGCCCGACGACGTCTTGGATGCTAATCGCCGCGCACCAGTAGTCGATCCCCCTGCGGTGCATGTCCAACCTCATCTCGAGGCCAGAGCATCCTCCACGGCGCTGGTCTCGATTACCTCGATCTCTTGGGATTGCGATGCTCTATGTCGGGTTTTCTCCTACGAAAACGGTGAGCGGATGAGTTGGACGACCGCTGTCCAGGTGGTGATCCACCAGAGCACCCGGTAGCCGGACAGCAGAATCGATGTCGGCGCCGAATGGCCGCCAGGCGCCCCGCGACGCGACCGGGGCCGCTCGGTTGCGAGGAGTACTGGACATCCGAGGGGGTACTGGCATCTTAGTTGTGGTGACCGTGCCCTTTGACTACGACACTGCTCCTGAGCGGTACCGGTTAGGGATGCAGGCCATGCGCGCGCATTCCGCGAGCAGTCTGTACGACCGGGTCGCAGTCATGCTGACCGAGCTGGCAGCGAGGTTCGTACTGGACGTGGGCTGTGCCGATGGGGTGCTCCGCGCGGCCCTGCCACCATGTGGACCGCGCCTGGTCGGAATCGATGCCTCAGCCAGGTTGCTGCAAGCCCACCCAGTCCCGGTGGTGCAGGCCGACGCCGCCAGGTTGCCGTTCACCGACGGAGTCTTCGACGCCGTCTGCGCGCTGAACGTCCTCTACCACCTGACCGATCCGCTGCTCGCAATACACGAAGCGCACCGCGTGCTGCGCCCCGGCGGGCACCTGATCGTGGCCACCATCGCCCGGGACGACTCTCCTGAGCTTTGTAAGTACTGGACCCGCCCGGCAACTAGCTTTGACGCCGAGGATGCACCCGGTCTCCTCGCGCGAGTCTTCGAAACAGTTACCAGCTACCCGTGGGATGCACCCCTGGTGACGCTACCCGATCCGGCAGCGATCCGAGACTACCTGATCGGGCGGCAGGCCCCAGTAAAGGTCGCCAACACGGCATCACGCGAACTCCCAGCCCCCCTCACCGTCACCAAACGTGGCGCGCTCATCCTCGCAGTCAAGCAAAGCCCCATAGCGGCAAGATAAGGGGACTCACACACCGGAAAATCCCTCCTACTCCCTCAGATGAGCGTCTTCACGAACCAGTGATCGGAGTATGGGCTGTCGTTGAAGGCGGGCACTTCCTTGTAGCCCAGCCGGGCATACAGCCGACGTGCCTCGACGAGGTCGCGACGGGTGTCTAGACGCAGCGTGGATAGATTGTGCTCGCGGGCGAGGCATTCCAGCTCGTCCATGAGTCGAGCGCCGAGCCCGCGTCCGCGTGCCGCAGGCGCGACGAAGACCCGCTTGACCTCCCCGATACGGTCCGGAAGGAAGCGCAGGCCGGCGCATCCCCAGATCGCTTCGTCCTGGTGCGCCACCAGGAGCGCGCCGTGTGGCAGGGTCAGATCGTCGCTGGGGTCCTCCCGGATCGCAGCGTCGATCTCCTCTTCAGTCGCTTGCCGCCCGTAGTACCGGCTGGCGACCTCGTCCATGTAGCACCGCAGGATCTGGCGGGCTCCTGCGGTGCTCGGTGCCCTGAGTTCCACGACCGCGTGCTCGGGCGAGGGCGTCACGTACCTCAGTCTCCCCGAAGTCCCTGCCCTTGATGTGCGGCGGATCGGTCAGGCGACCCCGGATATTCGTTGTACGCGGTGTGCCCAGACGGCGAGGAGGGCTTCGTCGTGGCTGATGGCGAGCACTCCGGCGCCGGTCTGGGCGGTGTGCATGCTGACCACGTCGACGAGGGCGGCGGTGGTGGAGGCGTCGAGCATGGCGGTCATCTCGTCGCAGATCAGGTATCGCGGTTGGAGGATGAGGGCGCGGGCAAGGCAGGCTCGTTGCAGTTGGCCGTCGCTGACCTCGTGTGGCCGGCGGTCGAGCAGCTCGGTGGTCAGGCCGACGCGGTCGGCCAGCTCTGCGGTCTGGTCCTCGTCAACCGGCCGCTGGCAGGCCCTCAGTGGTTCGACGATTGCGTGGCGAAGCGTGAGCCGGGGGTCGACGGACAGGCGGGGTTGTTGGAAGACCACGCCGATAGCGGTGCGCTGCTGGCGTGGCGCCCGGTAGCGCACTCCCGCTGCGGGTACTCCGTCGATGTCCACCCGGCCCGACCATGGGGCCAGCAGCAAGGCCAGCACCCGGGCCAGGGTTGACTTGCCGCAGCCGCTGGGCCCAGCGAGCCCGACGACCTCGCCTGGGGTGATCTCTATGTCAACCGCGCTCAGCACGGGATGACCCCGGAGGTAACCGGCGTCGATGCCGGTGCCGGTCAGCATGGCGCCGGGTGGCAGGCGAGCTGCCGTGGGCCGTGCCGGCGCAGCTCGGCGGTGTTCGTGCAGTGGGCGCGGACGGGGCAGCGTGGCCGGAATGCGCACCCGGCGGGCAGCGCGGTCAGCTCGGGTGGATCCCCGGGGATCGCGGTGAACCCCCGGTCGGGCAGCGCGGCCAGCAGCCCGCGGGTATAGGGATGCCAGGGGTCGCTGAATATCGCGTCGGCGGGGCCGTACTCCACGATCCGGCTGGCGTACATCACGGCCAAGTCGGTTGCAACCCGGCGGGCGGCGCGGAGGTCGTGGGTGATCAGCAGTACCGCGTGCCCGTCCGCGGCCAGCGCGGCGAGCTGGTCGACGGTGCGGTCCACCAGCGGACGGTCCAGCCCGGCGGTGGGCTCGTCGGCGAGCACCACCGAGGGGTTCCCGGCCAAAGCAGATGCGACGCCGACCCGCTGAGCGGTCCCCCCGGACAGCTCATGCGGGTACCGATGCAACACGTCAAGTTCCAACCCAGCCCGCACAACCAGCTTCTCGGTGGCACCGCCATTCGGCTCCGAATAGCGCCTGGCGCGGGGCCGAAACCGCCATTCGGCTCCGAATGGCGCCGCGGACAGCTCGTGGACGGCCTCGGCGAGCTGGGCGCCGATTCGGAGGACGGGGGTGAGGTGGGTGGCGGCCGACTGCGGGACCAGGCCGATCAGCCGACCCCGGACTCGGCTTTGCAGGAGTTGCTCCGGGGCACCGAGCAGCTCGATCCCAGCCCCGTCGCCAGTGGCGAGCAGCGCCCGGCCGCGTACCTCGGCATTGGCCGGCAGCAGCCCCAGCAGCGACGC
>DATHTJ010000133.1:0-8844 GCA_035463315.1 Pseudonocardiaceae bacterium
CGGCGGCACCTGCAGCGCCATCCCCTGGTGCAGCGCACCCCCGGCCAGCCGGTCAAGGTCAGCTCTGGGCACCTCGAGAATGGACAGACCAGCATCGGCGGCCAGCCGTACGGACTCGCTGACCCGGTCGTCGGCGTCCACTCCGATGGCGACGTGCAGCGCGGTGGCCGGCACCCCCGCCCGCAGGCACTCCAGTACCGGGTTGCGACCGAGCACGGTCTCCCCCGGCTCGGTACCGGTTCGACGACGGGCCCGAGCGGCCGGGCCGCTCCCGCCTTGGGCACCTTGGCGCTGGCCTGGTTGACGCTGAGCGGGTTGACGCTGGCCTGGTTGACGTTGGGCGGGGTGCCGCTGAGCTGGGTGGCCGGCTCGCAGCTCAGCGGGCGGCGTGGCGCCGCGGCCGCGCAGTCCCTTGGCCTTCTGCCCGCCAGAGCCTACGACGGCACCCTTTTTGGTGCCCGGCTTGCGCATCGCACCCCTGCGCTGGGAATTACCGGCCATGACCTCAGCTCCCCTTGACCGTCCACACCGGACCATCGGGGGTGTCCTCGACGGCAATCCCGGCAGCGAGTAGCTGATCACGCACCGCGTCGGCGGTAGCGTAGTCACGCCGGGCCCGCGCCTCGGCGCGCTCGGCGAGCAACCGGTCCACCAGCACGGCCAACGCCGCCGAGGTGGCATCCGACCCCGACGTCGAGCGCCATTGGTCAGCCAGCGGGTCCACACCCAGCACGCTGGTCATCGCGCGCACCGAACCAGCCGCCCCTACCGCCGCCGGGTGATCCCCGACGTCCAGCGCGGCATTGCCCTCGTGCACGGTGCCGTGGATCGCGGCGAGCGCTGCCGGCGTGCCGAGATCGTCGTCCATCGCCGCGGCGAAGTCGGCGCACCACGTGCCCGGCTCCGGTACCCCGCAACGCTCCCGGATCCGGTGTACGAACGACTCGATCCGCCGGTAGGCGGTCACCGCCTCGTCCAGCGCACCGTCGGAGTACTCGATGGCAGACCGGTACTGCGCGCTGATCAGGTAGTAGCGCAGCTCCACCGCACGGACCCGGCGCAGCGTGGCCGGGATGGACAGCGTGTTGCCCAGCGACTTGGACATCTTCTCGCCGGACAGCGTCACCCAGCCGTTGTGCAACCAGTACCGGGCGAACCCGTCACCGGCGGCCCGGGACTGGGCCAGCTCGTTCTCGTGGTGCGGGAAGACCAGGTCCAGCCCACCACCGTGGATGTCGAACTCCGCACCGAGGTAGGTGGTGGCCATCGCCGAGCACTCCAGATGCCATCCGGGACGGCCCGGTCCCCACGGCGTCGGCCAGCACGGCTCGCCGGGCTTGGCGCCCTTCCACAGTGTGAAGTCCCGTGGGTCGCGCTTGCCCGACGCTGCAGACTCGCCCTGGGAGACGTCGTCGGGACGCTGTCCCGACAGCGACCCGTAACTGTCCATCGTGGCCACTGCGAAGTAGACGTCGCCGTCCGCAGCGTAAGCGTGCCCGCGGTCGATCAGCCGCGCTATCAGCTCGACCATCTGTGGGACATGGCCGGTGGCGCGCGGCAGCGCTGAAGGCGGCAGGCAGCCCAGTGCGGTATACGCATCCTCGAATGCCCGTTCGTGGATATAGGCCCATTCCCACCACGGCCGACCGGCCTCGGCGGACTTGGCAAGGATCTTGTCGTCAATGTCGGTGACGTTGCGCACCAGAAGCACGTCGTAACCAGTCGCGATCAGCCAGCGACGCAGCACGTCATAGTTCAACGCCGAACGCACGTGCCCGATGTGCGGGACACCCTGCACGGTGGCACCACACACGTAGATCGACGCCGTGCGGGGTCGCAGCGGGACGAACTCCCGCTGGCTGCGCGTCGCGGTGTCATACAGGTGCAGGCTCACGACGCGATGGTACGGGGCGTACGCAGCAGCAAGACCGTGGCCACGGCGGCGACGCCCTCGCCGCGGCCGGTGAGGCCAAGGCCGTCGGTGGTGGTTCCGGAGACCGAGACCGGGCCGCCCAGCGCCTCGGACAGCACCCGCTGCGCCTCGGCGCGGCGGGTGCCCACCCGTGGCGCGTTCCCGATCACTTGCACCGCGCCGTTGCCCACCGCCCAGCCCTGGATGGCCAACCTGCGGCGCACCTCGGTGAGCAGCTCAGCACCATGTGCCCCGGCCCACCGCTGCTCGCCGGTACCGAACACCGCACCCAGGTCGCCCAGGCCAGCCGCGGACAGGGCAGCGTCGCACAACGCATGCGCGGCGACGTCACCGTCGGAGTGCCCGGCGCAGCCCGTGAGGCCAGGCCAGTGCAGCCCGGCGAGCCAGCACTCCCGGCCGGGTTGTACCGGGTGCACGTCGGTGCCGATCCCGACCCTCATGCCCGACCGGCCGCTACCGCGCCAGCCACCACCTCGGCGACGACCAGGTCGAAGGGCGTAGTGATCTTGAAGGCGTGCGGGTGTCCCGGCAGTGTCGTCACGGCCTCCCCCAGCCGCTCAACGAGACCGGCGTCATCGGTCACTGGCCCGGCCGGCGCCTGGTGCGCCCGCCGCAGCAGATCCCCGGCGAATCCCTGCGGGGTCTGCACCACCCGCAAGGCGGCGCGGTCCACCGTCGACACGACCCGACCGTCGGGGTCTACCTGCTTGATCGTGTCAACCACCGTCAGGACCGGCACCACGGCCCGTTGCCCGCTCAGTACCGCCTCGACCACTGCTTGGATCACGCTGACCGGGGTGAGGCAGCGGGCAGCGTCCTGCACCAGCACCACCTCGGCGTCCGGCACGCTCTGCAGGGCCCGACGGACCGAGTCGGACCGTTGCGCCCCGCCGGTCACCACCCGCACCCGCTCCCCCGCATCGGCGAGTGCGGCCCGGGCCTGGTCGCGGTACTGCGCGCTGACCGCAACCACCACCAGCTCGACGTAGCCGGCCGCCAGCAGCCCCTGCACGCAGTGCCAGAGCAACGGACGGCCCAGCAGCGGCACGAAAGCCTTGGGCATCCCGGCTGCCAACCGCACACCCTGCCCCGCAGCCGGCACCAGCGCCGCGATCCGAGCCGGGGCACGGGCTGCCACCCGAGCCCCCGGCCTCGTCAGGAGGCT
Source organism: Pseudonocardiaceae bacterium (assembly GCA_035463315.1). GTDB lineage: Bacteria > Actinomycetota > Actinomycetes > Mycobacteriales > Pseudonocardiaceae. The sequence continues at coordinate 3,099 of DATHTJ010000133.1, forward strand.
GCGGCGAGGACCTCGTCGAGGAGCACCTCGGCATTGTCCTCGTTGGTGCCCTCGGCGAGCGCGAGCTCACTCACCAGAATCTGGCGGGCCTTCGCGAGCATGCGCTTCTCGCCGGCCGACAAGCCGCGGTCGCGCTCGCGACGCCACAGGTCCCGGACCACTTCCGCCACTTTGTTGACGTCGCCAGAGGCGAGCTTCTCCAAGTTGGCCTTGTACCGCCGCGACCAGTTCGTCGGCTCCTCGGTGTGGGGAGCACGCAGCACCTCGAAAACCCGATCGAGACCCTCCTGGCCGACCACGTCCCGGACGCCGACGACTTCGGCATTGGCAGCGGGAACACGGACGGTAAGATCACCCTGAGCGACCTTGAGGACGAGATACTTCTTCTCCTCGCCCTTGATCACTCGAGTTTCAATGGCCTCAATAAGAGCGGCTCCGTGATGCGGGTAGACGACGGTCTCTCCGACCTTGAAAACCATGTGTCCTCTGCCCCTTTCGCTACACCCAGGCTACCACGCCCTGGAATCGCCCCGCGCCGGGGATCGCAGCGTCGTCGCAGGTCAGGGGATCGACAACCGACTCCCACCACGCGGCACCGCACTCCCGCAGCTCAAGGTGACTCCACTGTAGACCTGCACCAGCCCTGCGTCGGGTGGACCAGGTGCGCCGAACCACCGCACCTGCGGATAGGATTCGCCCTGGTCAGATGAGGCTGGCCACGCGTTCGGCGAGCAATACCTGAGGAGGACTTCGCCCGTGAGTCGCCGGCACTGGTTGATGCGGCGCCCCTTCGCTGTCACCGCTCTGATCGCGACCTGCTGCGTCACCGCGCCTGCGCTGGTCGGCTGCAGCGCGGGCCAGATCACCCAGACCGATAGCCAGGTGGCCGCCGTGAACGGGGCCCACGGTGACGTCGGAGACGACATTGCACTGCGCGACGTGCGGATGCCCTTCCCCCCTGGCCACGATGGCACCTACCCGGCGGGGTCGACCGTGCCGGTGCTGCTCACCATCGTCAACCAGGGCACCAGTGCCGATGAGCTGGTCGCCGTGACCAGCCCAGTAGCCAGCCAGGTGCTCGTGGTGGGCACCAGCACCATCCCGCCCGGGACGAACGTCACCAGCACCGCCGGCTCCTCCCCGGGAGCTGTCCAGCCGCTGAGCCCGCTGGTCGTGGGGGAGCTGCGCATCGTGCTCAACACCACCCAGCCGCTGCACGCCGGGCTGAACACTCCGGTCACCTTCGTGTTCCGGAACGCGGGCACGGTGACCGTGTCGGTGCCCATGGCGGCACTCCCGGACTCGGCGGGCGAGGTCCCCGAGAGCAGCGAAGTCCCCGAGAGCAGCGAAGAGAGCAGCGGGCACGGCTAAGCCGCGCGACCACACTGTCGGACCGGGCGGATAGCGTCCGCGACCATGGCAAAGTCCCCGGTGAACGCCCGCGCCGCCCACCGCTGCACCGAATGCGGCCACGCGGTCGCCAAGTGGGTAGGGCGCTGCCCGGAGTGCCACGTGTGGGGCAGCGTGGCGGTGGTCGGTCCGCGGCCGGTGACGCGGGTCGCGGCCGGCGCTCCGTCGTCTCCGGCCCGCCCGATCTCGCAGGTCGACCTGCATTCCGCGCAAGCCACCGCCACCGGGGTCTCCGAGCTTGACCGGGTACTGGGCGGTGGGCTGGTGCCCGGCGCGGTGGTACTGCTGGCCGGCGAGCCCGGCGTCGGAAAGTCCACCCTGCTGCTGGAGGTCGCACATTGCTGCGCGGTGGCCGGCAGGCGCGCGCTCTACGTGACCGGCGAGGAGTCCGCGGGTCAGGTCCGGCTGCGGGCGCAGCGCACCGGCGCGCTGGACGACGAGCTGTTCCTCGCTGCCGAGTCCGACCTCGCGGCGGTGCTCGGGCACCTCGACGCGGTCGATCCGGGGCTGCTGATCGTCGACTCGGTGCAGACCATGTGCTGTCCCGGCGCCGAGGGCAGCCCGGGCGGGGTGTCCCAGGTCCGGGCGGTGGCAGCCGCGCTGATCACCACGGCCAAGGAGCGGGGGCTGCCGGTGGTGCTGGTGGGACACGTCACCAAGGACGGCACGGTGGCCGGTCCCCGGGTGCTGGAGCACCTGGTCGACGTGGTGCTGCAGTTCGAAGGAGACCGGAACTCCACGCTGCGGATGGTCCGCGGGATCAAGAACCGGTTCGGAGCCGCCGACGAGGTCGGCTGCTTCGAGCTCACCGACGAGGGCATCACCGGCTTGCCCGATCCGTCCGGGCTGTTTCTCACCCGCCGCGACGGTGCGGTGCCCGGCACCGCGGTGACGGTCGTGGTGGAGGGCAAGCGGCCGCTGCTGGGGGAGGTCCAGGCGCTGGTCGCCGAATCCGCGCTGGCCAACCCGCGCCGGGCGGTCAGCGGCCTGGACTCCTCCCGGGTGGCGATGATCCTGGCGGTCACCGAGCGCCGCGGGGGCGTGCGGTTGGTGGGAGCCGACGTGTACACCGCAACGGTGGGCGGGATGCGGGTGGTGGAGCCGGCGGCCGATCTCGCCGTGGCGCTGGCCGTCGCGTCGGCGGCCGGTGACCTGCTGCTACCGCCGCACACCGTGGCGATCGGGGAGGTCGGGCTGGCCGGCGAGGTCCGGCACGTGGCCGGGCTACGCCGACGCCTGGCCGAGGCCGCCAGGCTGGGTTTCCGGCACGCGCTCGTGCCGCCGGAAAGCGCCCTGCACCATGCCCCGGACCGCGATGCTGCCCCGCTGCCCGGGATGCACCTGCACGAGGTGGCCGACCTGAGCGCGGCGTTGCGCTGGTTGCGTGCCTGACGGCGGTAAGATCGATGTGCATCGAGCACACTGCCCAGGCTGCGGAGGACCGGCAGAGCATGAGCCCATCGGAGTGGTACAGCACAGCACCGAGGTGCGGCCCCTGTGGCCAGGCCGCTCTGCTGAGCCGACGGGCGGCCAACCGGCTCGCTGATTCCTCCGCAGACCGCCTCGTCGTGTTTGAGTGCCCCTATCAGTCCGATAGATGGCATGTATCCGCCCCGGATCTAGAGCTCACTACGCGAGCTCGCTCCGAGCGGTAGTGGCTAGCCGAGGTTCGTCCAGCCAGATTTCCTGTGTGTTGGCCGTGGTGGTGCCAGGCAGGCCAACATCCACACCTCGTGAACCGTGCAGTGCATAGTGGGTCGTCGGCCACGAGCAGAAAGGTTAGCCGAACTTCCCGGCATGACCTTCGAGGAAGGGACCCGTACCGTGTCAGCCGCACTCTCAGATGACCTGAAGCAGTACCTCGACGACAGCCCCGTCTTCGCGACCGTGGCGACCATCCAGCCCGATGGCAGCCCCCAGCTGTCGGTCGTCTGGATCAAGCGCGATGGTGACGATGTGCTCATCTCCACGACCATCGGACGCCGCAAGGAGACGAACCTCCGCCGCGACCCGCGGGTGACCGTCATGATCAACCCGCCCCACGCGCCCTACACCTACGCCGAGATCCGCGGCACCGCGACCCTCACCACCGAGGGCGGCCAGGAGCTGATCAACGAGCTGTCGCGGAAGTACACAGGCAAGGACTACGCCGACTTCAACCCGGCATCGAAAGACGACGCCGAACGGGTCGTCGTCCGCATCACCCCGCGAAAGGTCGTGGGCTCAATCTGACCCTCCGGTGAGTGCCTGTGAGATGAGCATCCGTCCGCTGTGGACCAGTCTGTCAATCATGATGTGGTAAGCGCGGCGCCGTCAGGGCGCACGTGCAGGCCGGATGTTGCGCTCGGGCGCCTCCACCATGGAGTGCGCGGCACAGCAGGCTTGACGTCTGCCGGAGCAGCCGGCGGGGCCTCCGACAGGAAGCGGGCGGAGCGGGCCGGTTAACCGCAGGGTGCAATCGGCAAGACCTCGCCGGGCTCGTGCGATCGACTCCAGGGTAGATCGCCGTCCAGCGGTGTCGCTGCCGCACCCGCACTGTGCCCCGGACCCACCGCAGGATGCTGTTCGGGTAGCCGGCAGCTGTCCACCGTCACAGCGACAAGCCTGTCTGTCTGGGTGTCCCGCCGATATGCTGCCCGGACGGGGGGTTCGGAGTCACGGGGTCACAAGCCTCGGCGGCGGTAGGTTTGCATCGGCGCCGGGAGGTGCGGCGCGCCGGGCCAGCTCCACGGCCACGTCCCTGCCCTACGCCAGAGTCACAGCCCTACCAGTCGAGGATTCGCCAATGAGTGCTCTGCCCGCTGACTTCTTCACCAAGCCGGTCTCCGAGGTCGACCCCGAGATCGCCGAGGTGCTCGCCAACGAGCTCTCCCGCCAGGAGCACACCCTGGAGATGATCGCCTCGGAGAACTTCGTGCCGCAGGCCGTGCTGGACTGCCAGGGCTCGGTGCTCACCAACCAGTACGCGGAGGGCTATCCCGGCCGGCGGTACTACGGCGGCTGCGAGCATGTCGACGTGGCCGAGCAGTTGGCCATCGACCGGGCGAAGGAGCTGTTCGGAGCCGAGCATGCCAACGTCCAGCCCCACAGCGGCGCCTCGGCCAACGCCATCGTCTACAGCGCACTGATGGAACACGGCGACACGTTCCTCGGGATGAAGCTCGACCACGGCGGGCACCTCACCCATGGCATGAAGATCAACTTCTCCGGGCTGTACTACAACGTGGTGCCCTACGGCGTGGACAAGGAGACCTCGCTGGTGGACATGGACGAGGTCGCCCGGCTGGCAAAGGAGCACCAGCCGAAGATGATCCTCGCCGGCTGGTCCGCCTACCCTCGCGAGCTCGACTTCGCCCGTTTCCGTGAGATAGCCGACTCGGTGGGCGCCTACCTGTTCGTTGACATGGCCCATTTCGCCGGCCTGGTCGCCGGCGGTGAACATGCCAACCCGGTCCCCTACGCCGACGTGGTCACCACGACGATCCACAAGACGCTGGCCGGGCCGCGCAGCGGGATGATCCTCTGCAAGGAGGAGTTCAAGAAAAAGATCAACTCGCGGACCTTCCCCGGCTGGCAGGGCGGCCCGCTGATGCACGTGATCGCCGCCAAGGCGGTGGCACTGAGGATCGCCGCGTCGGAGGAGTTCCGGGAGCGCCAGCAGCGCACCCGCGCGGGCGCCCGGGCGATAGCCAAGGAGATGCTCGACGGCGGGCTCAACGTGCTCACCGGTGGCACCGACACCCACCTGGTGCTCGCCGACCTGCGGGAATCACCACTGAACGGCCAACAGGCCGAGGACCGGCTGGCCGAGGTCGGGATCACCGTGAACCGCAATGCAGTGCCCTTCGACCCGCGACCGCCGGCCGTCGCGTCCGGGCTGCGGATCGGGGCCTCGCCGCTGGCCACCAGGGGCCTGCAGGAAAGCGACTTCGACGAGATCGGCAAGATCATCTCCGAGGCGCTGGCCGGTGATTTGGACGACGCCAAGCGAGCTTCGCTGACTGAGCGCACCAGGGTGCTGACCAAGCGCTACCCGCTGTACCCGCAGCTTGCACCCAGGGCCGAAGCGCCCAGAGCCGAAGCGCCCAGCGCGGACCGGCGGTGACGGGCGTGCCCCACGGACCCGTGCACCTGTTCATTCCCGGTCCGACCAACGTCCCGGACGCGGTGCGCCGCGCGATGAACGTCCCGATGCAGGACCACCGGGCACCGGACTTCCCCGAGCTGACCCTGCCGCTGTTCGCCGACCTGAAAAAGATCTTCGCCAACGAGACCGGCCGGGTCTTCATGTACCCGTCCTCCGGTACCGGGGCGTGGGAGGCGGCGATCAGCAACA
>DATHTJ010000134.1:0-1565 GCA_035463315.1 Pseudonocardiaceae bacterium
CGCTCGCTGGTGATCCCGCCGGCCTGGCGTGACGTGTGGATCTCGCCGCTGGAGGACGGGCACATCCAGGCCGTGGGCACCGATGACGCCGGGCGACGCCAGTACCGCTACCACGACGAGTGGCGGCGGGCTCGGGACGCAGAGAAACATCAGCGGGTGCTCGCGCTGGGGCGGCGCCTGCCCAGGGTGCGGCGCGAGGTGGCGCACCGGCTGGCCGAACAGGGGCTCGGACAGCGGCGCGTGCTGGCGGCGGCGGTACGGATGCTGGACATCGGGGTGTTCCGGGCCGGTGGAGAGGAGTACGCCCCAAGCTGCGACGACGACGAGGGCACCTTCGGGCTGGCGACGCTGCGCCGCGAGCACGTCCGGCTGCACCGCGGCGCAGTCCTGATCGACTACGTCGCGAAGGGCGGCATCCCGCGCACGGTGGAGCTGCACGATCCGTCGGTGCACCGGGTGGTGGCCTCGCTGCTGCGTCGGCGCGGCGGTGGAGACGAGCTGCTCGCCTACCGGGACGGACGTAGCTGGCGAGATGTGCGTACGTCGGACCTCAACGACGCCGTCAAGGAACTCGCCGGACGCCGCTACACGTGCAAGGATCTGCGCACCTGGAATGCCACCGTGCTTGCCGCCGCGGCGCTGGCCGCGCAGGCGGTGGATGGCGTGCCAGCCACGCCGCGCGGCCAGGCCAGGCTGGTGGCCGCCGCGATGCGTGAGGTGGCCGACCACCTAGGCAACACACCAGCGGTGGCCCGGGCGTCCTACGTGGACCCCAGGCTGATCGAGCAGTTCGAGCAGGGCTGCACCGTGCTACCCACGCTGCGCCGGCTCAACGGAGCGGCACCGAACTTGGCCGACTTGGCCGACGACGGCGTCCGGGCCGCCGTGGAGGCTGCGGTAATCCGGCTGCTTCGCACCTGAAGGGACTGGCTCGGGTTGTCCAGTCGCTGCGGGCCTGGGCAGTCTCGCGGTCGTTTGCCTTGCGGATCACGTCCACCAGCTCGTTTCTCGGTCATCCGCGAGGGCCCTCCGCCGAGGCCCGGGGATGCGCGGCTGACCCACCGGCCGGCCGCGCACTCCTCAATCAGGAATTTGCTCCGTGCCCGGAAATCCATGGGGCCGGTGCCCAGAAGCCCGTGCCTGACGATGCGGACACGTACCAGTCGCCGGTTGCGCGGTCGAAAGTCACCATCGGCCATGTTGTCGCTGTTGACCTTCGCGAGGGACTGCTCGGTGGTTCCAACGCCATGGCCATCAGCCCAAGCCGTTGGTGCCCAGAATCCTGATCCTGATGACGTACCGACGTCCCCGTGCCCGTTCGACGCAAAGAAGTACGTTCACGTCGCCCATGAGAAGACCGGTCGCACTCGCTGCGCTGATGCGGGAGCGCGATCGACAGCGCGGACGCCGTGTCGGCGTCGTACTCAGCGGCAGCAACGTCAGCACTTGCCGAAGCACTGGCCGGCCGGACGCCGGTTTCCTAGCTAAAATGCACTGCGGTCTTGCCGATCACTCAGCCGCCCCCGACTTGGCGGCCGAACTCCGAGGCGCACTGTTGGATCTTC
>DATHTJ010000135.1:0-11785 GCA_035463315.1 Pseudonocardiaceae bacterium
CCGAATAACAGCAGTCTGCCTCCAGAATGCGGGAAAGGGCGCTCAGAGTGAGGTGGTGTGGGGGAGGGCTCCGGCTACTGGTTTGAGGCGGGGGGAGCCCTCGTCGGCGTGGTAGTCCTGCGGGTCGGTCTGGTCGGTGCCGTTGAACACCCGTAGCTTCCGCAGCGCCACGGTGACCAGCGCGGCGATGACGAGGTTGCCTCCCAGTGCGATGAACCCCGCGTAGATCTGGACCGGCGAACCGGCGAAGGGCTCCCAGCCCAGGATTGACAGCGTGCCCAGCTTGAGCGCCGCACCGCCGAAGTGCGCCGCGCCGGTGATGGGATTGGGGATGGCATAGAGCATCGACAGGCCCCACGCCAACCCGGTCGCCCATCCCGCGAGCAGGCCCCAGCGGTGGAACCACCGGGTGTAGAGCGCGAGCGCCACCGCGGGCAGGGTCTGCAGGATGATCACCCCGCCGATCAGCTGCAGGTCAATCGCGTACTGCGGGTCGATGAAGACGATGAACGCGACCGCACCGAGCTTCACCACCAGTGAGGCGAGCTTGGCCTGCCGTGCCTCCGCTCGGGAGTCGGCGTCACGGCGCAGGTAGGGCTTGTAGATGTTGCGGGTCCACAGGTTCGCCGCCGCGATCGACATGATCGCCGCCGGCACCAGCGCGCCGATCCCGATGGCCGCGTAGGCCACCCCGGCGAACCAGGCCGGGAACTGGGCGCCGAAGAGCACCGGAATGATCGTGTTGGCGTCCGGCCGGCCGGTCGCCGCGTTGACGATAGGCGTGGATCCCGCGGCGATCGCCGCGTACCCGAGCAGCGCGAGCAGTCCGAGCAGCAGCGAGTACGCCGGTAACGCAGACATGTTCCGCTTGATCACGTTGCGGCCCCCGGCGGCCAGCACCCCGGTCACCGAGTGCGGGTAGAGGAACAACGCCAGTGCCGAGCCGAGGGCCAGCGTCGCGTATTGCAGCTGGTTGTTGGGATTGAGCAGCAGCCCGTCAGTGGGCGCCGGGGAGGTGGTGAACTTGGTGTTCGCGGCGTCGAAGATCGCGCCCCAGCCGCCCAGCTTGGCCGGCAAGTACACCACCGCCACCCCGATCACCAGGTAGATCAGCCCGTCCTTGACGAACGCGATCAGCGCCGGGGCGCGCAACCCGGACTGGTAGGTGTAGACGGCGAGGATGACGAACGCCACGATCAGCGGCAGGTGCCCCACGATGCCCCTGTCGTTGAGCCCCATCGTGCGCAGCACCGCCTCGAGCCCGACTAGCTGCAACGCAATGTAGGGCATGGTGGCGACGATCCCGGTGATCGCCACCACCAGCGCGAGCGCCGACGAGCCGTAACGGCCCTGCACGAAGTCGGCGGGCGTGACGTATCCGTGCACCCGGGACACCGACCACATCCGCAGCAGCGGCAGGAACACAATCGGGTAGGCGATGATCGTGTAGGGCAACGCGAACAGGCCCAGCGCGCCGGCCCCGAAGACCAGCGCCGGGACGGCGACGAAGGTGTACGCGGTGTAGAGGTCACCGCCGATGAGGAACCAGGTGATCCACGAGCCGAACTTCCGGCCGCCGAGCCCCCATTCGTCCAGGTGGTCCAGCGTGGTCGGCGGCCGCCACCGCACGGCGACAAAGCCCAGCACCGTGACCAAGCCGAACAGCAGCGTGAAGACGATGATCTCGGTCCACTGCGGGTTCATCGCCGGTCACCCCGCGTCTTCAGGTACACCACAACGGTGCAGATCACCCCGACCGGCACCCACAGGAACTGGTACCAGTAGAAGAACGGGAACCCCAGCAGCCGCGGTTCGATGCGGTTGTACACCGGTGTGACCAGCACCAACAACGGCACCAGCAACAACAGGTTCCAGTTACTCCAGCGCAGCGACCGCGGCTTGGAAGACGGCATCCCGACATTATGGACTGTGAGTGGCGAGGCGAGTGACAACTCGCCTCGCCACTCACGGGCGCCGCAGGCGCACCGTCAGGGCTTCCAGCTCGTCACGCATCGTGCCGGGCAGCGTGTCGCCGATCTTGTCGAACCACTGCTTGATGAGCGGGAGCTCCGCCCGCCACTCGTTGAGATCCACCGCCAGCGCGGCGCCGACGTCCTCGATCGGGGTGTTCAGCCCGGACAGGTCGAGCTGGTCGGCGGTGGGCACCCGGCCGATCGCGGTGTCGGTCGCGGTGGCCCTACCCTCGATCCGCTCAATGATCCATTTCAGCACGCGACTGTTCTCGCCGAAACCCGGCCACAGGTAGTGACCCTGGTCGGCACCGCGGCGAAACCAGTTCACGTAGAAGATCTTCGGTAGCTTGCTGGCATCGGCGCCCTTGCCGACGTTGATCCAGTGCTGGAAGTAGTCGCCGGCGTTGTAGCCGATGAACGGCAGCATCGCCATCGGGTCGCGACGCACCTCGCCGATTCTCCCGACCGCGGCGGCGGTCTTCTCGCTGGACAACGTGGCGCCCAGGAACACCCCGTGCTGCCAGTCGAAGGCCTCGTTGACCAGCGGGATGGTGTCAGCCCGGCGACCACCGAAGAGGATCGCCGAGATCGGGACGCCGGCCGGATCGTCCCACTCGTCGGCGAGTACCGGGCACTGCGCCATCGGCGTGCAGTACCGGGAGTTCGGGTGCGCGCTGGGCTGCCCGGTTGCGCCATCGGCCGGCGTCCAGTCCTGCTTGGTCCACGAGGTGAGGTGCGCCGGCCTACCCTCCAGGCCCTCCCACCAGATGTCGCCGTCGTCGGTGAGCGCCACGTTGGTGAAGATCGAGTTGCCGTGGTGCAGGGTGCGCATGGCGTTGGGGTTGGTCTTCCAACTGGTGCCCGGGGCGACGCCGAAGAACCCGTTCTCGGGGTTCACCGCGTAAAGCCGGCCGTCGTCGCCGAAGCGCATCCAGGCGATGTCGTCACCCAGCGTCTCGACCTTCCAGCCGGGAATGGTCGGCTCCAGCATCGCCAGATTGGTCTTGCCGCACGCCGAGGGGAACGCGGCCGCGACATAGTGAGTCTCCCGCTGCGGGCTGGTCATCTTGAGGATCAGCATGTGCTCGGCGAGCCACCCCTCGTCGCGGGCCATCGCCGAGGCGATGCGGAGCGAGTAGCACTTCTTGCCCAGCAGCGCGTTGCCGCCGTAGCCGGAGCCGAAGCTCCAGATCAACCGGTCCTCGGGGAAGTGGCTGATGTACTTGGTGTCGTTGCACGGCCAGGGCACATCAGCCGCGCCGGGTTCCAATGGGTGGCCCACCGAGTGCAGACAGGGCACGAAATCCGCATCACTGCCATCAGGTCGGGTGAACTTACGCAATGCTCGATCACCCATCCGGGTCATAATCTTCATTGAGCACACCACATATTCGGAATCGGTGAGCTCGACGCCCAGCTTGGGTTCCGGGTCCTCCAGCGGACCCATGCAGAAGGGCACCACGTACATCGTCCGACCGCGCATGCACCCCCGGTACAGCTCAGTCATGATCGCTTTCATCTCGTCGGGGTGCATCCAGTTGTTGGTGGCACCGGCGTCGCGCTCCTCGCGCGAGCAGATGAAGGTGCGCTCTTCCACCCGGGCAACATCGGACGGGTCCGAGGCGGCCCAGAACGAGTTCGGCTTGCGGTGCAGCCGGGTGAAGATGCCGGCGTCGACCAGCTGGGCGGTGAGCCGTTCCCACTCCTGCTCGGATCCGTCACACCAGACGACGCGGTCCGGCGTGGTCAGCTTTGCGGCCTCGCGCACCCAGGCGCGCAACCGGGCGTGGCTGGTCGGCGCATCGTCGAGACCCGGGATGGTCGATGTCATCACCACTCGTCTCCTGCCTGGAGGAACGCCAAGGACCGTCCGCGCTCCGCTGTACGGACGGTTGGGTGCCAAAGTGATGACTTCGAGGTTAGTCCCGGGGACTACTCAAGCGATTGAGAAATACGTCACAACACCGATCACGGAATCAGTCCAGGAATTCGCCGTCACGGTGCCGGGGCCTTAACTGGCCTGACTCACCGAGGACATGTTGAAGTCCGGTATCCGGATGGGGGGCATCGAGGTGCGGGTAAACCAGTCCTTGCTCTCCCGGCACAGCGCGCCCCCGGTCGCACCAACCTCACTGGCGCGGCGGAGCAGGTCGATCGGGCTCTCGTTGAACCGGAAGTTGTTCACCTGGCCAACCACCTCACCACCCTCAATGAGGTACACCCCGTCCCGGGTCAGCCCGGTGAGCAGCAACGAGGCCGGGTCGACCTCACGGATGTACCACAGGCAGGTCAGCAGCAACCCCCGGTCGGTGCGCGCCACCAGGTCGTCGGTCGACGCCGACGACCCACCGGTCAGCACCAGGTTCTCCGGCGGTGGGGTGAACACCCCACCCAGCTCGGCCGCAGCCGCCCGGGGGTAGGCCAGCGCGTTGACTGTGCCGTCGCGCAGCCAGTCCACCCGGCGCGCCGGGGCGCCGTTGTCGAAGACGCTCACCGAGTCGCTCGAGAAGCTGGTAGCCAGGAACCGTGCCGTCGACAGGCCCGCCGCGGCCGGATCGCTGGACAGCGTGAGCGGCAGGTCGGTGAGCCGCTCACCTAGCCGGGTCGGCGAGCTCGACCCGGCCGCAGCAGACCACGGCGAGCGCCCCTCGTGGGCCGGGCGACCTTCCAGCGACCAGACCAGGTTGGTCATCAGATCAGCGACCGCCGACGGCGGCAGGATCGTCTCGTACCGACCCGCGGGCAGCTCCACCTGCCGCTGCGACCAGCCCAGCCGTCGCCGCACCTCAGCAATGAGAGCAGTGAGATCCAGGTCGGTGAAATCAGCCGTGTAGGCCGCAGCCCAGGCGCTGCGGGTGAGGTCAGCGGCGATCTTGCCGTTGACCTCCACCGTGCCGGTGGGCTGCACCCAGCGATGACGTAGCCCCGTCGAGGACGCCAGCCAGGTGGTCTGCAGGCGGTGCTCGGCAAAGCCGTAGAGCAGCTCACCGTCGGCGGAGCCGGCAATCCGGCTACTGCGGGAGTCACCGAATGCCGCCGCCAGCTCATCCGCCAACCGTGCGAACACCCCGATCTCGGTGGCCGCTGCTGGGGCGTCGAAGCCGTCGTCGGCCGCACCCTCCACCAGTGGCGCGGCGTCCCGGGCCGGCCCGGCCTGCCGGGCGGCCTCCTCGCTGGCTGCCACCACGGCGCGAACCTCATCGAGGTCAGTGCCATTGCCGCTGACTGTGCCTACCGCGGACCCCTCGGCTCCGTGCACCACCGAGACCACCGAGAACGAGCGGGTTGTGGTGTGCCCGTTGGTGGTCATCGTGTTGTTGGCCCAGCGCAGGTTCACCTCGCTGGTGTCGGTGAGCAGCACGATGCATCCATCGGCTTTCGACGCGGCCAGCGCGGCCGCGGTCAGCTCATCTGCTCCCATCACTGTGTCACCAGTCACTGGCTGGCTTCCTCACGGGCGTTGAGCACGGTGATATCGCGGAACAGCGCCGACGGGCATCCGTGGCTGACCGCCGCGACCTGACCGGGCTGGGCCTTTCCACAGTTGATCGCACCGGCGAGCAACCACGTCGAGGCGCCACCGACAGCTTCCAAGGCACCCCAGAAGTCGGGGGTGGTGGCCTGGTAGGCGACGTCGCGGAGCTGTCCGGCCAGCCTGCCGCCCTCGATGCGGTAGAAGCGCTGCCCGGTGAACTGGAAGTTGTAGCGCTGCATATCGATCGACCAGGAGCGGTCACCGACGATGTAGATGCCGCGCTGAACCGCGGAGATCAGGTCGGAGGTCGCGGTGTCGGTGCTGGGGTCAGGCTGCAGCGACACGTTGGCCATCCGCTGGATGGGCACGTGGTGCGGTGAGTCGGCGTACGCGCAGCCCGCCGAGCGTTCCAGCCCCAGCCGGCGGGCGAACACCCGATCGGTCTGGTAGCCGACCAACGTCCCGTCGGCCACCAGGTCCCACTGCGAGGTGGCGACCCCGTCGTCGTCGTAGCCGATGGTGGCCAGCCCGTGCGGCTGGGTGCGATCACCGGTGACGTGCATGACCGGCGAGCCGTAGCGCAGGGTGCCGAGCTTGTCGGGGGTGGCGAAGGAGGACCCGGCATAGGCTGCCTCGTAGCCGATCGCCCGGTCGTACTCGGTGGCGTGCCCCACCGACTCGTGGATCGTCAGCCACAGGTTGGTCGGGTCGATCACCAGGTCGTACCGGCCGGGCGGCACGCTCGGTGCCTTGACCTTCTCGACCAGCCACTCCGGGATCTGCGCGAGCTCATCGTCCCAATTCCAGACGGTATTGCCGGCCAGGTATTCCCAGCCCCGGGCGGTCGGCGGCGCACAGGTCCGCATGCTCTCGAACGACCCGGCGGCCCGGTCCACCGCGGTCGCGGTGACCGCGGGGTGCATCCGTACCCGCTGCTGGGTGGTGCTGGTGCCGGCGGAATCGGCGTAGAACTTGGTTTCCTTCGCCGCGCGGAGAACCGCGTCGGTGTGCTCGACGCCGTCGGTGGCGAGCAGCCGACGGGACCACGCCGACAGCAACGCCACCTTCTCCTGCAGGGGCACCGTGAACGGGTCGATCTGGTAGTTACCGACCCAGACGGCGTCGGCGTGCACTGGCTCCGCCGCCAGCTCCACCCGCTCGGCGTTGAGCCGGCGCAGCGTGCGGGCCACCTCGACGGCCCGCTGCGCGGTGGCCGCGGCGGACCGCGGGGTCAGCTCGAGGTGCGAGGCGAACCCCCAGGTGCCCTCGACGATCACCCGCACGGCCAGCCCCACCGTGGTCGAGTCCCGCGCCATCGCGACCACCCCGTCGCGCAGCCGCAGCAACTGCCCGGCGGTCCGCTCGATCCGGACATCGGCGTGCTCGGCGCCCAGCTCGCGGGCCCGCCCGAGGGCGGCGTCGGCCACGGACCGCAACGGCAGGTCAAGAAAGTCGGGATCGATCACGCCGGTGCTCACATTCCCGACCCTATCGCCCGCTGCAGTCAACTCAGGCATCCCCGACAGCAGGCCATGGTGCTAACCAGGGTGCCGGTAGGGGAGAACCCTCATGTGCCTAGCGGCGCAGTGCGGCACAGTTTGAGCTGTTGGTCGAGAGGGAAGCTCCACTAAGCCCACCTCGGAACCTCTGGACGTCGCGCCGGTACGCCCAGGGAGAAGCCGACGCCGGTGGTGCACTAGTTCGGGGGGTGCACGACTGGGCATTGGGGGACAGGGCCCGGGCAGCCATTCGGGGGGCGGCCCGGGCCCTCCCCCTTCGTCCAGCCGTTGCAGCCTAGCCGTCCTGCTCGCCCGCCCAGCGCTGGGCCAGCAGGCATACCCGCTGGGCGAACTCGTCAGCGGTGGCCTCAGGGTCCCCGGTGAGTCCGGCCGCAAGGCCCACAAGGTAGGCGGTGAGCGGAGCAGCCGGCCGGGCGACGTCGTGAGCGACGTCACGCGCCATGTCCAGCACCCGTGACTGCATGGCTGCCGGGTGCACGGCTTCGGCGATGTCCAGCTCCCGGCATACCGCGCCGACCCACTCCTCAAGCGTGCTCACCGGACCACCTTCTCATCCGCGCGGGTACCCCGTGCGCGAGGCTGGCGATATGCAGCAAACCAGGGCGAGCCACTTCCCCCAGACCCATTTCCCCCAGACCTATTTCCCGCAGCGCAGCCGAATGACCACCGGGCAACAGCGTGCCTGGGATCGGAGCTGGGACCGGTGGGGCGCAGACGTCGTGGACCTGCCCGACGGCCCGCTGGACACCGCCGGGTGGTTCGGGCGCACCGCGCCGGTCGTACTGGAGATCGGCTCCGGGATGGGGGAATCGACCGCGGCGATGGCCGTCAATGCACCCGACGTCGACCATCTCGCCGTCGAGGTCTACCGGCCCGGTCTGGCCCAGCTGCTGCTGCGCATCGAGCAAGCCGGGATCACCAACCTGCGCCTGCTGCGCGGCGACGCGCAGACGCTGCTCACCAAGCACGTCGCACCGGGCAGCCTGCACGCAGTCCGGATCTACTTCCCTGACCCGTGGCCCAAGCACCGGCACCACAAGCGCCGGCTGGTCCGCCCGGAGTTCATCGCCCTGGTGACGTCCCGGTTGGAACCCGGGGGCATAGTGCACCTGGCCACTGACTGGGAGCCCTACGCCGCGGAGATGCTCGCGGTGTGCACCGCCGAGCCCGAGCTGCGCAACCTCGCCGCCGGCAACGGCTTCGCGGCGCGGCCGGCGTGGCGGCCGGTCACCAAGTTCGAGCAGCGCGCCCGGGACGAGGGCCGTATCGTCCGCGATCTGCTCTTCGCCCGCGGCTAGCATCGGTGACCATGAACCCGTTCCCGACCGCCCCGACCACGCTGCTCGTCTGGGATGCGCCCAACATCGACATGAGCCTGGGCTCGATCCTCGGCGGACGCCCCAGCTCCGCATCCCGGCCAAGGTTCGACGCACTGGGTCGCTGGCTGATCTCGCGGGCCGGGTCCGACACGGAGCCCGAGGCAACCGTGTTCACCAACGTCGCACCGGGCAGCACGGACTTCGTGCGACCCTGGGTGGAGGCGCTGCGCAACACCGGTTTCGCGGTATTCGCCAAGCCCAAGATTGACGAATCGGATATCGACGAGGACATGCTGACGCATATCCGGTCCCGTCACGAGCAGGGTGTGCTGCGCCAGCTGCTGGTGGCCTCCGGGGACAGCCGAGCCTTCCGGGAGCCACTAGAGGACCTGGTGGCCGCGGGCGTCCAGGTCACCGTGCTCGGGTTCCGGGAGCATGCCTCGTTCGCGGTCAACTCCGTGGTGCTGGACTTCGAGGACCTGGAGGACATCCCGGAGCTGTTCCTGCAGCCGCTGCCCCGGATCACCCTCGAGACGCTGCCCGCCGAGGGCGCCTGGCTTCCCCCGCTGCGACCGCTGTCGTCCCTGCTGCGCTACACGCCCGTGGAGCCCCCCTCATGATGCGGCTGGCGGCGCCGGTCGTGCTGCCCTGCGACGAGCAGTGCACGGTGCTGCGTGACGGCGTGGTGGACGTCGACAATACCGGCCGGATCGGGCACATCGGACCCTCAGCGGGCGCGCCGGCGGCACCCGGGCCGGTACGCACGCTCCCCGGCATCCTGATGCCCGGTCTGGTCAACGCCCACGCGCATACTGCGATGACCGCCCTGCGCGGGCTGGGCGGGGACCTGCCGCTGATGCGCTGGCTGACCGAGGTGATCTGGCCCACCGAGGTGCGGCTGGACGCCGAGGACGTGCGGGCCGGCATGCTGGTCGGCGCCCTGGAGATGCTCGGCGCCGGGGTCACCACCAGCGTGGAGATGTACTTTTACAGCGACGCTGTGGTGGACGCGGTGCTCGCCGCCGGCAGCCGCGCGGTGGTGACCCCGGGCATCATCGCGGTCTCGGGCTGGGACCGGCTGGGCAGCTGGGAGCAGATGCTCGAGGGCATCAACCGCTGGATCGACGCCGACGGGCTCCGCTTTGGGCCCGGCGAGCGCATCGAACTGGGATACGGCCCGCACGCCGCCTACACGCTGCCGCCCAAGGCGCTGATCGCGGCCGGCGCAGCCGCCCGGGAGCGCGGCGCGCTGCTGCACCTCCATGTTGCCGAGACCACCGGCGAGGATGCCACGATCCGCGACCAGCACGGCTCGGTGCCGCTGCTGCTGGAACACCTCGGGGTGCTCGGCAGCGAGGACTCCGGCCGGGGCGCACGGGTGCTGGCGGCCCATGCCGTGCACCTGTCCGACACCGACATCGCGGTGCTGGCCCGGCACCGGGCCGGGGTCGCGCACTGCCCCGGCTCCAACAGCAAACTCGCGTCGGGTATCGCGCGGCTGCGCGACCTGCGCGCCGCCGGGATTGCGGTCGGCCTGGGCACCGACGGTCCCGCGTCGAACGATGATCTCGATCTCTGGGATGACGCGAGGCTGGCCGCCCGGCTGGCCCGGCTGGCCACCGGGGACGCCGCCGCGCTCACCGCCGCGCAGGCGCTGCTGCTGGCCACCCGGGGGGGAGCGGTCGCGATCGGGCGCGACGACCTGGGCACTCTTCGCCCGGGCGGGTGGGCGGATCTGGTGCACCTGGGAGCCGATGACCCGGCGTTCGCGGCCGGCCTGGACGTCCCGGACGGTCAGTTGCTGGCCAATCTGATGTGGGGTGCCGGGGCCCGTGCGGTGCGGGATGTGTGGGTGGCCGGAGAGCAGGTCCTGGCCAGCGGTGCGCCCACCCGGGTCGATACCGCGGAGGCGCACGCCGCGCTACGCTCCCGTGCTATCCGGCTCACCGGCCGGGCAGTGACCGAACGAAGCTGACACTAAGGTCAGGCACCCTCACGGGTGCCGCAAACCCTGGGTCGATCAGTGCTGATATAACTCACAGTGGCTGTTCGAGCACTCTGAACTACTGCCGAATGTACCTGGCGTGTCATGCTCCCGTGCGCCGAGGGTCGCATCTACGCTAGGTGAATCTTGTCGGGGAGACTGGAGACGCGGTGGGTCGTCACGCGGCCACCCAGGACCCGCTGCACGTGCTGTATGTCGGCAGTTCTGTCGATCTTGGAGCACTGCGCCGGTTGATGGAGGCGCACGGAGCTGTGACCCGAAGCCGGCTCACGCCGGCGGTCACAGTCGTCATTGCCGATCCTTCGGTGCCCGCAGATCACCCCACCTTGCGCACTGCGGCCACGCTCGGCATTCCGGTGGTGGGACCCGCCGAGGCGA
Organism: Pseudonocardiaceae bacterium; assembly: GCA_035463315.1. Lineage (GTDB taxonomy): Bacteria > Actinomycetota > Actinomycetes > Mycobacteriales > Pseudonocardiaceae. The sequence goes on from DATHTJ010000135.1 coordinate 10,671, forward strand.
TCGTTCAGTTCGCCGGGTGGCGGACCCGCACCGAGCCGCTCACGCGGCCGGTGCCGAATGCCGCCCGGCGGTCCTGGTCGTTCCGCCGACGCGTCCGGTGACCGTCAGCACCACCGCTATCCGGTGTGGGCACCGTGGCTGCACCTGCGAGTTCGGGGAGCAGTGGGGCACCGCACCCACCCTGGTGACAGCCGTGCGCACGGTCGCGACGGTGGTTGCCTGGGCCGTCGCGGTGACCACCCACAGCGACGGCTGGCTGCTCGCGGCCTTGCTCTGCTACTGGATCGGGGATATCGCCGATGGGTCGCTGGCCAGGTTGACCCACCGCGAGACCCGCACCGGGGCGGTGCTCGACGTGCTCGCCGACCGGTTGAGCATCTGCCTGGTGGTGACCAGCTATGTGACCGCGCACCCGCCCGCCGCACCGCCCGCCGCGGTGTTCCTGGTGCAGTTCGTGGTGCTCGACGCCTACCTCACGCTGGCGTTCACCCGCTGGTCACTACTGTCGCCGAACTACTTCAGCCTGATCGACGCCACGGTGTACCGGCTGAACTGGTCACCACCGGCGAAGGTCATCAACACCAGCGCGGTAGTGCTGGTGTGGCTGGCCACCGGGTCGCCGATGGCGGCGACAGTGCTCGCCGCAGCGGTCCTCGGGGTGAAGGCATTCAGCGCGGTGCGGGTGGCCCAGCTGCCAGTGCCGCAGGTGCTGTCCGGCTGCGCCGTGCGCGACGTGCACTCCGCGGCGGCTAGCCCCGCAACCGCATCGACATGACGAGATAGCGGTAGGAGCCGTCCCCGTGATCCGGCTCATCCGCTGCAAGGCCGGTGACCGGGGTGATCACGCCGGGGCGGCCCGGCGTGGTGAACGACAGCGTCGCCCGCGGGGTGGTGAGCCCGGTGAGCCCGTCGATCAGGTACCCGGCGTTGAACCCGATGGTCAGCGGCTCGCCGGTGACGCCGACCTCGAGTTTCTCTTCGGCGCTGGACTCGTCGTCAGCCTCCGCGGACAGCTGCACAGTGCCCTCGGAGAAGGCCAGCCGGACCGGCGCGAACCGCTGAGCCACCAGCGACACCCGCTTGAGCGCCGCGACGAACAGACCGACCTCCACCTC
>DATHTJ010000136.1:0-16983 GCA_035463315.1 Pseudonocardiaceae bacterium
GGTGGATGACCAGTCCGACCAGCACACCCCCGAGGCGTTCGACAGCGAGCACCCGCTGTTCATCCTCTACACCTCGGGCACCACCGGAAAACCCAAGGGCATCCTGCACACCTCCGGCGGTTACCTCACCCAGTGCGCCTATACCCACCACGCCGTCTTCGACCACAAGGCCGGTCAGGACGTCTACTGGTGCACCGCCGATATCGGCTGGGTCACCGGGCACAGCTATATCGTCTACGGACCGCTGGCCAACCGCGCGACGTCGATCATGTACGAGGGCACCCCGAACACCCCGCACGAGGGCCGGCACTGGGAGATCGTGCAGAGATACGGCTGCACCCTCTACTACACCGCGCCGACCCTGATCCGCACCTTCATGAAGTGGGGCAAGGAGATCCCGGAGCGCTACGACCTCTCGTCACTGCGGTTGCTGGGCAGCGTCGGGGAGCCGATCAACCCCGAGGCCTGGATGTGGTACCGGGAGCACATCGGCGGAGACCGCTGCCCGGTCGTGGATACCTGGTGGCAGACCGAGACCGGCGCAATCATGATCTCGCCGCTGCCCGGTGTCACCGAGACCAAGCCGGGCTCGGCGATGCGCGCGCTGCCCGGTATCAGCGCCGCCGTGGTCGACGGGTCCGGCAACACGGTCGGCCACGGTCAGGGCGGTTACCTGGTGCTGGACCAGCCGTGGCCGGGGATGCTGCGCACCATCTGGGGTGACGACGACCGGTACCGGGAGACCTACTGGTCACGCTTTGCCGACCAGCGCTACTACTTCGCCGGGGACGGCGCCAAGTACGACGATGATGGCGCGATCTGGCTGCTGGGCCGGGTGGATGACGTCATGAACATCTCCGGGCACCGGATCTCCACTACCGAGGTGGAGTCCGCGCTGGTGTCGCATCCGACGGTGGCCGAGGCCGCCGTGGTCGGCGCCCCTGATCCGATCACCGGGCAGGGCATCGTCGCATTCGTGATCCTGCGCGGCCACGTCGCCCAGGACGAAGCACGGGGCGAAGAGGCGATCAAGGCGTTGCGCGACCACGTGGCCAAGGAGATCGGCGCGATCGCCAAGCCCCGGCAGATCATGGTCGTCGCGGACCTGCCCAAGACCCGATCCGGCAAGATCATGCGCCGCCTGCTGCGCGACATTGCGGAGAACCGCGAGATCGGTGACGTCACCACCCTGGCCGACTCCTCAGTCATGGACCTGATCTCCACCGGAATGCAGTCCAGCTCTGAGGGCTGAGCCGGCCGGCAACCGCCATTCGGAGCCGAATAGCGGTCCCAGGCCCCCGCTGGACGCCATTCGGAGCCGAATGGTGGTTGCGGCGGCAGGGCATGCTGGGGACATGGCTGATGCGCTGCGGGTACGCGGCTCGGTCTCGATTCCGGAGGGCGAGCTGCGGTGGCGCTTTTCCCGGGCGAGCGGGCCAGGCGGGCAGGGGGTGAACACCACCGATTCGCGCGTCGAGCTGGTCTTCGACGTGGCGGCCAGCACGGCGTTCACCGAGCACCAGCGGGCCCGTGTGCTGGAGCGGCTGTCCGGTCGGCTGGTCGCCGGGGTGCTGACGGTGGTGGCCGCTGAGTACCGATCCCAGCTGCGTAACCGTGAAGCCGCCCGGATGCGGCTCGCCGCGCTGCTGCGTGACGCGCTGGAGCCTGATCCGCCCACCCGCCGCCCGACTCGCCCGTCCCGGGCCGCCCGCGAGCGTCGGCTGGCCGACAAGCGACGCCGGACCCTCACCAAGCGGCTGCGCAAGCCGACGGAGGAATGAGCGGGAGCGCGCTGGTCGACGCCGGCCCGACCGCGCGTGTCCGCAACGGTGCGGTAACACCTCCGCCGATTCAGCTGGTCCTCGCCAACGAGGGCAGCACCGCGAATCAGTGGCGACCCGTGGTCGAGCAGCTGGTGGAGATGACCCACCAGGACAATCCCCTCGTCGCCGTGGTTGGGATGTGGATCAGTATCCGTCAGACCGAGGAGGCCGCCAAGAAACTGTCCGAACATGGCATTCCCATGGTTGGCGCCATCATCACCGCCGACGGGCTCGAACACAGCAACATCGACGGCCTGCTGCGGGTGTCCCCGAGTAACCGGGACTATGCCGAGATTCTCCGCAGCCACCTGAGCAGCCACACCGAGTTTCGTTCGGCCATCCTGGTCTTCGACTCCAACTCCGACTCAAACGGAGATCTCTTCACCAAGACACTGCGGGACGCCCTCAAGGAGAAGATGGGAGACTTGATCAATTTCCGGGATCAAGCCTTCACTGGCGGTGGGCTCGATGCCAATGTCGGCGCCGGCCATTTTTCAAAAATCACACCCAATATCTGTGCGGCCGAAGCGAAAGGGTTGGACATCGTTCTCTACGCGGGCCGGCGAGGCGATTTCGGCGGCTTCCTCGAAGCGCTGCAGGATCGGGTATGCAGCAGCACGCCAATGACCGTCGTGGCGACGGGAATCGACCCCGCCGTTGTCCTGAGTGAGCAGGAAGAGGAGCTGCGTGACGCGAAGCTCACCGTCGTTTTCTTGGCGAGGACCGACGCCAGAGGCTGGGACCAGAACACGCCGGGGACGCCAGAGCACTACCGGGCATTCCGGGAGGAATTCAAGAAACGGGATTTCAACCTGGAGGACCTGACCGACGACAGGGTGATCACCATGCACGACGCGTTTCTGACCGCCGCGAAAGCGGTACGGCTGGCGACCCCTGGCGCATTGCGTCCGGGCGCTCCCATCGCAACGGACGTACTCGGCCAGCTGATGAACCTGCACGACCTGAACACGGTGCCGGGAGCCGGTGGCACGTTGAGTTTCAGCTACCGAGAGTCAGGTGCGGGTAACCCCCAAGGTAAACCGATGTTGGTGTTCCAGTTCCCTTCGTCCACCCCCAGCGCTTTCCAGCAGGTCGGCCCGCCCTATTTCACGCCCTAACCACCAGGCTGCCGAGGCGTGACACTTGCTATGAGTCGGGGCTGAACACCAGCAGCGGCACCAGCTGCTCAGCGGGGGTCAGGGAACCGTGGTGGCCGATCAGGGGGGCCAACCTGGACCTGACAGCCGAGCGCACGACCGCGAAGTCGGTGCGGGCGGCCACCACGACGTCACCGATGCGATCCCGGACGCGGTCCTCGACCACGGGCCCGAACCACCTCTGTTGGATCGCCTCGTCGCGGGTCACGATCCACGCCCGATCCCCGATCAGCTCCCGCCAGGTTGCGAGCACGTCGTCGGTGGCGCCCGGCTCGGTGTAGAGGTACCGGGCTCGCGGATCGCCGCCCAGCAAGCGCACCCCGGCTTGCAAGGTCGGCTCGGTGTCGAAGTCGAGCCTGCCCTGCTCGGGCACTGTCACCATCCCGTGGTCCGCGGTCACCACGAGCTGGCCGCCCGGCGGCAGTCCGTCGGCGATCGCGGCCGCCAACCGGTCGATGTGGTTCAGTTGCAGCCGCCACGGCAACGATCCGACACCGTAAACGTGCCCGAGCAGGTCCAGGTCACCGTGGTAGGCGTAGCAGAACGCCCGCTCGCTGCCGGACAGGGCCGCCAGCGCGGTACCAGCCAGGTCACCCAGCGCGTGCACTCCCCGGAAGTCGCCGCCACGCAGGACCGCCCGGGTCAAACCCGTTCCCTGATGCAGGTGCGGGACCGACAGCGTGACCCGCACACCAGCAGCCGCGGCCCGTTCCAGCGTCGTGGGCACCGGCTGGATATCTTCGGGAACGAACCGGTCCCGCAGATCCACCCCGGTGCCCTCGCCGTGCGTGCGCCAGCTCAACGCGTTAACCAGCGGTCCAGCGGGGGTAGCGAAGGAGAAGCCAACGATCCCGTGCTGACCGGTGGGCAGGCCCGTGCCGAGGGCGGCCACGCTGGTCGCCGTCGTCGCCGGGAACCCCACGATGATCGGCTCGCTGTCTCCGGTCAAGGACGTGAGGAACGGGGCGTCCTCGGGGTGCGCCCGCAGCGCCTGCCACCCCAGACCGTCCACCAGCAGCAGACACACCGCCCGGGCCGGGTTCAGGCTCAGCCGATCAGCGAACCCCGCAATCCCGAGACCGGACAGCAGCGAGGGCACCACGTCGGCGAGCACGCCCACGCCGTGAGCAGGAACCAGCGGAGCATCCATGTGGGATCAGACTATGACGACGTCGAGGTGCGGATCGAGAGCGATGAGCCCACCGGAGTCGAAGGTGATTCCGCGGTCATGCGGCTGGTCGCTTGCCGTGCTGCCGGTATCGAGGATCCGGTCCGCCCAGGCGCGTTCATTTGCAGTGAGATCACCGCCGGTCTGGGCCAGAGCTTCAGCGAGCATCGCTCCCCCACCCGGCTACATCATCGAGAGACACCCTCACCTCGTGCTGCACGAAGCCCCCGACATGCTCTGGACCTTTTCAGATCCGACCAAGCTGCGAATGTGTGCTAGCTAATCTTCGTCCAGGATGATGGTGACATTCTTCGTCACCATATCAGATACCATACCGCCGGTATCCGGCATGATCCGGCGACGGCGCAAGGGGTCAAAAGGGCGGGGGTTCGTCCGGATCAGATACCGGGCGGGTGGTGAGTGGTTCGGGGTTGGTCAGTGGTGGTGGTTGGGTGTGGTAGAGGTGTCCGCTGGGGGTGGCCCAGGTGGTGCAGCCATCGGGATGGTGGGTGACTGACCAGCCGGGGGTCTGTTTGATCCGGTGGTGGTGTCGGCATTTGATCCCGAGGTTGAATTCGCTGGTCGGACCCGTGCCGTTCGCTGGGTCATGCGGGATGCCGTGGTCGATGTCGCAGCGGTGGGCAGGCACCCGGCAGCCGGGGAACTGGCAAGTCTGGTCCCGGGTGATCACGAGTCCGGCGAGGTGGGCTGGTGGCCGGTAGCGGGTGGTGCCGTAGTCCAGGGGCCGGCCGGAGGTGGGGTCGGTAAGGACGCGCCGCCAGGTGCCCCCAGCGGCCAGGTCCCTGGCTACCGCGGCCGGGATGGGCCCATAGCCGGCCAGCTCGCCGGGGTGGTCGTCGGCACCGAGCAGCGCGGTGTAGGGGATGGTGACTCGAACATCCACCCCGCCGCCGCGCCGGCACCGCCCGCACGCACACCGGCAGCCCGCCGGGCTGGTGGTGTCGGGAGCCGAAACGACGCCCCCGTCAGCGCCATGGGAGGCGCTGGCACTGGAGGTGTCCGGAGTGCTGTGGTGCCCGCTGTCCGGTTGCTGGGTGGTGTGGTGGTGGGCGGTGCTGGTGGCGTGGCTGGAGTAACCGATCGGGTTGAGCACCAGATCGACCAGGGCATCGCCGCGGCGGGCCTCCAGGGTGCGCTCGTCACCGGGGAACCCAGCGTGGCGGGCGTGCTCATCCAGGACGGCGAACACCCCAAGGGCATCGCCTGCGGGCAGGTAAGCCGACAAAGTGGCCATCCCGTCAGGCTCGCGCCACATCTGCACCCCGCGCTCACGCCGGGCCCGCTCGGCCCGTCGTTGGGCGGCGGCGGGATCGGTGGCGAGCACTGCTCGACGGGTCGCGGCCCGCAACTGCCCGGGGGTCTGCTTCGGCGCCTTACCGAGCACCCGAGCCTCCACCGCCGCGATGTGCTCCGCAGACAGGTTCGCGGTCTCGGCGTCAAGGACGCGGGCCTTGGCCAAAGTGATCCGGCCCGACTCCATCGCCGCCAACGTGGCCGGCAACCGAGTACACAACGACCACGCATCACCCACCCGGCAGGCAGCGGTCCGTGCTGAGACGGTCAGCATCAGCCCGACCTCGGCCACCGCCGAGTCATGAGCCTGCGAGTCACAGGCACCCAACGCCTTGTTCCGCGCCTGCGCACTGTCCATAAACGAGGCCATCTCCCGCAACTGCCGAGCCTGCGCCCAGGCAATCACCCGCTCCCAGCCCCCCACCCGCTCCAAAGCCTCAAACTCGCCATGCTCGGGGTCAGTCTGAGCGGGCTGCGCCAACAGATCGGCCAGCATGCCATCGGGAAGGTACTCCGACCAACGCACCGGCTCCGCGACACCGGGAAAGTCCTCAACCAGGCAGTCGATGACCTCCTCAGGCGGCGCGGTCACCGGTGGCGGCGGCCACTCCAGACAACTAGTATCGAACACATGTTCTACTTTGTTGGCGCCGACACCTCATCGATCCCTGCCGCGACCCCCTCCTTCACTCAACGCATACTCGTCGAAATGCGCGAAAGAGTTTCTACTCAAACTGCTCACAGACCACCTCCCACTGATTTCACCTCGACCCGGCAAGTCCTCGATGGCGTGAATCCCCATTTCTGCGGGCCTTGGACACGCCCGCCAGCGTCTCAGGGTGGTGGGAGGGGGCGTGACAGACCCGTGGGAGTCCGTCCCCGGGAAACCCCGTGTTGATGACCATCTGGGCGCCGCCGTCCAGCCGGCCACCCTCGGTTCAGCGTGGCCACAGTGGGTGATCGAGACGGGCCATGGCACCATGTCGCCCGTGACTAGCAGGCAGCCTCACAACAACGGCCGGCACGCCAAACCGGATCCACCGTCCGGGGTGCGGTCACTGCCGCTGTCACCGGACCTGCCCCGTCAGCATGCCGAAGCATCTCTAGGCGAGCTGGTGCGGGAAGCCGCCACGCACTTCTCCACCTTGTTCCGCGCAGAGGTGGAGCTGGCCAAGGCGGAGGTGACAGCGGAGGTCCGCAAGGGCGTCAAGGGCAGCGTCTTCTTCGTCCTTGCCCTGACAATCCTGATCTTCAGCCTGTTCTTCCTGTTCATCGCGGTGGCTGAGGTGCTGGCCATCTGGCTGCCGCAGTGGGCCGCATTCAGCATCGTCTTCGGCCTGATGGTGGCCGCCGCGGCGGTGTTCGCGCTGCTGGGCTGGCGCCGGGTGCGCAGCATCCGAAAGCCGGAACGCACGATCAGCTCCGTCCGCGACACCGGGGCGGCACTGACTCGTCGACGCGCCCACCAGCATGGCGCCGATCACCCCGGGGAGTGATCCGTCCACCCGATCCCAGCTCAGTCCGGATTCCTGGGCCCTGGACACACCGGGAGGTATCGGCCAACGGGATCCGCTTGCATGTGGCCGAGGCCGGCACGGGCCCGCTGGTGCTCTTGCTGCACGGCTTCCCGGAGTTCTGGTGGTCCTGGCGCCACCAACTCCCGGCGCTGGCTGCGGCGGGTCGCCGCGCTGTCGCCGTAGACCTGCGCGGCTACGGCGACTCCGACAAACCGCCCCGCGGCTACGACTTGTGGACGCTGTCCGGTGATGTGGCGGGCCTGGTCCGGGCACTCGGCGAACGCCAAGCCGACCTGGTCGGGCACGACTGGGGAGGGATCCTCGGCTGGTGCACGGCCACGCTGCACCCAAGGTTGGTGCGCTCGGTCACGGTGCTGTCCGCCCCACATCCGCTCGCGATGGGCCAGGCGCTGCTGCGCGACCCGGCACAGCGCTCGGCTTCGCGCTACCTGGCCAGCTTCCAAGTCCCGTGGCTGCCCGAACGCAGCCTCGCCCGCGACGGGGCAGTGCTGGTGGAGGAGATCCTGCGCGGCGGGGCAAGCCCGCAGTGGCGCGCGTCGAGCGAGTTCACCGTGGTGGCCCGGCGCTGCCGCGAGGCCATGCTGATCCCCGGCACGGCGCACTGCGCGCTGGAGTACTACCGGTGGGTCGGCCGCTCCCAGTTCCGGTTCGACGGACGCCGGCTGGCCCGAGCGGTGGACCGGGCTGCCCGGGTTCCAGTGCTCCAGGTGCAGGGCGCTGACGACCCCTACGTGCTGGAGCGAACCGCGCGGCGCTCGGCCCGGTGGGCCGGCAACAGCTATCGCTATGAGGTGCTGCCTCACATCGGCCACTTCGTACCGCAAGAAGCACCCGAGCAAACCACCGCGCTGATCACGCGGTTCCTGCGGAACTCGTGAGTGGCGTCGAGTGCGCTGGCACTCAACGCCACTCACGCGGCGCAAGCGCCAGTGGGGACCCGGTCAGTTCGGTCCGGTGCAGCAGCGATGTCGTCGGCGATCTCATCAAAGGTCAGCACGAACCCGGTCTCCTCGTCGTCCACTGCGGCCCCGAACACCAAACCGAGCACCTGGCCGGATCCGTCGAGCAGCGGGCCGCCCGAGTTCCCGCTGCGCACCACGGCGCGGACGGTGTAGACGTTGCGGACCACGGTCGCCTCGTTGTAGATGTCCGGGCCGCGCAGGTTGATGCGTTCCCGAACTCGGGCAGCCGACGCCGTGTACGGCCCGTCCAGCGGGTAGCCCAGCACCAGCGAGTTCAACCCCGTGGTAGCCGGCTTCGGGGCCAGTTGCAGCACCGGTGCCCGTAGCCCGGGCACCCGCAGCACCGCGACGTCGGTCGCCGGGTCGTAGCTGACCACCACGGCGTCCAGCGAGCCACCCGCGGTTTCCACCGAGACCCGGTCGGTACCGGCGACCACATGCGCGTTGGTGATCACTCGCTGCGGGGCCACCACGAACCCAGTGCCCTCCAGCGCCCGGGAGCAGGACACCGCTCGGGCCCGGACCTTGAGCACGCTGGCCCGGGCCTCACGCACCACCGGGCTGTTGAGCAGAACCGGATCGGCCGGGCCGACATCGGTGATCGGGGTGGTAGAGAAGGGGGCGAGCACATCGGGGAACCCGGTGACGTCCAGCAGGTTGGTCAGCTCGTCGGGCAGCTCGCGCAGCACCGTGGGCATCATCGTGTCCACAGTCCGCAGCACCGACGAGTCCCGCACCGCGCTGGTCAGTCCGGCGTAGGCCGATGACTTGGTCAGCGGCAGCGCGACCAACCAGGCCACCACCAGAGCCGCGGCGCCCTGCACCACGGCGCCCAGCACCACGTCCACCTGGCGCAGCGCCTCCGCGTCCATCCGGCTCTGGACCGCGCGGCCCAGCCACACGCCCAGTGTCTCGCCCAGCGCGACGAGCACAATGACGATCGACACTCCGGCCGCGACCTTGACTTCCGGGCTGTCGAAGCGCTCGATCAACTGTGGCGCGATCCGCACTCCGATCACTGCCCCCGCCAGCACGCCGACGAAGGACGCCGCTGCGGTGACCATCCCCTGCCGAGCGCCCGAGATCCCGGCGAGCAGGGCCAGCACCAGCACCAGCACATCCACCCAGTTCACCGGATCACCTCAGTCCCCTCGGCCAACCGCCACGCGACGTCCAAGTCGTACTCGGCCGCCGGCTCCCAGGGCCGTTCCCACCCACCCATCGCCAGCAGCGCGGCCAGCAACCCACCGGTGAACCCCCAGACGAGCATCCCCGGGAGGAGGAATGCGGGGTAGGAGCACCCCCCGGGCCCACGCACGATCAGCCGGTTCACCGGGTCCGCGAGCACCCGAAGCAACACCCGGGCGACCGCGGTGGTCTCTCTACGATCCACCGGGCCAACCGGTCCGGGCCGCTCCCAATGACCCAACACCGGCGTGACGACGAAATCCGACGGCGGCAGGTATAGCTGCGGCAGCACCGCAACTGGCCGCACGTCTTCGGCGCGAACCCCGACCTCTTCGGTGGCCTCCCGCAGTGCCGTCGCAACCGGGCCAGCGTCGACGTCGTCCACCGCTCCACCGGGAAAGCAGACCTGACCGGCGTGCGAGGACAGCTGGTCAGAACGCAGCGCAAGCAGCACATCCGGCTCGCCGGTACGCGAGTCCTCAGCGAAAAGCACGAGCACCGCCGCCGCTCGGCCACCTTCTGGTGGGGCCTCCATCGGGGCGGGAATCCGCCCGAGATCGCCAGGGCCAAGCTCCGCGATGCGGCGTACCAGGAGGGCGAGCCATTCCGGCACCGAGGTGGGGTCGACGAGCGGCCCGGGGTGGCTCATCCCACCGCGCCTGGGCCGAGGTAGCGCTGCACGACCGCGCGCACCTGCTCCGGGCTGCGCAGCACCTCGGGCGGGTTGACCTGGCTGACCCGCCCGTCGGCGGAGACCACGAAGCTCAGCGGCAGTACCGCAGGGGCGCCCAGCGCGGCGCGCAGCCGGCCCTCAGGATCACTAACCGACGGGTAATGCACGTTCAGCGCGGCGAGCATGTCCAGCGCACCTTCGGGCAGCCGCTGCACTTCCACCCCGAGCACCAGCACCGCATCGGTCTCGGCGGCGTAAGCGGCCAGCGCGGGCAGCTCCTGGGCGCATGGTTGGCACAGCGGCCCCCACAGGTTGAGCAACGCGGGCCGCCCGGACAGCGCGGCCCCAAGGTCAACTGTCCCTGGCTGCCCAAGACAGGGCAACACGAGCCCGGTCAACGCCCCGCGAACCGGGGCACCCCCCGGCGATGCTGCCGGGCAAGGCTGCAGAGCCGCCCGAGACCGAAGCTCCTCGAGACTGGCCGGCGAACCGGCGAGCTGCGCGGCACCGGCCGAGGTAGGGGCTGTGGGGTCGGCTCGCGGCCACAGCGCCACGACGAGTGCGAACGCCAGCAAGGCCCCTACCATCACCCAGCGCACCGCAGACTTCACCGGATCGATCCAGGGGTCACGGCGCCGACCGCCACACTCGAACCCGCCAGCTCGGTGGGCAGCCCGGCCATCGCCAGCAGATGAGGAGTCTCAGGCCCGCGCAACAGTGCCGCGGCGATCCCGGGTTCGGTGGGTCCGCAGCCGTAGGATGGGCAGTCGCTGGCCAGCGGGCACACCCCGCAGGCCGGGCGGCGGGAATGGCACACCCGGCGCCCATGAAAGATCACCCGGTGGGACAGCATCGTCCAGTCCCGCTTGGGCACCAGCTCGGCGATCGCCTGCTCGACCTTCACCGGATCCTCATGCTCGGTCCACCCCCAGCGGCGCACCAGTCGCCCGACGTGGGTGTCCACTGTGATACCGGGCACTCCAAAAGCGTTGCCCAGGATCACGTTGGCTGTCTTGCGCCCGATTCCCGGGAGGGTGACCAGGTCGGCCAGCCGGCCGGGCAGCTCGCCGCCGAAGCGCTCCACCAGCGCGGCACCGAGCCCGATCAGTGCTGTCGTCTTGTTCCGGTAGAACCCGGTGGGCCGGATCAACTCCTCCAGCTCGTCCCGATCGGCAGCCGCGTAGTGGGCGGCGCTGGGATACCGGCGGAACAACTCTGGCGTGGTCTCGTTGACCCGCTTGTCAGTGCATTGCGCCGACAGGATGGTGGCGACCGCGAGCTGAAGCGGCGTCTGGAAGTCCAGCTCGCAGTGTGCGTCCGGATAGGCGGTGGCCAGGACCCGAGCCATCCGGCGGGCGCGTCGAACTAGCGCAAGACGGCTCTCTCCAGCGAAGGACCGACGGGACCGGGCTGGCACCCCCACAGCCTACGGACGTGGCACCGGACCCGGTCGCACGGGCCGGACAGCGCGACACGCCGACGGCGGCCACCCCCCGCGCAACCCGGTCCGATGATGCGGCAGGATCGCCCGCACCATGACTGCCTGGTTCGTTATCGTCATCCCGCTGCTGATCATGTTCTTTGCGCTCGCGATGGAGCGCTTGGAGAATCGCCTGCGCCACGTTGCCGTGCGCGAGAACGAGGTCGAGGAGTTCCTGCAGGCGGCCCGGGCTGACGAGATGCGGGCGCTGTTCGGTAGCGGGATCGGCCGGGCGCTGGAACTGTTCCGACTGCGTCGGCTGCGCCGCGCCGCCCTAGTCAGATCACGCCGCCCTCGGCAACGGGCCTAGAATCTTCCCGATGTGATCGGCGGCACCCGGTAGGTCCCGTAACAGCCGGGACCGGTGCCGCCAGGGTCAACTGGAGGACCGCGGTGAACGACCCCCTGACTAAGGCGGGCATCTTCCAGGGCGTCGACCCGGCGGCAGTTGAGGCCCTCAGCGCCACCCTGGAGCCGGTCAACTTCCCCCGCGCCCACGTCATCTTCGCCGAAGGTGAACTAGGCGATCGCCTTTACATCATCCTGTCGGGCAAGGTCAAGGTCGGGCGGAAGTCGGCCGATGGCCGGGAGAACCTGCTCGCGGTGTTCGGGCCTTCGGACATGTTCGGTGAGCTCTCAATCTTCGACCCGGGACCGCGGACGTCGACGGCGACCACGGTAACCGAGGTCAGCGCCGTCAGCATGGACCGCGCCGCGTTGCGGGAATGGATCACCAAACGGCCGGAGATCGCCGAGCAGCTGCTGCGGGTGATCGCGCGGCGGCTGCGCCGGACCAACAACTTGCTCGCCGACCTGATCTTCACCGATGTGCCGGGCCGGGTGGCCAAGGCTCTGCTGCAGCTCGCGCAGCGCTTCGGCACTCAGGAGGCCGGCATGCTCCGAGTGACCCATGACCTGACCCAGGAGGAGATCGCCCAGCTGGTCGGCGCCTCCCGGGAGACGGTGAACAAGGCACTTGCCGATTTCGCCCACCGGGGCTGGTTGCGTCTGGAAGGCAAGAGCGTGCTCATCCTGGAACCCGAGCGGATGGCTCGTCGAGCCCGTTGACGGCTGCGCCTGACCCACCGGCCACGCTCCTGGGCGCATCAGCATAGGCGGCTACACTGGCGGATTGGTGAGCCTTGGTGAAAGGAGCGCCGTGGACAAGCGTAGCTCCGGCGAGCTCCTGGGCCCCCCAGAGTGGCAGACGCTGGAGCAACGGGGGCGCCCCCGCTCCTACGAGCGAGGCCAGGTGCTGTTCTTCGAGGGCGATCAGGGAGGCAGCGTCATCGCCCTGCGGCGTGGCCGGGCGAAGGTGTCGGTGCAGACGCTGCCCGGACGTGAACTCCTGCTGACGGTCAAGGGACCGGGAGAGCTGATAGGCGAGATGTCAGCCCTGGACGGGCGACCCCGCTCGGCGACGGCCACCGCGATGGAGCCGGTGCAGGCCCTGGTGGTGTCGGCGAGCGTCTTCCAGGATTTTCTGCAGGCTCACCCTCGAGTCGCCCTGCGCCTGCTGCAGACTCTGGCCGCCGAACTCCGGGACACCGACGAGCTCATCGCCGATCGTGACTCGGGCGACACCGTCAACCGTACCGCCCGCCGCCTGGTGCAGCTGGCCGTCCGATATGGAGAGCACAACGGCGGGAACACCCACGTCGGCCTCGCCCTCACCCACGCGGACCTGGCCAGCTGGATTGGCGTGAGCCGCGAGGCCACCAGCCGGGCGCTGAGCCAGCTCCGCCTCGCTGGCTACATCACCACCGAGCGTCGCTCCATCACAGTGATCGACCTGCCCGGGTTGCGTCGCTACCTGGGCTGACGCACCGTCAGAGGGAGACTCCCGGTTCCAGCCCGCGCTCATCCAGCATCCGCCGCAGCTGCTGCAGCGCCCGAGCGCGGGTCGGCCCCATGCTGCCGACCGGGATTCCGGTGCTACGGGCGATCTCGGCGTAGGGCCGGGAGCTGTCGCTGAACAGTGCCCGCAGCACAGTCCGCCCGCGCGGCGGCAGCTCACCGATCAGGCTGCGCAGTGCCAGCACCGTCTCCGCAGTGAGGAAAAGCTGTTCGGGCCCCGCGGACGCATCGGCGACAGCGCCCAACGGCGGCTCAGCGCAGTATGCAGTGCGCTTGGACTGACGGAGGATGGACAGGCATTCGTGCCGGGCGGTAGTGGCGAGCCACCCACTGAGCCTCTCCGGGTCCTGCACCCCGCGCCAGTTCGTCATCAACCGCAACCAGGTCATCTGTATCGCGTCGAAAGCGTCGGCGTCTTGCAGCCGAAACGAGCGAACCGCCGCCAATACGGGCCCGCTGTACCTGCGCACGATCTCTGCCCAGGCCGACTGATCGCCCTCGCCGGCGGCGCGCAGCAGCGCAGCGGTGTCTGGTGTGGCGTCTAACCTGGCGTCGCCGGGCGTGGCGGTTGCGGTTGGCATCGCTATCTCCCTCATTTGTGACGTGTGTTAGCGAGGCAGGTGGGGAAATGGTGTCGGTAAAAGCAGTGGTCTCTCCTGGATCCGCGACCGGCGCTAGTCTCCGGTAGCGAAGTAAGCAGAAGTTGAGGCTGTGCTCCCATAGATTTACGTCCACAGCGGGCGCGTGTCTGTAACTCCTGTCACGCACGTCCAGACACAATTATGATCTTGACTCAACTTCAGGATTGCGCCGCCGCACACTGCTAGTGTTGTGGCGATGACTCCTTGTAGGTCGCCGTTCTTTTCTGACGTGACCGTATGCGCGCGCGGCAAGAGGTATATCTGCCGGATGGCATATATCCGAACTACCGGTGGTCACGAGGTGAGCGACGGACGCTCAGGAGCCGGGGACGGTCCCCGGAGATCGCGCGAGCGCTGCTCGCTGTGCCACGGGCCGGGCGGCGGAGATCATCGCTTGGTGGTGCCGGTTGCGGAGGGATGGTCGAGTCTGCGTCTGGTGGCCTCGGCCGCCAAGTGGGAGCGTGAGGGGATGCCCAGCTTGGCGAAGATGTGCGAGAGATGGACCTTCACGGTGCCGGGAGAGATGAACATGCGCTCGCCGATCTGGCGGTTGGTGAGGCCAGCGGCGATGTGGCGCACGACCTCGAGTTCAGTGGGGGTTAGGCTGCCCCAGCCGCGTGCTGGGCGCTTTCGCTCGCCCCGGGCCCGGCGGACATAGGCGACAGCCTCGTCAGTTCCCAGTGCGGCGCCGGCGGCGAACGCGGTTTCGTAGCCGTCGGGTCCGAGCGCCTTCCGGGTGGTGCGCTCGACGGAGGCCCAGAACTCGGGCTCGGGTGGGAAGCGGACGATGCCGATCCGCCCTCGGCCGGCCGCCGCCGCGCCCAGCAGCCGCGCGGCCTCCTCGAAGCTCTCCTGCGTGGCGGCAACAGCGGCGAGCACATCGAGGCAGTCCGGGATGCCGATCGCAAAGCGCTTGACCACCAAGCGGCCAAGCGCGTCGTGCACCCACCGCTCGGCCTCCGTGGCCTTGCCGGCGGCCAGCGCGAGACGGCCCAGCAGGCGCTCGGCGTTGGCCTGCATCCATCCGCTGCCCAGCCGACGGGCCACCTCCAGCGCCTCCTCAGCATGGCCGTGGGCCGCACCCAGATTTCCGTCGACCCGCTCCAGGGTGCCCAGGATGACAAGATGCTGGGCGAGCAGGGAGGCAAATCCCGAGAGGCGCTCAGCTTCGACAGCGGTCTCGAGATGCCCGCGTGCCGCGGAAAGCTCGCCCAAGGCCATCTCGGTTCCGCCCAGCGTCTGGTTGGCTATGCCCAAGGCCAGGTCCGCGCCGGTCTCCTGCACACGCCCGAGCGTCGTGCCGGCGAGCGAATACGCGAGCTCAGTATCACCGCACGCAACCTGCACCCAAGCCATGAGGCCGTTGGCGAAACCGTTCGGGACCGGATCACCGACCTCGTCGCTGGCGGCGACGGCACGCGCGAGCAACTCGCGGGCCTCATCGAGCCGCCCGTGAAGCATGGCTTCCCAACCCAGACAGAACCAGTGCCACGCAAACCCCCTCCGGTACCCCAGCCGCGTTACGGTCGTATACGCGGCATCGAGCACCGGGCGGGCAGTGTCGAACTCGTCCTGGTATAGCCAAGCAATCGCGAGGCTCTGCGAAGCATTGGTCCGGCACCAGTCGTCGCCGGCTTGAGTGGCCAGCTGCACGCTGCGCTCCAGCAGCGCCCGTCCGCCTGCCGGGTCGCGGATGGAGACCATCAGCCCGAGGGTGTTCAAGGCTCGCCCCTGCGTCCATGGGTCACCGCAAGCCTCGCCGATCTCCAGCGCCGCCTGCGCCCACCCATGTGCTGCCTTATAGGCGCCCCCGTTCAGTGCGAGGTCCCCGCGACCGGCCAGCACCCGTCCGCGCAGCGGCGTTGGTTCCTCGCCTGCGGCGTCCAGGGCGCGGGCGTACGCGGCATCACCCTCCCGGTAGCGGCCGGTGAACAGCCAGAACAGCGTCAGCGCGTCCACCAGGCGCAGCCCGGCGGTGGGGTCGGTCACCGCCGCTCGCTCGAGTGCTGCGCGCAGGTTCGGCAATTCGATGGCGAGAGTGTGCAGAACGGGGTCGCTGCGCCCGGCACCGACCACCTGTGGTTCAGCGGCCTGGGCCAGCGCGAGGTAGTAGGCCAGCTGGCGATCGCGCAGACCGTCGACTTCGCCGGCCTCGGCCAACCGCACCGCGGCGTACTGGCGGACGGTCTCCAGCAGGCGATAGCGCGTTTCGGAACTCTGCTCGTCGGTGATGACCAGGGACTTGTCGACCAGGCCGGTCACCAGGTCGAGCACGTCGTCGCGGTCGATCCCCTCACCGGGGCACACCTGCTCAGCCGCGTCCAGGGTCCAGCCCCCAGCGAACACCGACAGCCGCCGCAGCAGCACCCGCTCACCGTCGCCCAGCAGATCGTGGCTCCAGTCGATCGAGGCATGCAGGGTCTGGTGGCGCGGCAGCACCGTGCGAGCACCGCCGGTGAGCAAGCGGAAGCGGTCGCTGAGGGCGCGAGCGATCTGCTCGGGCGTCAGCATCCGCACCCGCGTGGCGGCGAGCTCGATGGCCAGCGGGATGCCGTCGAGGTCGTGGCAGATCTGTGCCACCGCTGGCGCATTGGCTGCGGTGACCACAAAGTGGGGGCGAACCTGCGTGGCGCGGTCGATGAACAGGGCAGCGGCGTCGGACCGCCGGAGCGCCTCGAGCTGGGGCTTGGCCGGCAGTGACATCGATGGCACCGGCCAGGTGATCTCGCCGGGCACACCCAGCGGTGCCCGGCTCGTCGCCAGGATCGTCAGCGACGGGCACACGCGCAGTAGGGCATTCGCGAACTCCGCGCAAGCGGCCAGCAGGTACTCGCAGTTGTCCAGAACGACCAGCACGCGGCGGGTGCGCAGGTGCTCGACAAGCGTGTCGAGCAGTGCCCTACCCGGCACTTCGCGCAGCCCCAGGGCGCTGATCACCGCAGCCGGTAGCAGCGTGGCGTCCGCCAGCCGCGCGAGCTCCACCCACCACACGCCGTCGGGGTGACGGTCCATCGCATTGGCCGCTGCCTGCAACGCCAGCCGCGTCTTGCCGCAACCGCCGGCACCGGTCAACGTGAGCAACCGCACCCGTTCCAGCGGGTCACCGATCTGCGCCAGCTCGGCACGCCGGCCCACGAAACTCGTCAGCTCACCGGGCAGGTTGTTGGGCATCGTGTCCAGCG
>DATHTJ010000137.1:0-26467 GCA_035463315.1 Pseudonocardiaceae bacterium
GTGTCGCCGTAGCTCTTGTCGCCGTAGCCCTTGTCGGTGTCGCCGTAGCTCTTGTCGCCGTAGCCCTTGTCGCCGTAGCCCTTGTCGGTGTCGCCCTTGTCGGTGTCGCCGTAACCCTTGTCGCCGTGAGCAGCCTTGGTAGCGGTCAGCAAACTCATGGTGAAGTGCCGCTGAGTCGCCAACACGTGCTCGGCGAAGTCGAAGTAGTGGTCCACGACCTCGGCGGCGCTGGGCATCTTGGAATCCCGGCTCGGCAGCCAACCGCAGAGCCTCTGGACACCCTCCGCCCAGGTCTGCAGCGCGCCGACCGCGGCTTCCTGGCCTCGATGGGTGGTATCGGTCATGGTCTCCTGCGACATGGCAATCATCCTTTCCTTCGCTCATTGGGGTTCGATCACCAAAGTACGCACCTGCGATAAGTATGTCAAGCGGTGCGCAAGGAGACAGTTTCGTGGGCTGCTACTGAGTCCTCCCCTCGACGAAGCTGCGGTACACCCCGAGCAGCGCCTCGCGCTGGGCCGCAGTGAGCCGCGGATCGCAACGGATGCTGTCCTCCGTGCTGGTGGGCTGATCGGTGGGGACATCGTCGGCCACGGGCTGCACCCATCCTGCCTTCACCAGCAGCTGTTCGGTGGTCAACCCCAGCGCCTCCGCAATGGCCCGCAACACCGTCAGTGACGGCTGGTGCAGGCCACGTTCAACCTGGCTGAGATAGGCGTTGGAGATCCGGCTCAGGGCCGCCATCTCGCGTAGCGACAGGTCGGCCAGCTGACGCTGGGCCCGGATGAACGCTCCCAGCGCTCCCAGCTGGGCCTGCCAGGGGCCGGGCGGTGGGCCGCCATCACTTGCACTCGCCATAACCCCCATCATCCCGCGGTCGGTGGCACTGGGATGCAGGGACCTACCAGGGACATACCGGAACGTAGGCTCTCACTGCTGGCGCACGTAACTGCCCGGGGCGTCCTCCAGCGGGGGGTGCATGGTGCTGCCCATCGGAGGCGGTGCCTGCCACTCCCCGGCATGCCCGGCGATCCACCGCGCCCAGTCCTCCCACCAGGACGCGGCGACCTCGGTGGCCTGCTTGCGCCATACCTCCGGGTCCTCGGGCAGCGCGTCCGCCGTACCGACCCAGTGCTTGGACTTCGGATTCGGTGGATTGACCACACCGGCGATATGCCCAGAGTTGGACAGCATGAATCGCACGGTGCCGCCGGGTAGCCGGGCGCTCTCATAGACCGCCTTCCATGGCGCGATGTGATCCTTCTCGGCGGACACGAAGTAGCTGTCCTGGCAGACCCGGGAAAGGTCCAACCGCTCCCCAGCCAGCTCGAGCTCACCCTTCGCCAGCCGGTTCTCCAGGTACAAGGACCGCAGGTACTCGGTCTGCATGACCGCGGGCATCCGGGTGGAGTCGGAGTTCCAGCTCAGGATGTCGAAGGGCGCCGGCTCCTCCCCCAGCAGCCAGTTGTTGACCACGTAGTTCCACACCAGATCTCTGGCCCGCAGCAGGTTGAACGTGGTGGCCATGCTGTCCGCGGGCAGGTAGCCCTTGCGCTGCATGACGCGGTCCAGCCGCTGGATGGTGGCCTTGTCGGTGAACACGCCGAGTGGCCCGGGCACGGTGAAGTCGAGCAGGGTGTTCATCACGGTCAGGGACCGGACCCGGTCCTCCTCCCCGCGGGCGGCGAGCCAGGCGAGCGTGGCCGTAGCTATGGTGCCACCAAGGCACAACCCGGCCAGGTTGGTCTGCTGGGCCCCGGTGATCTCCTCGACGACCTCCAGCGCGGCGAGTGGTCCCTCCCGCAGGTAGTCGCTCATGGTGAGTGCGGCCAGGGTCTTATCCGGATTCCGATAGCTGATCATGAAGCAGGTGTGTCCATGCCGCACGGCCCACTCCACGAGGCTCTTCTCCGGAGCGAGGTCCATGATGTAGTACTTGTTGATCCATGGTGGACTGAACAGCAGTGGGACCGCATGCACCGCCTTGGTCTGTGACTCGTACTGGATCAGCTCGATCAGCCGGTTGCGGAACACCACCTTGCCCGGAGTGGCGGCCAGCTCGTGGCCGGGACGGAACTGGCCCGGGGTGACCTGGCGAGGCCGGCCCTTGTTGGTCGCCACGTCGCGCAGCGCGTTGCGGGCACCGCGGACCAGGCTGAGACCTCCGGTGTCGAACGCCTTTTTCAGTGCCGCCGGGTTGGTCGGCAGCCAGTTTGTGGGGGCGGCAGCGTCAAGCAAGTGCCGCAGCGCAAAATCAGCCTTGCGTCGGGTCGTCTCATCCAGGTCTGTTGCCCCGTCGAGCAGCTCCTGCAGAAAGCACTCCAGCAGTGTGTGCTGCTGGCGCAACAGGTAGAACAGCGCGTTGCTGGTCCAAGCCGGGTCTGAGTACCGGCGGTCCTTGCCCGCTTCGTCGGATCCGCCGTGCTCCACCCCCATGCTGCGCAACGCGGCGCTCACAGCGATTTGGGTGCTACGCATCCCGTACTTCAGCATCGGCCGGGCAGACAGTGCCGGATGCCCTGCGACCGACATCGCGAGCTTGCCCAGCGCCAACCCCAGCCCGGCGGGGTCCAGCTCGGCCATTGCAGAGTCAATGCCGAGCAACGACCGGATCGAGGAGGCGATATCAGCGGCGTCCTGGCGTACCCCGCGCAAGGGATCGGCACTGGACTCGTGCCGCGGAGGTGTCCTCGGTGGCACCCCCGGCTTTCTGGGGCTTGGTGGCTTTCTGGGGCTTGGCTGTCTCGGAGCTTGGTGTTGACCCTGCTGCGGGGTCGACGGGGTCACGGACAACCACCTCCTATTCGACTCCGGGTTCCGGAACGAGCGTCCCGACGGAGTTGGTGTAGCGCAAGTGGGTGGGACCGGCATCCTCACTCAGGTTGGCCTGGCAGGATCCCTCGCCGTGTCTCCCCTGTCCAGCGTGGACCTCGCCGAGGCGTCATGAGAGCGGTGGTGAGCCGGGTCACTGAGGCAGCTGTGCTCGTTGACGATCAGGTGGTCGGCGAGTTGGACGGGCCCGGACTGCTGGTGCTGCTCGGGGTCACCCACGACGACGGCCCCGCCCAGGCCGAGACAATGGCGCGCAAACTGCATGAGCTGCGGATCCTGCGCGACGAACGCTCGGTCGCCGAGACCGGCGCCGGCCTGCTGGTGGTCAGCCAGTTCACCCTCTACGGGACGGCTCGCAAGGGTCGGCGGCCCTCCTTCACCGCGGCCGCTCGGCCGGAGCAGGCCGAACCGTTGGTCGATGAGGTCGTCGCCCGGCTCCGGGCCCGCGGTGCCACCGTGGCCACCGGCCACTTCGGCGCGACGATGATCGTGCGCAGCGTGGCCGACGGCCCGTTCACGGTGCTCCTCGACGTGTGACGCCCTTCAAGAGCAACCAACCGGGGCGATAACGGCCTCAAACGGATACCAACCCTGAGAAGTGTCTGAGGGTCCGGCGGATCCGGCACTTCACCGGGGCCTCGTTCGTCGTGCCAGGTGAGAGCCTGGGAACGGAATCCGGGCTCTCGACGTTGTACAGGTCATCGCTACGGGTACCCGCTGGCCGGCTTGTGCAGCGTCGGGCGCCGCCTCGGGGCGCACCGGGGTCGGCACGAGGATCCGTCGCAGGAAGGAACCTGATGACCGCCGCGCAGATCACCATAGAACGGGACGCCAGCACTGAGGCAGACCTGGATGCGCAGAGCCCGGCAGCCGATCTCATTCGGGTTTACCTCAACGGTATCGGACGCACGGCGCTACTCAGCGCCCAGCAGGAGGTCGAGCTCGCCAAGCGCATTGAGGCCGGCGTGTTCGCCCGCCACATGCTGGATACCGCAACGCGGCTGTCACCCGCCCGGCGTAACGACCTGATGCGACTGGTGCACGACGGCCACAAGGCCAAAGACCATCTGCTTGAGGCCAACCTGCGGCTGGTGGTGTCGCTGGCCAAGCGTTATACCGGCCGCGGAATGCCGCTGTTGGACCTGATCCAGGAGGGCAATCTGGGTCTGATCCGGGCGGTGGAGAAGTTCGACTACGCCAAGGGCTTCAAGTTCTCCACCTACGCCACCTGGTGGATCCGGCAGGCCATCACCCGCGGCATGGCCGACCAGGGACGCACCATCCGACTTCCGGTGCACCTGGTGGAGCAAGTGAACAAGCTGGCCCGGATCAAGCGGGACCTCCACCAGCGGCTAGGCCGGGAAGCCACCCACCAGGAACTGGCCAACGAGTCCGGCATCCCGGTGGAGAAGGTGGCCGACCTGCTAGACCACTCCCGGGACCCGGTAAGTCTGGACATGCCGGTCGGCGCCGAGGAGGAGGCCCCGCTGGGCGACTTCATCGAAGACGCTGAGGCCACCGACGCCGAGTCCGCCGTGATCTCTGGATTGCTGCAGGATGACCTGCGCAGGGTGCTAGCCACGCTCGAAGACCGAGAGCAGAAGGTCATCCGGCTGCGCTACGGGCTCGATGACGGTCAACCGCGCACGCTGGACCAGATCGGCAAGCGCTTCGGCCTGTCCCGCGAACGGGTGCGCCAGATCGAGCGCGAGGTCATGGCCAAGCTGCGCCATGGGGATCGCGCGGAGCGGCTGCGGGCCTACGCCAGCTGACTCCCCGCAGATTCAGCGCGTCACCGCTCGAATGGCGGCATTGACGACGCGGCGTGTGGCAGGCACTGTCAGCTTGAACGTGACTGAAATGTGACGCAGACCACGCGACTTGGGCAGTCAACCCCCACGCTGTCGCGCGCCCCGGAAGGTCGGGCTCGTCGGGGGGCCCGGCCTTCCGACTTTTCACACAGTCGGCCATGCAGCACCTGCACCGCGCGACCACCTTCCCGGGCACAGCTCACTCCACTAAGTGGACCTCATGCTGCTGGCGCGGTCTCGCTGACCCGACAAGCGGAATCTTTTCACCGTTGGAGGTCAGTCTTGGGGATTATCGGGATCCAGCCCGTGTAGCGGGAAGACCGCGCGTCGGGTCTCCAGGATCGCCTGATCCACACCGGTCTCTCCGGTCCCGTCCCAGGGAGTCCAACAGGGCTCGACACCATCGGTCATCGAGTTCGGCAGCTGCACACCGCGGGCCATGGTGGCGGCATGGGCGACCCAGGTATCCGGCACCGGAGTGTTCGGGTCAACCTCGCGGTCGAGCAGGATGGCCAGCAGATGTGTCCACGAGCGAGGCACCACCCGGAACAATGAGTACCCGCCCCCGCCCAGGGCCAGCCAGCGCCCACCGGCCGTCGTGTCGGCCAGGTCGGCCAGGGCGCGGTGCGCGGCCCGCTGGCCGTCCACCGACAGCGCGAGGTCAGCGAGGGGGTCCTCGGCGTGCGTGTCCGCGCCATGTTGGGTCACTAGCACCTCTGGCTCGAACGCTCGCAGCAGGCCAGGCACTACCGCGTGGAAGGCCCGCAACCACCCGTCATCGCTGGTGCCCGGGGGAAGCGGCACGTTGACTGCCGAGCCCTCGGCGCCGGGGGCCCCGACGTCGGCGGAGTTCCCGGTACCCGGCCAGAGGGTGACCGGGTGCTGGTGCAGCGAGATGGTGAGCACCCGGGGGTCGTCGACGAATGCCTCCTGCACGCCGTCGCCGTGGTGCACGTCGATGTCGACGTAGGCCACCCGGGACGTGCCACCGTCGAGCAGTCGGCGGATCGCCAGCGCGCAGTCGTTGTAGATACAAAAGCCCGAGGCGTGGTCGCGCATCGCGTGGTGCAACCCGCCGGCGATGTTCGCCACTCGCGTCGCGCGGCCAGTGAGGATCTCGTCCGCAGCGAGCAGCGAGCCACCGGCGACCAGCGCGGATGCTTCGTGCATGCGGTGAAACACCGGGTTGTCCGGGGTTCCCAGACCATGCCCGACGTATCCGGGCGACGCCTGCTTGACGACGGTGAGGTACTCATCGGAGTGCACCGAGCGCAGCTCGTCGTCAGTCGCCTGCACCGGCACCAGCGGCGAAACGCCGTCCAGGACACCCAGCGAGCGAGCTAACCGGATAGTGAGGTCCAGCCGGACGGGATTCAGCGGGTGGCGCCCACCGAGGTCGTATCCGAGGAAAGCCTCGTCCCAGACGACCGCCACGCGGGGAGGACTCATGACCCAGGACGCTACCGACTGGTGCGCCGATGGTGCCCGACGACAAGCCTCATCCGGGCTTCGGGCCGGTGGCTACCGGGCGGTCAGAGTCGGTGCACCACTGCGACCACGACCCAGCGTAGAGCGCCGCCGGGCGCTTGGGGGTGGTGACACCGGCGAGTTCGAGTCCGAGCACCAATGCACACGCGTTGACCCCCGAACCGCAATACGCACCCACTTCGGCATCAATGGCCCCCCACCGCTGTGCGAGCTCGCGTAGCCGGGTCGGCGGTAGCCACCGCCCCTGCGCATTGGTCAGCTCGCTGAACGGTGCGTTGGTCGCACCTGGTATGTGGCCGGCCCGCGGGTCCACTGGCTCGATCTCCCCGCGGTAGCGGGCTGCCGCCCGGGCGTCGAGCAGCACGCCGTGGCGGGCCAGCGCGGCGGCTTGCGCCGCGTCGAGCACTGGCATTCCCCCGGGCCGCACCGTGATCGTGCTGGCTCGGGGTTCGGGCACGTCCATCGCCACCGGTAACCCGGCCGCTCGCCATGCCGCGATCCCCCCGTCGAGCACTGCGACCGCAGGGTGTCCCGCCCAGCGCAGCAGCCACCACAGCCGTGCTGCCACGGAGCCGTCCGCCGCGTCATATGCGACCACCGGTGCCGTCGCACGAATACCAGCGGCGCGCAGGCTAGCCTGCAACGCCACCGGGTACGGGAGTGGGTGCCGCCCGCCCGGGCCCGGCGGGCCGGCCAGGTCGGTGTCCACGTCAAGGAAGACCGCCCCTGGTAGGTGGCCGGCCCGGTAGTCGACCCAACCGGGTGGGCCGGTGAGTGACCACCGCACGTCCGCCACGGTAGGCGGCTCGGGGCCGGTGAGCATGGCGGCCAGCTCACGGGGTGTGATCACCAGGTGCATATCATCCCTCCTGCCGGTCACTGCCAGCGAATACTCCACAGCGTGCCCGAGAGACCACGTACCATGGCATTTGACCGAGGGAGACTGGTGTGAACGATCTCATCGACACTACCGAGATGTATCTGCGCACCATCTTCGAGCTCGAGGAGGAGGGAGTGGTCCCGCTACGGGCGCGGATCGCCGAGCGCCTCGGACAGAGCGGGCCCACCGTCAGCCAGACAGTGGCTCGGATGGAGCGTGACGGCCTGCTGACCGTGGCCTACGATCGGCACCTCGAACTGACCACGGCGGGCCGCAGCCGGGCTATTTCGGTGATGCGCAAGCACCGGCTGGCCGAGCGTCTGCTGGTCGACGTGATCGGCCTGGAGTGGGAGCAGGTGCACACCGAGGCATGCCGCTGGGAACACGTGATGAGCGACGCCGTGGAGCGCAAGCTGGTCGCACTGTTGGGTCACCCAACCACGTCCCCGTACGGCAACCCGATCCCGGGGCTGGACGAGCTTGGGGTCGGGGAGCCTGCCGCCCCGGTCGAACCCGATCTGGTCCGCCTGGACGAGGTGGCCCGGCGCGGTGGCGGTGCGGTGGAAGTGCGTCGCATCGCCGAGCACGTGCAGCTGGACCCGACCCTAATGGCGAACTTGCACAAGGTCGACGCGGTGCCCGGCAACATGGTGCAGGTGGCCGCCCTGGCGCGAGCAGGCCATCCGGTGGTGCTTTCCGGCAGTGGATCCACGGTCGAGGTGGATGGCACGCTTGCACATGCAGTGCTGGCCCGCCGACGGTGATCCGACCAAACCGGATGCGGCTACTGGTCACCGGCGGCGCTGGCTACATCGGCAGTGTCTGTGCGGCGCGGCTGGTGGAGGCCGGCCACGACGTCGTGGTCCTGGATGACCTGTCCACTGGACACGCGGACGCGGTGCCGGCCGGCTGCCGGTTCGTCGAGGGCGCCGTCGAGGACGCCGGGACAGTGCTGGCCGAGGGTTTCGATGGTGTGCTGCATTTCGCGGCCCGCTCCCTGGTTGCCGAATCGATGGCGCAGCCGCAGCGATACTGGCTGGGCAATGTGGTGACCTCGGTGCGGCTGCTCGAGGCGATGCGCGAGCACGGAACTCCCCGGCTGGTGTTCTCCTCCACGGCGGCCACCTACGGGGAGCCCGCGTCGGTGCCGATCACCGAGGAAGCAGCCACCCTGCCCACTAACCCCTACGGCGCGACGAAGCTTGCGATCGACCATGCGATCGGCTCCTACGCCGCAGCGCACGGCCTCGCCGCCGTGAGCTTGCGGTACTTCAACGTCGCCGGCGCTTACGGCCGGTACGGCGAGCGGCACACCGTCGAGACCCATCTCATCCCCCTTGTACTGCAGGTCGCCCTCGGTCACCGCGAGAAGATCATGGTGTTCGGACAGGACTGGCCCACGCCGGATGGCACCTGCATCCGCGACTACATCCACGTGGTGGACCTCGCCGACGCCCATGAGCGTGCGCTCGAGCAGGCTGCGCCTGGCGAACATCGGATCTACAACCTGGGCAACGGCACCGGTTTCTCGGTACAGCAGGTGGTGGACACCTGCCGGCAGGTCACCGGGCACCCCATCCCGGCGCAGTCCGCAGCGCGGCGGCCGGGCGATCCGGCGGTGCTCATCGCCTCCAGCGATCGAGCGCGCTGCGAGCTGGGCTGGAAACCGGAGCGGGCTGAGCTCGCCGCGATCGTGACCGATGCCTGGAACTTCGCCCGCGCCACCGGCTGACCAGGTCATCGCCTTCGTCGCGATCGTCGCTTACGGTTCCTGCGCGGAAGTTGTGGGAGGGCAGCCGCGGCGTCCGCCGCGACCCTACGCAGCACCTCCGGCGGCAGTCCCCCGTCCATGGCGGCCCGCAACAATCCGGACAGGGAGTGCTCGGGGCAGGCCTGGAGCGCCGCATCCAACGCGACGCTGGCCAGCGCGCCGTCCCCGCGGAGGTACGCGGTTAGCGCCAGCAGCGCCGCGGGTTCGGCCCGCTCCGGTGCGGGAGTCGCTCGGACAAGAGCCAACCAGAGCCGCTCGGCGATCACCGCGTCAGGACCCGTGCACCAGGGCAGGCAGGCGTCGCGGACCCGGTGGTCGCACAGCGCGGAGGCGACCTCGGCGACAATGTTGTCGCTCAGCGCGATATCCTCTGCGGTCGCCGCTCGGTGCAGCTCTTCCAGCCGCGCAAACCGCCGGGCGATCAGTCTGGAACTCATCGGGTGTTCGGCGTCGGCCGCATCCAGGAGCACCGCCCGGCGTTGCAGGGCCGCCGAATCCTCCCCGTCCAGAAGGGCGACCAGCTCCTCACGGCTACTGAAGGTCACCGCACCCGCCGCGACCGTAGCGGCCGCCAGCGGGCTGGCCGCCGGATCGGACACCGTGCCGGCACACCGCGGATCGTCGTAGCAGCGCCACGGCGCGCCGTCCACGGTCTGCGCCGTCCAGGCCGCGTGTACCAGCGGGAGCCCAGCGCGGGTCAGCATGTCGTCGAGAACGTCCACCAACGCGCGGTGCGGCGGATCGCCATCCGGGGTGAGATCACCCCCGACCACGACCAGTGCGACGCCGGTAGGTCGCTGCCGGGCGATCGGCAGCAGCAGCTGCTCGGCCAGCAGCGGCGCTTGGGCGTTATCGACCAGATCGGCCCGCAGGGTCAATCCCAGCCTCTTACCGTGCAGTGCCAACAGCACCACGGAGTCACGCGGGTAAAAGCCCAGCAGGTGCGGAACGGCGGCGATCAACTCAGCCGGGTCAGAGAGCCGGATACGGCCGGCGGCAGGTGCGTTCATGCCGTGAACGGTTCTCCGGAAGTGCTTCCGGAGACAGTCATCTGCCTGTCAGCTGTGGACTGCGGGTATGCGCGTGGACTACTAGCCCGCCAGGCCCGCTACGGACCACCGGAATGTCGGAGCGGTGGTTATCCTGCGGCGCCGCGCAGCCACCAGCTCATGGTCGGATCCGACGCGGCCCTCGGCAGACGTAGGTCACCGCAGGGGGCAGGTTCCACCAGACCGTGCGGGTGGTGAGTACCTCGTCGAACACCTCGCCGAGCAGTGCACGGAACCGCCGTGCCCGGGCCATCGGCAGCGCGTGCACGCAGGCGATGGTGGTGAACGAACCCCCGGGACGCAGCGTGCGCGCGGTCGCCTCGACGATGGCGCGCTGCGCGTCGTCGTCGATCAGTGACCAGGGCAGCCCACTGACCACGGCGTCCATCGCGGGCACCTGGTGCTCGGCGAGCAGTCGCTCTAGCTCGGCCGCGTTCCCGACCAGCACCTCGACGTCGGGATGCTCGGCGCGCAGGCGCTCGGCCAGCACCAGGTCGATCTCCACCGCCACGTGCCGCCCCCGGCCAGCGAGCCGGTGCTCGATAGCGGTAGTGACCGACCCGGTGCCCGGCCCGAGCTCGACCACGACCGGCTCCCCCACCTGGGGCACCACAGCGGCCAACCGGGCCGCCAGGTGCGAGGAACTCGGCGCCACAGCGCCCATGGTGGCCGGACTTCGGAGTGCGGCGGCAAGGAAGGGGACGAGGTCTCGCGATACCAGCGGCATGCGCAGAAGCCTGCCCGCCCGGGACCGCAAGTGTGAAATCGATCTTGTGCCGATCAGCAGCCCGCTACATCGGCTTTCCCGATCGGTGACTCACCAAGCAAACAGCAGGGAGAAACTCTGGGTCCACCTGCTCGGCGAGGTCCCTGCCCACCGACTGGTTCGCCCAAGCCCTCGCATTGCGCAGGTGGAAATCCACGGTGTCGCGGTGATATGCCGTCCAGTCCCGCTGTACCCCATCGAGCTCAGCGAGTATCGCATCCAGGGCGTGTCGCGCCCCTGGCTCCAGCGCACCGAACGCCGGGGCCCGCCCCTGCTCCGCGGCCCGCACCCAGGCTGACTGGCCCACCGTCGCCAGCAGGGCGCTGCCCAGCTCAGCACGCAGCCAGGCGGTGTCATCCTCGGCGGCCACCTTGTTGCCGACCACTCGCAGCCGCACCCCGTGGCCCTCGGCGTGCTGCCGGAGCTGCCGGTACACCCTGACCCCGCGCCGGGTCGGCTCGCTGACCAGGACCACAAGGTCGAAGCGAGTGAACAGCCCGGAGGCCAACACATCGGCGCCTGCGGTCATGTCGACCACCACGTACTCGCTGGGTCCGTCCACCAGGTGGTTGAGGTAAAGTTCTAGTGCTCCAGTCTTGGAGTGGTAGCAGCTCACCCCGATGTCCTCGGACTCGATCTCCCCGGTGACCATCAGCTGTGCACCGCCGACCGGGCGGGCAAAGCGCCGGTGCAGTTCCTCGTCCGGGTCCAACCGGAGCATCCGGGATCCGCGGCCGGGCGGAGTTGTCTTGATCATTGCATCGGCTGACGTGATGCGTGGATTGCTGCCGCGCAGGTGCTCCTTGATCCAGGGCAGCTGCGCGCCCAACGGTGGGACCGGCTCGTCCTCCAAGCCCAGCGCCTCACCGAGGTGCTGGTTGATATCGGCGTCGACGGCCAGCACGGGCCGGCCGAGCTCGGCGAGGTAGCGGGTGAACAGGGCCGACAGCGTCGTCTTACCGCTGCCCCCCTTGCCGACGAAGGCAATGCGCACTGTGCTCCGATCTCCTTCCAACGTGACTGAGGAAACGTAACGATAGTCGTTGCCATCAAAGGTGGCAGGGGGTGCCTCCACCGTGGCCCTGAGTGCACCGCGGCGCGCCGCAGCGGACGGGATGGATTCGATGGTGTGCCGCGTTGTATCGGCTGTACGGCCTGCACGACAGGGCCCGACCGAGTCGAAGTGAGGTGACAGTCAGTGACCGCCGACCTGTACCAGATCGAAGCAGAGCCTTCGGCCCTGACGGGCACGGTACTGGTGCACGCCCTGACCGGATTCGTCGATGCCGGCCAAGCCGGGCATGTCGCAGTGGCACATCTGCTGGCGAATCTGGAGCACCGCGTGCTCGCCACCTTCGACGTCGACCAGCTCCTGGACTATCGCTCCCGTCGACCGGCGATGATCTTCGATGGGGACCATTGGGCGAGTTATGAGCGGCCTGAGCTGGTGCTGCACGAGGTGCGCGACAGCGCGGGCACCACGTTTTTGCTTCTTGCTGGCCCGGAGCCGGATCTACAGTGGGAGCGGTTCACCGATGCGGTCCTCGAGCTGGTCGAGCGCTTTGGGGTAGGCCTGACGGTGGGTCTGGGCGCAGTACCGATGGCGGTCCCGCACACTCGGCCGGTGACGGTCACGGCGCACGCCACCCGTCGCGAGTTGATCTCCGGCTACCAGCCGTGGTTTGGCACCATGGAGATCCCTGGCCACGCCGGGGCGCTGATGGAGCTGAGGCTGGGCCAGGCCGGGCACGACGCGATGGGTTTCGTCGTGCACGTGCCGCACTATCTGGCCCGCATCGAGTACCCAGAATCCGCCCGCGGGCTGCTGGAGCATCTGGCCCGTAGCAGTGGGCTGGACCTGCCTGTGGAGGCGCTACGACCCGCTGCACTGCGGGTCCTTGCCGAGGTGGACGAACAGGTCGCCAGCTCCCCGGAAAGCATGGCGGTGGTGGCCGGACTGGAGGCCCGGGTCGACGCCGTCACGGGCGAGCTCGATCGGCGCCCGCTGCTGGCCACCGGTGCCGAGTCGTTGCCCACCGGCGACGAGATTGCCGCAGAACTTGAGCAGTTCCTCGCCGAGCAGGATGGTGGCTAGTCCGACCACACCCGGGCCACCTCAGCGACGACTGAGGCGGTCTGGATGCGGCCAGCCTGCGCTGCCGGTGCCCGGCGTGCCAGGTCGAGCACATTGCGGCCGATCGCGCGTCGGGCGGCGGCGTCCGGCGTGACGAGCGTGACCTGTGCCTGCTCTCGCAGCGCGGCAACATGCGCAACCGCTCCCGTCGCCGGCCGGAGACCACGCGTGATCGGTGCGAGCGCCACGACCCGCTCATAGCCCGCAGCCAGATCAGCGTTGGTCGCCGAGCGCACGCCTCCGTCGATCCAGCGCCGCCCGCCGATGGTGGTCGGTGGCCACACCCCCGGCACTGAGCAGCTCGCCGCCACGGCATCGATCAGCGTCACTGCGGTACCCCCCACCTGACTACCTTTCTGGAAGGCAACGAACTCACCCGATTCGGCATCAATGGCGGTGACCAGCAGGGTCTGCCGCGGCCAGGTGCGCGCCCCCAACCGGGCTTCAATGATCCCGCGGCGCTCGGCTTCCGGAACCGTCACGGCCGCCAGCGCCATCTTGCCGACTCGTGCTCCGACCTGCTGCGAGCCCCCTGAGCAGGCAACGGCCCAGCCCCACCGCACCATTGTCACGATCCCCATCCGGACCGGTGGCTCGGTGCCCGGTGGGGCGAGCTGACTCACATAGAGCTCCTCGAGATCGTCACCCGAGGTGATCAGCGCGGCCACCACCGACCCAGCCGAGGTGCCGACGACAAGGTCGGCGTCGCGCAGGTCTATCCCGTGTTCCGCCAGACCGGCGAGCATCCCCAGCTCCCAGGCGATACCGGTGATCCCACCACCGCCGAGCACCAGTGCCCTGCCCGCCATCCCGGCCTCCTCCCAGCGCCGGGCGGCTGCCTATTCCGGCGGCGTCACCCGTCATCATTCGCCCGGTTGACGAGCGCGACGAACTCCCGGTCCCGTTCCTTCACCAACGCGCCGTATGGGTCTAAGGTCGGGCCGTAGGAGGTGACTATGCGCGACCGTGAACCGACGATCCGCAGTCGAGAGCTCGGCTCTAAGGGAGCTACGCAAGCTCGCTGACTGTGACTAGTAGTTGATCGCGAAGGATGTGCCGCCACATGCTCTGGCCGTCGTTGCTTCGGCCCACCGGGTGGGGGATCCGGGTCCGCAAGATCCGCCCATCAGGGAGATCAAGCTCCTAGGTGACATGATGCATGCCAGGTCGCCCGCGCGCATCTCATACCGGGCGCCATTCCTCGACTCGGCAGAAGGTGTCGTGCGTTGGGACAGGTGGTCCCGATGATCCCCATCGTCAGGATGACCAATTCGCGACGTGGTGCTCGCCCGTAGGGAGGCTGTCGCCGTCACACCGGGCTGGCGTGGGCGGCCACGACACGCCAACCGTGGTCGTCGTCGTGGATCCAGGTGCGGGTGTAACGCAGCCGTGCAGCAAATGGCACGCCAGCGAACGTGCCCTCCAGCGCGCCAAGGAACCAGGTGACACCGGTGCGCCCCTCGACGAGCACGGTCAGGTCTTCTTCAATGACCTTCGTCAGGATCTGCTGCCGTGAGCGGTGCAGCTGGAGGTCGTCCTGCTTCGTGTAGCACTTGCCATCTGGCCCAAAGGTGAAGATGAGTCGATCGTCAAGCAACTGGTCCAATGTCGTGATGTCTCCGGCGAGCTGCGCCGCCTGGAGGCGACGCTCGGCCTCGCGCAGCTTGTCCGTGAGCGTGTGCTCGGCCATGATGCCTCATCTCCTCACGCGGCAGCGTCTTGCTTGAGCTGTCGGCCAACAAACAGCACTCCGGCACCGTACCGGCTGACCGACTTCCCCGAACGCTGACCAACCCGGTAGCCGCTTCCGGCGGATCAAGATCTGTAGCCCCCGCAAATATCGCGCCCCGGTCGCGTCGTGCGGCCGGGGCGCGATATTTGCAGCAAATGCATCCGTTCGGAGAATCAGCTGCATCCTGAGGTGGACCCGCAGGACGAGCAGAGATAACACGATCCGGCCGGCTGCATCTTGACCCCGCAGGTGAAACACAGTGGAGCGTCGGCGTGCAGTCCTTGTTTGGCCTCGATCAGCTCCATGGGCGAGTGCACCGCGCGCGGCGCCGGCTGAGCCGTCGCGGCGGGCTCGGGCCGGTGATCAGCAGGTGCCACGGACTGTGCTGATAGCTCCTTGTCCTCTGCCGGGATCTCGTAGGAGCCGGTCTCCAGCTGCCGGGCCCGTTGCGCGGCCGAGTAGATGCCCATTGCGGAGCGTGTCTCGGACGGTAGGAAGTCCAACGCCAATCGCCGGAAAATGTAGTCCATGATCGACTGCGCCATCCGCACATCCGGATCATCGGTCAGTCCTGCCGGTTCAAAGCGCATGTTGGTGAACTTCGAGACGTAGGTCTCCAGTGGCACTCCGTACTGCAGGCCTACCGAGATTGCCACCGAGAATGCGTCCATCAAGCCGGCCAGAGTCGACCCCTGCTTGGAGATTTTCAAGAAGACCTCACCCAGGCCGTCGCCCGGGTAGGAGTTCGCGGTGATATAGCCCTCGGCACCACCCACCGTGAACGACGTCGTGACACCGGTTCGGTTCTTGGGTAGCCGTCTGCGCACTGGTCGGTACTCCACCGGAGCCGGAGTGACCGGCGCAGGCGCGGCCGCGGCCGTATCGTCCCGCTTGGACACCGACAGGGGCTGACCTACCTTGCAGTTGTCACGGTAGATCGCAACCGCCTTCAAGCCCAGCTTCCAGCCCTGAGTGTAGATCTCCTTGACGTCTTCGACAGTTGCGG
Source organism: Pseudonocardiaceae bacterium (assembly GCA_035463315.1). Lineage (GTDB taxonomy): Bacteria > Actinomycetota > Actinomycetes > Mycobacteriales > Pseudonocardiaceae. The sequence continues at coordinate 15,470 of DATHTJ010000137.1, forward strand.
TCGCCGGCATGTTGATCGTCTTGCTTACCGCACCGGACAGAAAGGGCTGCACCGCCGCGAGCATCCGCGCGTGCCCCATCGGCGCGATCGCCCGCTCCCCCATCGCACAGTCGAACACCTCATAATGCTCGGAACGCAACCCCGGCGCGTCGACGACGTTGCCGTGCTCAGCAATGTGCTCGACGATCGCCTCGATCTGCTCCTCCTGGTAGCCCAGCTTGCGCAGCGCCGACGGGACAGTCGCGTTGACGAATTGCATCGAGCCGCCACCGACGAGTTTCTTGAAGGTGATCAGCCCCAGGGCTGGCTCGATGCCAGTGGTGTCGACGTTCATCGCCAGCCCCGAGGTACCGGTGGGGGCCAGCAACGTGGCCTGCGCATTGCGCCAGCCGTTGCACTCGCCGGTTGCCAGGCAGTCTTGCCACGCCTTGGCGGCAGCTTGCCACACGGGGATGTCCAGCTCGCCGACCCGCTTGGCGGCATCGTTAGCTGCGGCATGCTTGCGCATCACCCGGACGTGGCCCTCGGCGTTGCGCGCATACCCGTCGTAGGCGCCCACCACACCGGCGATCTCCGCGGAACGCTTGTAGGCGACACCGGTCATCAGGCTGGTGACGGCGCCGGCTAACGAGCGACCACCGTCAGAATCATAGGCGTGCCCGGTGGCCATGAGCAGTGCACCAAGATTGGCGTAACCCAGCCCCAGCTGCCGGTACGCGCGGGTGGTCTCCCCGATGGCCTCGGTGGGAAAGTCCGCAAAGCAGATGGAGATGTCCATCGCAGTGATCACCAGCTCGGCGCACTTGGCGAAGGTCGCCACGTCGAAGCTCTGTGTGCCGTCCTCCGCTTCCCGCAGGAACTTCATCAGGTTCAACGAGGCAAGGTTGCACGAGGAGTTGTCCAGGTGAACGTACTCGGCACAAGGATTGGAGGTGGTAATCCGTCCAGACTCCGGACAGGTATGCCAGTCGTTGATCGTGTCGTCGTACTGGATGCCAGGATCGGCGCACGCCCACGCCGCCTCACACATCCGGTGGAACAACTTGGCCGCATCGACAGTCTCGATGATCTCGCCCGTAGTGCGGGCCCGCAGCCCGAACTCGGCGCCGGCCTCGGCCGCCCTCATGAACTCATCCGAGACCCGAACCGAGTTATTGGCGTTCTGGTATTGGACGGAGTAGATGTCCGAGCCACCCAGATCCATGTCGTATCCGGCGTCGCGCAGGATTCGGATCTTGGCCTCCTCCCGGACTTTCGTTTCGATGAACTCCTCGATGTCGGGGTGGTCAACGTCAAGGATCGCCATCTTCGCCGCACGCCGGGTCGCGCCACCAGACTTGATCGTCCCGGCGGAGGCATCCGCGCCGCGCATGAAAGACACTGGACCGGAGGCGTTGCCACCGGAGGACAGCAGTTCTTTGGACGAGCGGATCCGGGACAGATTCACTCCGGCGCCGGATCCGCCCTTGAAGATCAACCCCTCTTCCTTGTACCAGTTCAGAATCGAGTCCATGGAGTCATCGACGGCCAGCAGGAAGCACGCCGAGACCTGCTGCGGCGCGGCGGTGCCCACATTGAACCACACTGGCGAGTTGAAGCTGAAGATCTGGTGCAGCAGCGTGTAGGTCATCTCGTGTTCGAAGATCTCGGCGTCCTCGTCAGTCGCGAAGTAGCCGTGATCCTTGCCAGCCTTGGTGTAGGTGAGCACAACCCGGTCAATCAGCTGTTTGAGACTCCACTCCCGAGCCGGTGTGCCCACAGCACCGCGGAAATATTTACTGGTCACAATCTGCACCGCATTCGGTGACCAGAAGTCGGGAAACTCAACACCCCGCTGCTCGAAATTGATCGAGCCGTCTCGCCAGTTGGTGAGCACAACATCTTGCCGCGTCCAGGTCACCTCGTCGTAAGGGTGCACCCCAGGCTTGGTATAAATGCGCGCAAGACCGAGCCCTGTACCTGTTCCACTGCGGGTTCCTTGTGAGTTACCGACTGTTTCCGTCATGCTTCCCCTCGTCCCTGTATGTCGCGCGGCATGCGTACCTCTGTGAGTCAGCTCCTGGATCTCATAGGGGACTCGCCGTGAATTTTTTTATTCCGATCGCGTCAGACCCCGTTACGTGGGCCGCGTGTCGGGAAAGACTGCTATACGTGCACCGGCGTCCGGCTCTCGACTGGTGCGCCGGGCTTGCGTTCGGCGCGCAGCCGCTGGATCTCGGCCTCGAAATCGTCCAACGACTCAAAACCGCGGTACACCGAGGCGAACCGGAGATAGGCCACCTCGTCCAGGTCCCGCAGTGGCCCAAGAATCGCGAGCCCCACCTCATGCGCGGGCACCTCGGCACGGCCTAGGGCGCGTACCGCGTCCTCTACCGTCTGGCCCAGCTGCGCCAGCGCGTCCTCACTGACGGGCCGCCCCTGGCAGGCCCGACGGACCCCGGCGATGACCTTCTCCCGGGAAAACTGTTCGGTCACCCCAGAGCGCTTCACGATCACCAACATGGCCGTCTCCAGGGTCGTGAACCGTCGGTCGCACTCCGGGCACGAGCGGCGCCGACGGATGGCAGTCCCGTCCTCACTGGAGCGACTGTCGATCACCCTGCTGTCCGGGTGGCGGCAAAAAGGGCAGTGCAAATCTAGAGCCTCCGTCCGGTTGCCCCGCGTCGAGGTAACCGCAGCTGACGGCTACCTTAGATGTCCTCACCACCACTGCTTGGTGAACTACAGCGATGTAACTACAACATGTGGGATGCTACTCGGCGACGGCGAGGGATGCAACACGGCGCGTAGCGTCCGAGCGGGTGTGGCTGAAGACGGGCCAGCGAGGCTAGCGCCCAGGGCTACTGCCCGTAGGGCACCTGCAGCTGCTGACCGGGCTGAATGGCCGAACCCGCCATCCCGTTCAGCTGCCGAATCCGCTCCACCACCGCGCGCGGGTCGGACTTCGGCGCTACCCGCTGCGCAACATCCCACACGGTCTCGCCGGCGCCTACTCGGATCACCGCCGTTTCCACCGGAACCTCGGGGCCGGAGGCTTGCCCGATCCAGCCCAGACCGCCGATCACAGCTAGCGTCACGGTGGCGGCGGTCGCCAGCCGCACCACCTTGCCTGGCCGTGGCGCCCGGATGCACGCCGCCCCCGACCCGGCCACCGCCGCGCCCCGCCACCGCCGATGCGCCGGGGGCGCCACATTCCCCCGCACCGGAGGAGCGAGAGGCAGCACGGGTGCCGGAGGCGCCGGAAGCGACCTGGTAGGCGTCGTCCCGCGCGGCGGCCTCACGACCGCCGGCCCCACCTCCGAATTGCGTGCCGCATGCCGGTTACTCAGCTGTACTGGTGCCGTCATCGAGCTCTCCTCATCGCCAGGTATCCTCGAACACGGGTTCGATCGAGCTGCTGTGCGGTGTCTATCACGGCGGTCCGACAGAATCGACGGCTTCGCGGCGTGTTGCTCGAACAGATGTTTGATCTCCGGCGAGACACTGGTTAGCGTCGACTCCGAGAGCGGACCGAGTTGGTCTGTGTTGGTCTTAGGCTGGCCTGAGGAGGAGCGTTGGGACGACAGCGGAGTGACGAACCGGAGGTAGCCGGTTCCGGAGCACAGGCAGCGGGCGCGAGCGATGCCGCGCAGGTGCACGCCTTCCCTGACCCCGACGAGAGCACCGGCGACGACGACCTCACTCCACGGCAGCGACGGGTTCTCGAGGTGATGCGGGACTGGGTGGAGCGGTTCGGCTACCCGCCGAGTGTGCGGGAGATCGGCGAGGCGGTCGGGCTCACCTCCACCTCCTCGGTCGCGCACCAGCTGCGCGCGCTGGAGCGCAAGGGATACTTACGCCGCGACCCCAACCGACCCCGCGCAGTCGGCATCCGACCCGCGGAGAGCGCACCCGATACCTCGGAAGCCCCGAGCGCTCGCCCCGCCCCCATCTTCGTGCCCGTGGTCGGCCGGATCGCTGCGGGCGGCCCGGTGCTTGCCGAGCAGGCGGTCGAAGATGTCTTTCCGCTGCCGAAGGAGATCGTCGGTGAGGGTTCGCTGTTCCTGCTGAGGGTGGCGGGTGATTCCATGGTCGAGGCGGCGATCACCGACGGGGACTGGGTGGTGGTCCGCCAGCAGCCCACCGCCGAGAACGGGGACATCGTCGCTGCCATGATCGACGCAGAGGCGACCGTGAAGACGTTCAAGCGCCGTGACGGGCATGTCTGGCTGCTCCCGCACAACCCTGCCTACGAGCCGATCCCCGGGGACGAAGCGATCGTGCTCGGCCGGGTGGTGGCGGTGCTCCGGCGCCTGTAAGCATCCCTACCGCCGCGTGACCCGGTGTCAGGCATCTACCAGGTACCCGGCTAGCGCGCCGGCAAGATCCGGCCGGACTCGCGCGCGCAGCCGGGTGCCGTCCTCGGTGTGAGCAGTACCCAGCACCTCGCCCTCGGCGTGCACTCTCGCGACCAGGGCACCTTGGGTCCACGGCAGCAATGCGTCGATCTCGACCTCCGTTCGGGGTAACGCATCGGCGATCCGCTGGACCAAGCCAGTGATGCCGGCGCCGGTATGCGCAGACACGAACGACGCGTTCGGCAGCAGATGGCGCAGCCGGGACAACACGAACTGGTCGGCGTCGTCAATCTTGTTCACGACCAGCAACTCAGGCGGCATCGGCGCCTCACGGCCCTCGGTGATCTCGGCGAGCACCTCGCGCACCGCCTCCACTTGCCGCTCGGGCATCGGGTCGGCGCCGTCCACCACATGCAGCAGCAGGTCAGCGTCGGCCGTCTCCTCTAACGTAGAGCGGAACGCCTCCACCAACTGATGCGGCAGGTGGCGGACGAAACCGACAGTGTCGGTGAGCGTGTAGTCGCGTCCTTCTGGTGTGGCGGCCCGGCGAGTGGTGGGATCCAAGGTGGCGAATAGCGCGTCCTGCACCAGCACCCCGGCCCCGGTGAGCACGTTGAGCAGGCTGGACTTGCCTGCATTGGTGTAGCCCACGATGGCCACGTTGGGCACCTCGTTAGCGCGCCTGCGGCCCCGCTTGGTGTCGCGGACCGTGCGCATCGCGGCGATCTCGCGGCGCAGCTTGGCGAGCCGACGGTGAATGCGCCGCCGGTCAGTCTCCAGCTTGGTCTCGCCGGGCCCGCGGGTGCCCACTCCACCGCTGGCCCCACCTCCAGCGCCACCGGCCTGCCGGGACAGCGACTCACCCCAGCCGCGCAGCCGCGGCAGAAAGTAACTCAGCTGGGCCAGCTCGACCTGCGCCTTGCCCTCCCGGGAGCGGGCGTGCTGGGCGAAGATGTCGAGGATCAGCGCGGTCCGGTCGATGACCTTGACCTTGAGCTTGGCCTCCAGCTGGCGCAGCTGACCGGGAGTGAGCTCACCGTCGCAGATCACCGTGTCGGCAGCGGCGCGCAGGACGATCTCGCGCAGCTCGAGAACCTTGCCGGAGCCGATGTAGGTTGCCGGGTCGGGGCGCTCGCGGCGCTGGAGGAGGCCATCGAGCACCTGCGACCCGGCAGTCTCGGCGAGTCGGGCCAGCTCGGCCAGCGACGCGTCGGCCAGAGCTGCGGAACCCTCGGTCCACACTCCGACGAGCACCACGCGCTCCAAGCGCAGCTGCCGGTACTCGACCTCGGTGACGTCAGCAAGCTCGGTGGACAGGCCTGCCACGCGACGCAGCGCGGAGCGGTCCTCAAGGTCCAGCTCACCTCGGGAGGCAGGGCCAGGATCATGGGGCGGGAAAATCGGTGAGGTTGTCATACGCCTCTCATCAAAGATCGCAGTCTGGATGCAGACTGCACCAATTCGGGAGCCGATTAGTGCAGTCTGTATCCAGACTGCCAGCTTCGGCGGCGTGTGGCAGTTAGTTTGCTGACCACCAGTTGAGATCCAGCTGGCCTGAGGCGACGAGCACGGCGGGACCGGTCAGTGTGCTGCCGTCCCCGGCGATCACGACATGCACTCGCCCTCCAGGCACCTGCACGTCGGCCTCACCGCTGTCTCGGCCCTCCGCCTCCAGCGCGGCAGCAAGCGCAGCCACCGTCCCGGTCCCGCAGGAACGGGTCTCCCCCACCCCTCGCTCGTGCACCCGCATCCGCAGTTGCCCGGCGCACAGCACGTTGACGAACTCGACATTGACGCCGTGCGGGAAGGCTCCGGGGTCGTGCCCCGGCGGTATGGTGAGGTCCAGTTGCTCCACTGGCACCTCAGTCAGGCAGGCCAGATGAGGGTTGCCGACGTCCACCGCGAGCCCGGTGAACGCAGCGCCCTCGACGGTGACCGTGGACGTGCCGTTGCGCCGCACCTGCCCCATCTCGACGGCCACCGAGCGGTCGTGGTTCAGCCGCACCGTACGCGGGCCGGATCTGCTGCCGATCCGGAACTCGGGATCGGCGACCAGCCCGGCGTCAGTCAAGTAGCGGACCAATACCCGCACCCCATTGCCGCACAGCTCGGCGACGGAACCGTCAGCATTGCGGTAGTCCATGAACCAGTCATCAGGTGAGGTGCCCGGCGGCGCGTCGGGCACCAGCGCACCCGGCACCACCCGCAGCACCCCGTCGGCACCCAGCCCGCGGTGTCGGTCGCAGAGGGCGCGGACCCGGGACGGCGTCAGGTCCAGCGAGCCGGTGGGGTCAGGCAGCAGGACGAAGTCGTTCTCCGTCCCGTGTCCTTTGAGAAACTCGATGCCCTGCTTCATCGTCGCCAAGCCTATCCGTCCATCGTCGCTGAGAGCGCAGCGTCGAGCAGGTCGCAGCGGTCGGCGTCCAGCCACCTGATCCGGTCGTCCCGGCGAAACCAGGTGCGCTGCCGGCGGATGAAGCGCCGCGTTGCCCGGGCGGTCGGGTCGGCGGCGCAGGCTGGATCGGCGCCCGCGTCCAGTGCAGCGAGGATCTGCTGGTAACCCAGCGCCCGCGCCGCCGTCCGGCCCTCCCGCAGGCCGCGAGGCAGCAGCTGGCGGACCTCCTCGACCAGCCCGGCGGTGAACATCCGATCCACCCGCGCGTCGACCCGCGCGTCCAGCGCCGCGGGGTCGGTGTCCAGCCCGATGAGTACTGCGCCGTAGCGCGCCGGCCCGGGCGCTGGCAACGCCGCCGAGAACGGGCGACCGGTGAGCTGGATGACCTCCAGCGCGCGCACCAGCCGGCGCCCGTTGCTCGGCAGGATCCGGCCAGCCGCCACCGGGTCGAGCCGGCGCAGCCGATGATGCAGCGCCGGAGCTCCCTGCGCGGCCAGTTCGGCCTCGAGCACGGCCCGCACCTCGGGGTCGGTGCCCGGGAAGTTCAGGTCGTCCAGCACGGCCCGCACATAGAGCCCGGAACCCCCGGCAAGCACGGGCACCCGGCCCGCGCCGAGCAGCTCCTCCATGATGCGGCGAGCCTCGCGCTGGTAAGCCGCCACCGAGGCGGTCTCGGTAACCTCGAGAGTGTCGAGCAGGTGGTGGCGCACTCCACGCCGCTGCGCGGGTGGCAGCTTTGCAGTGCCGATGTCCATGCCTCGATAAAGTTGCATCGCGTCGGCGTTGATCACCTCGCCGTCCAGCGTGCGGGCCAGTTCGACCGCGAGATCGGACTTGCCAGTGGCAGTCGGGCCGACCACCGCGACGGCGCGCGGCCTCACAGCAGCACCGGGGTTGGTGGATGTGGCACCTCCGCCACGGGTACGATCACCGGTGCAGGTTAGTGCCCACTTCGGACCTGCTCCTCCGCCCGCGCACCTGAACTGCTTCAATGCGGCCGTGGCCGGGCGTTTCGGACCTCCGGTCGAAGCGCACAACCTGCAGTTGGGGCGCCCGCAGGACGTGGCGGCGGGCACGAGGTCGAGGAAGGCCGGCATGACCGAGCACAACCACACCGAGAACACGTCCGCTGAGCAGCCCCCTGCTGCCACCCAGTCACCAAGCTCGAAAAACGGCAACGTCGGGCCCCCGGCCACCGGGCCCCGACCCTCGGTCTCGCGGGCCTGCCGAGACCCGCAACGCTGGGGACGGGTGGCACCGGACGGGACGGTGTACTCCCACACCACCGATGGCGAGCGGGTAGTCGGCTCGTGGCAGGCCGGGACAGCCGAGGAGGGTCTGGCGCACTTCGCCCGCCGGTTCGATGACCTGCTCACCGAGGCTGAGCTGCTGGAGTCCCGGCTGGCCTCCGGAGTAGGGGACCCCAAGCAGGCGCTGTCCCGGGTCCGCACGTTGCGCGACGAGCTCGTCGAGCCGACCGTGCTAGGTGACCTCGTCGGACTCACCGCCCTCCTGGACCACCTGCAGCGGCACGCTCAGGAGACCCTCGCTGGTGCGAAGGCGGCCCGGGAGCAGGCCAGGGCGCACGCAACCGCCCGCAAGGAGGCGCTGGCGGAGGAGGCCGAGCGAATCGGCGCCGAGTCTACCCAGTGGAAGGCCGGCGGCGACCGGCTGCGCACCATCCTGGACGAGTGGAAGACGATCAAGGGTGTCGATCGAAAGATCGACGAGGCGTTGTGGCGCCGCTTCTCCAAGGCCCGGGACGGGTTCGCGCGGCGCCGCGGCGCGCATTTCGCCGAGCTCGACCGGCAGCGTGTCGGGGCTCGGAATCGTAAGGAGGAGCTGGTCGCCCAGGCCGAGGAGCTAGCTGAGTCCACCGACTGGAGCGTCACTGCGAGCCGCTTCCGAGACCTGATGGCAGAGTGGAAGGCGGCTGGGCGTGCCCCGAAGGAAGCCGACGACGCCCTGTGGCAGCGGTTCCGCGCCGCCCAGGAACGATTCTTCAGTCGCCGCTCCGCCACGTTCTCCGGGCGGGGTTCGGAGTTCGAGCACAACGTGCAGCGCAAAGAGGAACTGATCGCCGCCGCAGAACGGATCGACCCCGCCGGTGACATCGAGGCAGCCCGAGCGCAGCTGCGAGGTATCCAGGAGCGCTGGGAGACCGTGGGCAAGGTCCCGCGGGAGCGAATCAGGGAGTTCGAAGGCCGGCTGCGGGCCGTTGAGGAGCGGGTCCGCTCGGCCGCCGACGCACAGTGGCGACACGCCGACCCAGAGGCCCAGGCCCGGGTGGCCCAGTTCCGGGAGCGGGTGGAGCAGTTCGAGGCGCAGGCGGCGAAGGCCCGCGCCGCCGGAGACGACCGCCGCGCCACCGCCGCGCAGGCCCAGGCTGCCCAGTGGCGGGAGTGGCTGGCCGCCGCCGAACAGGCGGTCGCCAGCCGGTGAACCGGCCGGTGGGCTACCGGCGGGGACTCGGCTATCGGCGGGCCAGCGCGAGCCACAACCACTGCGCGGCGAGCACCAGCACAGCGACGAGGGCTAACACCATCCCGATGCCTGGGCCAGGACCGGGCACAGTCTGCCGAGACCAGATCGCCCATACCCCGTCGAGCACACAGTAGGCACAGCCCAGCGCGCTGGCCCAGACCAGGCCCCAGCGACGGGTGACGAGCGCCAGCACGGAAAGACCGACCCCCACCCCCAGCGCGACTGCACCGAACAACCGTGGCAGCAGCCCGACCCGATCGACCGGGTTCGCGGTGCCGCGCAGCACATCCCAGCCACTAGCGTCCCCCACCCACGGCAGCGTGATGGCCAGCAGCAGCAGCATGATCGCGCCTGCAATCACCGCCGCGCGGGCACCAGGGTCCACCCAGCGCAGCGCCGAGCGCTCCACTGCGTCGATCTCGGCGCGCAACTCGGCGATACCATCCGGGTCGTCGGTGGTCACGTCGGGCGACCGAACGAGGGCAACCCGAGCACCACCCCCGGCGTCGTCGGGCAGCGACCGGCTGCCCAAGCGTCGCCCGCGACGGTCCGCCGGTGCGCCCGCAGCGGCAGGTCACACACCAGGTGGTGCGGCGCCCCATAGGTGATCTCCGCGACCACCACGTCCCCTGGCCGAACCTCGACCTCGCCGGGCTCAAAATGCACCAGCCGACCGTCCCTGGCCCGCCCGCTCATCCTCCGGGTCACCGAGTCCTTGCGGCCCTCGCCCTCGGAGACCAGCACCTCCACCCGGCTGCCGACCAAGCGCCGGTTGAGTTCCCAGGAGATCTCCTCCTGCAACGCGACGAGCCGCTCATAGCGGTCCTGCACAATCGACTTGGGCACCTGAGCAGCCATGTCCGCGGCCGGCGTGCCCGGGCGGGGCGAGTACTGGAAGGTGAACGCCTGGGTGAAACGCGCCGCCCGCACCACGTCCAGGGTGGCCTGAAAGTCGGCCTCGGTCTCACCGGGGAAACCGACGATGATGTCAGTCGACAGCGCTGCATCAGGCATCGCGGCCCGCACCTCGTCGACTATCGCGAGATAGCGCTGCGCCCGGTACGAGCGGCGCATCGCCCGCAGCACCGCGTCCGAGCCGGACTGCAACGGCATGTGCAGCTGGTGGCAGACGTTCGGGGTCTGCGCCATCGCCTCAATGACGTCCGAGGTGAAGTCCCGCGGGTGCGGTGAGGTGAAGCGCACCCGCTCCAGGCCGTCGATCCGCCCGCAGGCGCGCAGCAGGTCACCGAATGCGCGCCGATCCCCGAACCCGACCCCGTAGGCGTTGACGTTCTGACCCAGCAGGGTCACCTCGAGCACGCCCTCCGCCACCAGCGCCTCGACCTCCGCGAGCACCTCGCCGGGCCGCCGGTCGACCTCCTTGCCGCGCAGCGCGGGCACGATGCAGAACGTGCAGGTGTTGTTGCAGCCCACCGAGATCGACACCCAGGCCGAGTGCGCGGAGTCCCGCTTGGCGGGCAGGGCGGAGGGGAACACTTCCAGCGACTCAGCGATCTCGACCTGGGCGGTATCGTTGTGCCTGGCCCGTTCCAGCAACACCGGCAGCGCCCCGATGTTGTGGGTGCCGAACACCACGTCGACCCAGGGCGCCCGGCGGGTGATCTCGCCGCGGTCCTTCTGGGCCAGGCAGCCGCCGACGGCGATCTGCATCCCGGGATGCTCGCGCTTGACCGGGCGGAGCTGACCGAGGTTGCCATAGAGCCGGTTGTCCGCGTTCTCCCGCACCGCGCAGGTGTTGAGCACGACCACGTCGGGGGTGTC
>DATHTJ010000138.1:0-2462 GCA_035463315.1 Pseudonocardiaceae bacterium
CCGCATCAAGCAACTCATAGTGACGAGCGACAGCAACACCCATCGCCCCGGGAGCCGACTCCCACAACCGCGTCGAACCCTCGATATCGGTCAGCATGAACGTCACCGTGCCAACCGGCAGGTGAAAGGCTGCCCGCTCAATGCCGTCTGCGTCCACGGGGGATGCTCCCCACATCAACCACCGGCCTATCCGGCCGCGCGCCCGCGATTGTCTCATCGCCAGGCATTACGAGCGACGCTTGGTCGCTAGAGTCCAAGGGCGTGGAAGTCGCAGGCAGGATCGCCACCGTGACGGTGCTGTTCACTGACCTGGTGAGTTCCACCCAGATCATGAACCTCCTGGGGGAGTCCGCCTTCGACGAGCTGCGCCAGTCGCATCTGAGCCTGCTGGGTCAGACGATCACTGCCCACGGTGGCGTCGAGGTGAAGAACCTGGGTGATGGAGTGATGGCCGTGTTCACTGCGGCGTCTGATGCGGTGGCCGCCGCAGTGGCCATGCAGCAGGCGGTGGAGCGCCGCGGTCGCCGCGCTCCCGCCCGCCTGTCCATGCGGGTAGGCATGGCGCTGGGAGATGCCACCGAGCACGCCGGCGACTGGTTCGGGACGCCGGTAGTGCAGGCGGCCCGCCTGTGCGCCCAGTGCGGAGGCGGTCACATCCTCGTCACCGACACGGTGCGGACGGTGGCCGAGGCCCGCACCAACGCCCGCTTCACGCCGGTGGGAACCGTGTCGCTGCGGGGCCTGGCCACCGAGGTGACCGTGTGGAAGCTGGACTGGGTCCAGACGGCCTCCCCGGCGGCGGTAGCCCTGCCCGGCACCTTCCAGGGCACCGAGGCGTTCGGGTTCGTGGGGCGCCGGGTCGAGCTAGCGGCGCTGGAAGCGGCCTTCGAACGGGCGGCCGCTGGCGGCCGGCAGGTGGTGCTGGTGGGGGGCGAGCCCGGGGTGGGCAAGAGCCGCCTGGCCGCCGAGTTCGCCCGGGAGGTGCACGCCGGGGGGACAAACGTGCTCTTCGGTCGTTGCGACGAGGGGCTGGCGATGTCCTACCAACCCTTCGTGGAGGCGCTGTCGCATTATCTCCACCATGCCCCACCCACCGAGCTCCCGAGCCGGCTCGGCCCGCTGGCAGGGGAACTCGCCCGCCTGGTACCCGAGCTGACTGCGCTGGTGCCGGGGCTGCCCAGCCCGATGCGCTCCGATCCCGAGACCGAGCGCTATCGCCTGTTCGAGGCGATGGCGTCCTGGCTGGGCGCCGCCTCGGCCGATGAGCCGCTGCTGCTGGTCCTGGACGACCTGCACTGGGCCACCCAGCCGACGCTGCTGTTGCTGCGCCACGTGGTTCGGGCCACCTCCCCGGCTCGCCTGCTGGTCGTGGGCATCTACCGGCACACCGAGCTCGACCCCGCCCATTCCCTGGCCAACTTGCTGGCCGACCTGCGCCGGGCGCCCGGGGTGCAGCGGCTCGTGGTCGAGGGGCTGGTTGAGGCCGAGGTGATGGCGCTGCTGGAGGCAATCGGCCGCCCCCTGGGTGAGAACGCGCGAGGGCTGGCCCAGGCTATCCGGGCGCATACTGACGGCAACCCGTTCTTCGTCGGTGAGCTGGTCCGCCACGCGCTCGAGTCCGGAGCTCTCGGGCAGGGGGGCGACGGGGGACTGGAGCACCTGGGCATCCCCGAGGGTGTGCACGAGGTGGTGCTCCGCCGCCTGGGCCGGCTGTCGGAGACGACCAGCCAGGTACTGGTGACCGCTGCGGTGGTGGGTGCCGAGTTCGACCTCGCCGTTCTCGCCGAGGTCACCGGCCTGGGTGAGGACGCCGTGGCCGAGGCTCTGGAGCAGGCCATGGCGGCCGGTCTGGTCAAGGAGGTGACTGGCGCCACCATCCGCTTTCGCTTCCGTCACCAGCTGCTGAGGGCCAGCCTCTACGGTTCTCTCAGCACCGCCCGACGCCTGCGCCTGCACCGCCGGGTGGGTGAGGCCATCGAGACGCTCTACCGGTCCCGGCTGGAGGAGCACCTGCCGGCGCTGGCTCACCACTTCGCCCGGGCCGCCGCCGTTGGGTCAGCCACGGCAGTGAGCTACACCTGGCGAGCTGGGGATCGGGCCCTGGCCCAGCTGGCCCACGACCAGGCTGCCGAGCTCTACGCCCTGGCCCTAGAGCTGTTCGACGGCTCGGAGCTGGCCAGCGACACCCTCCGGCGCTGCGACCTGCTCATCGCTCTGGGGGAGGCCCAGCGACGGGCGGCTCATCCCGCGTACCGCCAGACCCTGCTGGAGGCGGCCGCGATCGCCCAGGAAGTAGGTGACGTCGACCGGCTCGCCGCCGCCGCCCTGGCCAACGCCCGGACTATTGGCCCCACCGCTGAGGTCGATGACGAGCGGGTGGCGGTGCTGACGGCGGCGCTGGCGGCCATCGGCGACGGCGACAGCCCGGTTCGGGCCCGCCTCCTGGCTCACCTGGTCGGCGA
>DATHTJ010000139.1:0-10850 GCA_035463315.1 Pseudonocardiaceae bacterium
CCAACTGGCGCAGCTACTCGACCGCGCAAAGTGGCCGAACATCGAGCTGCTGGTGCTGCCATTCGCCCTCGGGTTGCACGTCGGGATGGCCGGACCGTTCACCCTGCTCAGCTTCCCCGATCAACTGCTCCCCGACGCCGCGTTCCAGGAGTACGCCGTGGGTGGGCACGTCATTGATGACCAGTCGGAGGAGTCCCAGCTAGATACGCTGTTCGGCGAGCTGCGCAGCAAGTCTCTCGGTACGAACGAGAGCCTGGCCTTGATCGCGCAGCTCGCCGAACAAACCCACGAGTAGGCGAAGAGAGGCATCAGGTGAGGGATGACCTAACTCCCGCCGTATGGCGGAAGTCTAGCTACAGCAACAACCAGGGCGCCTGCGTCGAGGTCGCCGACCTACCCGACGGCCACCGTGCCGTCCGAGACAGCAAGGACCCGACCGGCGGGTTCTTGCTGTTCACCGCGGCCGAGTGGGTCGCGTTCACCGCCGGAGTGCGCAACGGCGAGTTCGACTGATTGAGGACCCGAAAACGCCCGTGCTGCAATTGCAGTAAGCGTGGACGGCCCCACCTGCGCTACCGAGCGGGCGGGGCCGTTCCGCTGCGCCGGTGGTGGACACCGGGCAGCGTGGACCCTGACGGCACCGTGCGCCTGCTGGGCGTGATCCTGGCCGGTGCACCGTCGCTGCCCGGTGCCGCCTGCCGGGGCCGGTGGGAGCTGTTCGATGACGTGCCCGGTCGTGACCCTGAGCGCCACGCGCAGCAACGGCAGCGGTTGGAGCTGGCCGCCGGGCTGTGCCGCACCTGCGCGGCCTGGCCCGCGTGCCCGGCAGCCCTCCTGCGACTCGGCGGACGGTTCCTAGTCGATCACTGCTGAGGCCCGCGTCGGGACCGTTGGCGTGGGGTGGCGTGGGGAACGCGTGGAAACTGGGGTGGACGGTGGTGTATACACAGCTACCACGGTGGACTCTTGCGCACGCTAGTGCGCTGGTGGCACGCTTGGCGAGCCATAACTCCAGGTCAACGCACCCGCACCATCACAAGGAGCCGAATCGCGGTCTCCAGGCTTAGCGGTAGCAGTAGGAGTCTGAGGACGCGTCGCCGCCCTGCAGCCGCACCTGGTGGACTCGGAGGCCCCGGAAGTCGTCGCCGTGCAGGAAGAATGCCTCGTCGACGGTCAGGCCGCCGGCGGGGGTGGCGTCGATCTTCGCCCGCCCCGCGCCGACGCCGTCGGGGTAGAATTGGTCGTCCCACGCGCCGTAGAGCGAGTTGGTGAGATACACCCGCCGGCCGTCCCGGCTGACCTCCACCATCTGCGGGCCACCGGCCAGGCGCTGGTCGGGTACCGCTGGATGCGCCGCGCGGCCGACGATGCCGCCCAGTCGCACTGACCCGGTTTGGCGCGGGTGGGCAGGGTCGCTCACGTCGTACTGCTTGAGCTCACCGGTACCCCAGCACGACACGTACAGCTGCTGGTCGTCCACCGAGAGGTTGATGTCGGTGACCAGCGGAGGCACCGCACCGAACGGCTTCAGTGCCGGCGGAAGGGCATCGGCGTCGGCGGGTTCGGCCGGGATGGTGATCACCTTCTCCGCGGCCCAGCTAGCCCCTTCACGATGCCAGCGCCACACTGAGGCGGACAGGTCCTGGGTGGACACGACGACGCCGACAAACCCCCACGTCGCCTCGGGATCGTGCGCTGGACGCAGCTCGAGCACCATCTGATGCTCAGCGCCCAGGTCCACCCGCTGGAGGTGCTTGCCGGCGGCCAGGTCCCAGAAGTGCAGCGCGTGGCCGTACTTGTTACCCAGCAGCAGCTCCGGATTGATCCCGTCCTCGATCATTGACGGGGTCCCCCACTCGCTGGTGACCAGCGTGTTCTGGTTCAGGTGCCACCAGGCGTCGTAGGCTAGGTACTGCGGCCCGCGATCGCTCTCCCAGGGACCCAGCACGTCGAAGCTGGAGTGGTCGAGCAGCGCGATCCCGCCCGGCCCGTCCGCGCCGTTGCCACCACCGAGGCAGGACAGGAAGATCCCTTCGGGGCCGCAGTGCAGCGTATGTGGCCGGGAGTAGCCGGCTTTCTCTGCCAGCTCCTTGGCATCAATCGTCTTGACCAAGGTGGGGGTGGCGGGATCTGGGCGGGTGTCATAGACGTGCACGTTCGAGCTGCGCAGCCCGGGCAGCAGCAGGTAGCGGCGCTCCAAGCCGTTCACGTTATGCCCCTCGTGGGCCAGCGCGCTGCTGCAGGCGTTCCAGCCGAAGTGGTGCAGCTCGTCGCCCAGGGTGGGCAGGTCCGCCCAGCCCACCACCTGTCCGTATCGTGGCGAGCCGGGATCGACGTCGACCACGGTCAGCGCGTCGGGCCGCTGTGCGGCGCGGTCGAAGGCGGCGACGTAAGCGAGTTTCTCGGCCGGTGCTGCGGCTGCCTCGGCCGGGTTACGGTAGAAAGTCGGGTCGGCTGGCAGGGTCATGTCACTCCTTGCAGGTTCGGCGATCGGGAGGCAGCGCGTTGCCGGGGCTTCAAGGCGGCAAGGCCGGTATCAGCCAACACTGGCAACGCTGAGCAAATATGGAATCGGTCGGCCAGCAAGTCAGCGAGCGCGACACATCGCGCTGGCCAGCCGAAGGAGATCGACGTGCAGACGCGCGGACAGCCACGCAGTCAGGAAAACCGGACCGGCCAGCCGACGGCGGTGTGCGCCGGATCGGCTGGGCGTGACGATGGTCATCGCTGCGGACCCCCTACACAAGTCACCGGAGACATTACAGTTTTCACCAAAGATCCGCGACGCCGACCGCCCGGTCGTACGCGACGAAAGGTGTCATCATGGCCCGGCTCGCTCAGACCGACGGTCTCACTGAGATCCAGCGGGAGATCCTGTCCACTGTCAAGTCGTTCGTGGACAAGGAGATCATCCCGGTCGCCCAGGAGCTGGAGCACACCGACACCTATCCGCAGGAGATCGTCGACGGGATGCGGGAGATGGGCCTGTTCGGGCTCACCATCCCTGAGGAGTACGGCGGTCTGGGTGAGTCGCTGCTGACCTACGCGCTGGTCGCGGAACAGATCGCCCGGGGCTGGATGAGCGTCTCCGGCGTGATCAACACTCACTTCATCGTGTCGCACATGATCTGCCAGCACGGCACCGACGAGCAGAAGCAGCACTACCTACCCAGGATGGCCGAGGGAAGTGTTCGCGGTGCTTTTTCCATGTCCGAGCCGGAACTGGGCTCCGACGTCGCGGCGATCAAGACCCGGGCCAGGCGCGACGGGGATCACTATGTCGTCGACGGCGCGAAGATGTGGCTGACCAACGGCGCCACGTCGACCCTGGTGGCCACTCTGGTCAAGACCGACGAGGGCGCCGCGAAGGCGCACCACAACCTCACCACGCTGCTGGTGGACAAGCCCACCGGCTACGGTGAGGTGGTCCCGGGGCTCAGCGTGCCTGGCAAGATCGACAAGATGGGTTACAAGGGGGTCGACACCACCGAACTGGTGTTCGACGGCTACCGCATCGGCGCTGACAAGGTGCTCGGCGACGCTCCCGGCAAGGGCTTTGCGCAGATGATGGACGGTGTCGAGGTGGGGCGGGTCAACGTTGCTGCCCGGGCCTGTGGCATCGCCATTCGCGCTTTCGAGCTCGCGGTCGGCTACGCCCAGCAGCGCCGGACTTTCGGCAAGCCAATCGCGCAGCACCAGGCGATCGCGTTCAAGCTCGCCGAGATGGCGACCAAGGTCGAGGCCGCGCACCTGATGATGGTCAACGCCGCCCGGCTCAAGGACTCCGGCGAGCGTAACGATGTCCAGACCGGGATGGCGAAGCTGCTGGCCAGCGAATACTGCAAGGAGGTCACCGAGGACGCTTTCCGCATCCACGGGGGGTACGGCTACTCCAAGGAGTTCGAGATCGAGCGGCTGATGCGCGAGGCGCCATTCCTGCTCATCGGTGAGGGTACCAGCGAGATCCAGAAGACAATCATCAGCAAGGGGCTGCTACGGGAGTACGCTGCGCGAAGTTGATCCGGAATCGGGGCCGTGCGCATGAGCGGTGGCATGATGGGATATCTCCGCACCCAGGGGTGATGCACTGTGACCAGCCCGTTCAGCAGCCAGGGGCAGATGCCCGGCCTGCCTACCCCACCCACCGGCTGGCCGATCGGCTCCTACGCCACCTACGCAGAGGCGCAGCGCGCCGTGGACCATCTCGCCGACAACCACTTTCCGGTTGCCGAGGTCACCATCGTCGGCGTGGACCTCATGCTGGTCGAGCGGGTGCTGCGACGGTTGACCTGGGGTCGGGTGCTGACCCAGGGGGCCGCATCGGGCGCCTGGTTCGGCCTGTTCGTCGGAGTGCTGCTCAGCCTGTTCGCTACCCAAGCCGGGGCCGGCGTCATCCCGATCCTGGTGGGCGTGACCACCGGCGCGGTGTTTGGGACGGTGTTCGCGACCGTCGGTTACGCCTCGACCCGCGGTCGGCGGGACTTCGCGTCGGCAAGCCAACTGGTCGCTGGGCGTTACGACGTGCTGTGCCAGCCGCGGCATGCCGAGCAGGCGCGCGACCTGCTGGCCAAGCTGGTCATGGACCCGGGTACCGCGACCACCTGATCACGTGCTGAGCGGGTGCCGCCAGCGCAGCCCGGGAAACCGGGCGAAGTCCAGATCGGCGGTCACCCCTTCGCACCCCCGCTCGATGGCCAGGGCCACGAGGAAGGCGTCTGGCGCCGGAGAAGCCGGTGCCTTCAGGTATCGGAGGCGTCATTCCTGGATTAGGCAGAGCGGGGGCCGCCCATCGCTGGTGACAGCCCGGCGATGGTGGCCGGAGTCCAGTGCCCACGCGCCCCGCGCAAGTGGGCGAGGTAGTCGGCCACCCGGTGAACATTCCATCCGTGCGCCTCGCGCAGTCCCGCCGCCAGCATCCGCAGATAGGCCGCAGAGGGAACCGTCCAGGGCACGTCGTCGGCATGCCAAGGGGCGGTGAAGGTCAGAAACGGGTGCCCATCGAGGTCACCGACGTGCAGCAGGGTCTCGTAGCGCCCGGGACCAAGCTCGACTCGGCCTGTCACAAGAACTGGTCCGAGGTCAGTGTCTACGCCAGTGCCGCGGCCCATCTCCTGCGCGGCGATGTCGGTGAACTGCTCGGCGGTGATCAGGTAAGCTCGGGCGGCTGCCGTGCCGACAAGTTCTGGGTCGTAGAAGGCGCGCCCACCACCCCAGACCTGCGATTCCGTTGCGAAGTAGACCCCGCCAGTGATTTCACAGCCGATGGTGCGGCGCGGCGGTCGGCGATCGCGACAACCGGAGTAGGTGCGCTGCGCTCCAGGCGGTGCTCCGCCCGTGACATAGCATGTCAACCGGTCGGCATACATGTTCGACCCATAGCTGACGTACCAGACCAGCTCCGGCTGTGTCGTCACGGGTTGACGATCGTCTCCTCGTACGCCAAGAGTCTGCGGCGGGTGGCTGGATGCGTCCGACATTGTCGGTGCTCGCCCGGATCCGTCCGCATATCGGCGTAGAGCGGCGGAGCGGGGCGTGGCGGGCGTCACCACTGACCACCAGGACGCAGTCCGGCACTCCGGAGGTCGCATCGGTTCAGCCTGGCGGTCACGAACCCCGGCTGTGCGCCGTGGGACCGGGTGGCAGGCAGTCCCACTCGGTGAGTGCTTCGACGAGCCCGTCCACAATCGGCAGGCTCGCCAGGGTGTCCCGGTCGCACCAGCGGGCATCGTCAGCATCGTCGCCTGCGTGCAGTGTCCCACCCGTTGCCCGGCAGGTGTAGTCATGGATATCGAAGACTCTGCCGTCAGGCGCGCAGCGCCGCACTCCTCCCACCCGACGGGTGATCTCGACTTCCAGCCCGGTCTCTTCGGCCACCTCGCGGATCACCGCATGCTGGTCGGTCTCGCCAGCTTCTACCCGGCCGCCAGGCACCGACCAACGCCCCCGTCCCGGTTCGTTGGCTCGCCGCACCAGCAGCACCCTTCCTGCGCCGTCGAACACCACTGCGCCGACACACCGGGTGATCTGCGCGCGTGAGTCTGCCATCAGTAGGGACGGTAGTACCCTGACCTTCATGCGGTCTCTGTTCAGGCGGCGTTGACATGGCGATTTTCGGTCGGCATCCCTATGAGTACCTGCTCGACCCCACCGTGGAGCGGCGGGTGATCCGGGTGCGGCGGCACTGGGCCAGCCTGCTGACGGTGCTGCTGCAGACCTTCGGTGTCGTGGTAGTGGCGTTTGTGCTGTCTCAGCTGGTCGGTGACGACCTGTGGGTGGTGCAGACGGTGCTCTGGTATCTCGCGATCGCCATGCTGCTGCGCTTCGTCTGGAAGGTGCTGGAGTGGTGGATCGAACTCATCATCGTCACCGACAAGCGGTTCATGATCTCTAGCGGTCTCGTCGTGACGAAGATCTCCATGATGCCGATCACGAAGGTGACCGACATGAGCTACCTGCGAACTGCGGGCGGCCGGTTGCTCGGCTACGGCACGCTCAGGGTGGAGTCGGCCGGACAGAAGCAGGACCTTGAGAAGGTCGAGTACCTGCCCAAACCCGAGGCGGTCTTCGATGCGATCTCCGAGCTGATCTTCGGTGAGAAGAAGCAGGCCGGGGGTAAGCCGCCCGGGGGTGGGGGTCGCGTTCGTTCGGGCATGCTGGGGCCGCTTCCCCGCAGGCGCCGGACGCTCGCGAAGTGACCTTGCGGGGCAGCCCCTGCGGCACTCCCGGAGACTGGTAGTCGTGCGTATCGACCTGCACACTCACTCCACCGCCTCCGACGGAACCGATACCCCCGCCGAGCTTGTCGCGACCGCCGTTGCGGCCGGTCTCGACGTGATTGCGTTGACCGACCACGACACCACCGCAGGATGGGCCGAGGCCGTTGACGCTGTGCCCGCGGGTGTGCGACTGATCCGCGGCGCGGAGTTCTCCTGCACCGCGCCGGACGGCCGGGGTGGGCACATCTCGGTTCACCTACTCGGGTACTTGTTCGACCCTGCCTCAGAGGCGCTCATGGCCGAGCAGGCCCGGCTGCGCGAGGAGCGCCGGGTGCGGTTGCACACCATGGCGCAGCGGATGGCCGCCGACGGCTTCCCGGTGGATCCCGACGCACTGCTCGACGACCTACCGCAGCACGCTTCAGCTGGTCGACCGCACCTGGCCAGGGCACTGGTGTCGGCCGGTGTCGTGGGCAGCGTGGACGAGGCATTCCGGCGCTACCTGGTCACCGGAGGCCGCTACTACACAGGTCGGGCGGACACCGACGTCAGTGTGGCGGTCCGGATGGTTCGCGCAGCAGGGGGGGTCCCGGTGCTGGCACACGCCATGGCTCGCCGCCGCGGGCCGGTGGTCGGCCCCGGTGTGATCGATGAGCTGGCCGCCGAAGGGCTCGCCGGGGTAGAAGTCGACCATCCCGACCACACTGGCGAGGACCGCGCAGCGCTGC
Source organism: Pseudonocardiaceae bacterium (assembly GCA_035463315.1). GTDB lineage: Bacteria > Actinomycetota > Actinomycetes > Mycobacteriales > Pseudonocardiaceae. The sequence goes on from DATHTJ010000139.1 coordinate 7,445, forward strand.
GCGATCTCGCGGTCGCACTGGACCTGCTGACCACCGGCTCCAGCGATTACCACGGCGCGAACAAGACGGCGTACCTGGGCCAGGAGACCACCGACCCGGAGGCACTGGAACGGATCGAGGAGCTGGCGGCTCGCAGCTGCATCGCCGCGGTCGGCGGCTGAGCCGATGAGTCGACTGGCGGGTGAGGATCCGGCGGATGAGTGAGTACGGTGGACACGATGGCACAGCGAGCGCAGGGGGAGCTGGACCTCGGCGGTCTGCCCCGACCCTTGGTGCGGGTGACCCCCGCCAAGCTCGCCGCGTGGACCGGCTGCCGCCGGCGCTACCGGATGGCCTACCTGGACCGGCCCGCGCCTTCGCGGGGCGGGGCTTGGGCGCATAACACGCTGGGAGCGGTGGTGCACACGGCCCTGCGGGCGTTGTTCGACCTGGCCCCCGGGCGGCGCCGTTCGCACACCGCGGCGGCTTTGGTGGCCACTCACTGGTCCGGGGAGGGTTTCGCCGACGAGGCGCAGGCCGCTGACTATCGCAGCCGCGCGCAGGACTGGGTGGCCCGATACGTCGATGAGCTGGATCCCGACCTCGATCCGGTGGGGGTGGAGCGCTGGGTCTCCGCGCCGACCCAGCGGATCGTTGCGGAGGGGCGGGTGGACCGCATCGACGAGCGAGACGGCGAGCTGGTCGTGGTGGACTACAAGACCGGTCGGCACGGGCTCACCGTCGATGACGCCCGCGGTTCGCAGGCGCTGGCGCTCTACGCTTTCGCGGCGCGACGCACGCTGCGCCGCGAGTGCCACCGGGTCGAGCTGCATCATGTGCCCACGGGCACCGTCGCCGGATGGGAGCACACCGAGCAGTCGCTGCGCAGGCACCTGCAGCGTGCCGAGGAGGCAGCCGACGAGATCGCGCTGGCCACTGACACCCTGGCGGCGGGAGGCGATGCCGAGACCCTGTTCCCGCCCGCGCCCGGCCGGGCCTGTTCGTGGTGCGACTTCCGACGGCACTGCCCCGAGGGCCGCGCCAGTGCACCGGATCTCCAGCCGTGGGCCCTGCTCGCACCGTGACCGCCGGTATGCGCACCCTGCGCGGACTGTCCGGCACGCTGGCAGGCGGCTTGGTCGGGCTTGCACTTGCAGTGTGCGCGGCGCAGTGGTTGGCCGGTACGTCAGGCCGTCCCGGCCCGGGCATGGCGACCGTTGTCGGGCACGCGGCCGCGGCGCTGGCCACTGTGGCGCTGCAACTGGTGGCCGACCGGTTCCGGGGCACCTTCGCGGCGCTGGCTTCTGGATCCGTCCTGGTGATCGCGGCCGGGGTGCTCTGGTTCGGCTGGTGGGCCTGAGCCCCTGGACGTTGCGGTATAGAGGCAGGTAGAAGGCGTTAAACGGGGTGCATTAGCGTGCCCGGAATGAGCACTCCGGAGCGTACGATCCTGCCGTTCGGTTCCTGGCCTACCCCGATCACCTCCGCACTCGTCGTGCAGAGCGCAGTCCGGATCTCCGACGTGCAGGTCGACGGGGACGACGTGCTGTGGGCGGAGGAGCGCCCTGCCGAGGGCGGCCGTACCCAACTCGTCCGGCGTGCCGCCGACGGCAGCGCCACCGACCTGCTCCCCGCTGGCGCGTACGCGCGTACCGCCGTGCACGAGTACGGCGGTGCGTCCTGGTGGGTACGCGGCGGAGTGGTGTGGTTCGCTGAATGGGCCGATCAGCGCGTATACCGGCTGGACCCCGGCGGTGAGCCCAGGCCGATCACGCCGGAACCCGAGCTGGCTCGCGGCGACCGCTACGCCGACGCCGACCTGAGCCCGGACGGCCAGTGGATCTTCTGCATCCGCGAGCACCACCCGCGGGGAGGCCGGGGAGCCAGTCAGGTGCGCAATGAGGTGGTACGGCTTGCTGCGCACCCGGCTGGTTCCCCAGCCGCGCCCGAGGTGCTGGTGTCCGGTCCCGACTTCGTCGTCGCTCCGCGGCTGCGGCCCGATGGCGGGGCGCTGTGCTGGATTCAGTGGGACCACCCATCGATGCCGTGGGATGGCACCGAGCTCGTGGTCCGTGACCTCGTCACCGGGCAAGAAACGGTGGTGGCGGGTGGGCCGGGGGAGTCGGTGTCGCAGCCGAGCTGGCAGCAGGATGGATCGTTGTGGTTTGTCAGTGACCGCACCGGCTGGTGGAACCTCTACCGGTGGGACGGCGACGCGGTGCGGTCGGTGGTCGAGATCGCAGCCGAGATCGGCGAGCCCTGCTGGACCTTGGGCTCGGCGCGGTACGCGGTGCTGCCCGGCGGCGAGGTTGTCTTCGCCCGCTGGTCAGGCGGTTACGATGGGCTTGCCGTACGGCAGGCCGACGGCACCGTCACCGACCTGGAGCTGCCGTTCTCGGCGATGGGGAAGGTCCGCGCCGCGGAGGACGGCACGGTGCTCATGGTGGCCGGCACACCGACCACCGAGCCTGGCGTATACCGCTTCGACGTGCACACGGGGGAATGCGTGGCGCTGCGCCCGGCAAGGGACCTCGGCGTTGATTCCCGGTACCTGTCCGTGCCGGAACCAGTCACCTTCCCGTCCATCGGGGCCGACGGGGCGCCCCGCGAGGCGCATGCGCTGCTGTACCCGACAGCCAGTGCGTCGCACCGGGGCCCGACGGGTGAACGGCCCCCACTGCTGGTCGTCATCCACGGTGGGCCGACCAGCGCGGCGGTGCCGGTGCTCAACTTAGGCGTCCAGTACTGGACCAGCCGAGGTTTCGCTGTGTTGGACGTGAACTACGGCGGGTCCACGGGCTACGGCCGCACGTACCGGGAGCAGTTGCGTGGCGCCTGGGGCGTAGTCGACGTCGTCGACTGCCTGGCCGCGGCGCGCTGGCTCGCCGAGCAAGGCCGGGTGGACAATCGCCGGCTCTGCATTCGGGGCGGCTCCGCGGGCGGTTACACCACGCTCGCTGCCCTGGCCCGTGCTGACACGCCATTTGCCGCCGGGGCGGACTACTACGGTGTCGCGGACCTCGAAGCGCTTACCGCGGAGACGCACAAGTTCGAAAGCCACTACCTCGACGGTCTCGTGGGGTGCTATCCCGCTGAGCGCGACGTCTACCAGCAGCGCTCACCGATCCACCGTGTCGACCAGCTCACCCGACCGCTGATCGTGCTGCAGGGCAACGAGGACGCGGTGGTGCCGCCCGGCCAGTCGGAGATAATCGTGAACGCGCTACGCGCACGTCGGGTGCCGGTGGCGTACCTGCTGTTCGAGGGGGAGCAACACGGGTTTCGGCGCAGCGAGAACATCCGGCGCGCGCTGGACGCCGAGCTGAGCTTCTACGCGCAGGTGCTCGGGTTCACCCTGCCGCCCGGTGAGGGCATCGAGCCGGTCCTCATCGAGAACCTGCACCCCGCCGGGTCCGATCCCCGCCCA
>DATHTJ010000140.1:0-37834 GCA_035463315.1 Pseudonocardiaceae bacterium
TCGAGCAGGTAGCGCCGCGACGCGTAGCCGACCCCGACCCGGACCTCATTGCGCGCTGGTCGGGGGTAGCCGAGTTGCTCCAGCCAGACCGGCGTGCGCGAGCCGCGGCCAGACGCGTCCACCACCAGGTCGGCGTCCAACATCTGCGCGGTGGCGCCATCCACTCTGGGCAGCACCCGCAGGCCGATCACTCGGCGGCCGTCGACGCTGACCTCGACGCTGGCAGCGTCGCAGCCTTCCAGCACCTGGACCGTGGGCAGAGCACGGACCCGCTGCAGGACGTGGCCCTCCAGCAGCGGCCGGCTTACGACAAGCCCGTGTAGGCCGCTGGGCACCTGCCGGTAGTGGTGGCCGTCGAGGTACCAGCGGCCGTCGGCCAGGATGTCGCCGAGCAGCGCACCTGCCAGCACCATCTCCTCGGCGAACCCGTCGAACAGTGTCTCCAGCGCAGCGAAGCCGCTGGCCAGCAGACCATGCAGATGCTGGGCTTGTGGTACGCCTCGACGATGCTCACCGCAGGCGGGCAGGATGTCGCGCTCTACGACGGTCACGCGGTCGTAGGTCTCGGTGAGGACCCTGGCCGTGAGCAGCCCGGCCATGCTGGCGCCGATGACGACTGCGTGGTGCCCGACTATGCGCATCGCGGATCTCCCTGGCGGCAGAGGTGCTCGATCAGGAGCTGGTTGGTGTACGACTCGATCGATGACCCGCATCTCCAACGAGCGGGTGTGGATGCCAGAAGGTTCTGCGCGAAAGTTTTGACGGCTCGCTCGATCGCCAACTGCCAGAACTGGTACGTGAACATCGCGGCTTCCCCTCTGGAAACGGGGTGTGATGTAAATTAGAGCCTCGCCGGCGTCCCGCTGATACCACCCCGATCAGCAGACTGCGTGAGCTGCGCGCGAAAGGATCCCAGACGAACCCTTGTGCGGTACACGTTCAGGTCGAGCGCGACAGCGTGGGGCGCGAGGCGAGGTGGTGGTTACTCAGCCACCCGGCACCCCAGCAGGGCCGGCGGTCGCGAAGGCATGAGCCCAGCGGCAGGGGGGGAGCGCGTGGGAGGATGGCATCGTGCTGCGCTGGATCACCGCTGGGGAGTCCCACGGCCCTGCCCTGATCGCCGTGCTGGAGGGCATGGTCGCCGGGGTTGAGGTCACCTCCAAGGACGTGCAGGCCGAACTGGCCCGTCGCCGGCTCGGGTATGGGCGCGGGGCGCGGATGAAGTTCGAGGCCGACGAGGTGGACCTGCTGGGGGGTATCCGGCACGGCCGGACCCTGGGCGGCCCAGTGGCGATCCGGATCGGCAACACCGAGTGGCCCAAGTGGGAGACCGTGATGGCGGCCGACCCGGTAGACCCGGACGTGCTTGCCGCTCAGTCCCGCAATGCGCCGCTCACCCGGCCCCGGCCCGGCCACGCCGACCTGGCTGGCATGACCAAGTACGGTTTCGACGACGCCCGGCCGGTGCTGGAGCGAGCCAGCGCCCGCGAGACCGCCTCCCGGGTCGCCCTGGGCACGGTGGCCAAGGCGTTCCTGCGCCAGGCGCTGGGTGTCGAGGTGCTCTCCCATGTGGTGTCGTTGGGGGAGGCCGACGCCCCGGAGGGGGTGTTGCCCGCACCCGGTGACCTGGAGCGAATCGACGCCTGCCCGGTCCGAGCGTGGTCGGAGAAGGCCTCGGCCGCGATGATCGCCGAGGTGGACGCGGCCAAGCGGGCCGGTGACACCTTGGGCGGCGTGGTCGAGGTCGTGGTGCACGGGCTGCCGGTGGGTCTGGGTTCCTTCGTGCACGCCGACCGGCGCCTGGACGCCCGGTTGGCTGGTGCGTTGATGGGTATCCAGGCCATGAAGGGTGTCGAGGTGGGGGACGGGTTCGCCACCGCGCGCCGCCGGGGCAGCGCGGCACACGACGAGATGGCGCCTGGACCCGACGGTGTGGTGCGCTCCACCAACCGGGCCGGTGGTCTTGAAGGCGGCATGACCAACGGAGAGGTGCTGCGGGTCCGGGTGGCGATGAAGCCGATCTCCACGGTGCCCCGTGCGCTGGCCACAGTGGACGTCGCCACTGGCGAGGCGGCTGTCGCGATCAACCAGCGCTCCGACGTGTGCGCGGTCCCCGCGGCCGGCGTGGTCGCCGAGGCAATGGTCGCGCTCGTGCTCGCCGATGCCGCGTTGGAGAAGTTCGGGGGTGACGCGCTGCCCGAAACGGTACGCAATGCTCGCGCGTACACCGACGCCTCCCGGCAGCGCGACTGGTATGCATGATGAGCGGACCTATCCTGATCCTGATCGGCCCGCCGGGCTCCGGAAAGAGCACTGTCGGCCGACTTGCTGCGGCCAAGCTGGGTGTCTCCTTTCGTGACTTCGATGATGACTTAGAGAATGAGTGCGGACTGCCGGCTGGTGAACTGGTGGTCAAGCTGGGTAGGGAGAGATTCAGCGAGGTCGAAAGTGGTCTTATCGGTGCTGTTCTCGCTGATCATGCGGGCGTGCTCGCTCTTGGCGGAGGCACCCCACTGAACCCCGAAATTCAAGAGCAACTGAAATCTTTCCATATTGTGTTCCTCGACGTGGAGCTAGATGAGTTGCTTCGCCGCGAGGGATTGGTTCCATTACACCCATGGCTGCTTCCGCACCCCCGGGCACATCTCCGACGATTACTCGCAGAACGGCGACCGGTCTATGAAGCAGTGTCACGAGCCGTGGTGCCGACGACTGGTCGTTCTGCTGAGGACGTCGCGGCAGAGGTACTGCTGACCCTGCACCAGTGATCTCGCGGCTGAGATGGGTTGGCTCGTGGGATGCTCCCCGGGTGTCGACGCGGGAGGAGTGGAATGAACGAGAACGCCGGGCCGGAGCAGGCCGGTGACACCAAGCCGCTGCGGATCCGGGTGGCGACAGCGCAGCCCTACGACGTCATCGTCGGGCGGTACCTGCGGGGAGAGCTGGTGGACGCGGTGGGCGGCGGCGCCGTGGCGATCGTGCACCAGCCGACCCTGACCGAGTCCACGGAGTCGTTGCGTTCCGCGCTGGAGTTCAACGGCGCTGGCGCTTACCGCATCGAGGTGCCCGACGCCGAGGACGGTAAGACGCTGTCGGTGGCGGGATTCTGCTGGGATGTGCTGGGGAACGTCGGTCTGGACCGCACCGGCACCGTGGTAGGGCTCGGTGGCGGGGCGGTCACCGATCTCGCCGGATTTGTCGCTGCCAACTGGCTGCGCGGGGTCCGGGTAGTGCAGGTACCCACGACGCTGCAGGCGATGGTGGATGCCGCGGTGGGCGGTAAGACCGGGATCAACACCGGTGCGGGCAAGAACCTGGTCGGCGCGTTCCACGAGCCCGCCGCCGTGCTGGTGGACCTCGCGTACCTGCAGACCCTGCCCCGAGCCGAACTCGTTGCCGGGATGGCCGAGGTGGTCAAGGCGGGGTTCATCGCCGATCCGGTGATCCTGGAGCGGATCGAGACCGACCCGGCCGCCGCGCTGGACCCCTCCGGCCCGGTGCTGGAGGATCTGATCGTCCGCGCGATCCGGGTGAAGGCCGACGTGGTGGCCGCCGATCTGCGCGAGTCCCACCTGCGCGAGGTGCTCAACTACGGGCACACCCTGGGCCATGCCCTGGAGCGTCGGGAGGGCTACCGGTGGCGGCACGGCGCTGCGGTGAGCGTCGGCATGGTCTTCGCGGCCGAGTTGGCCCGGCTCGCCGGGCGGCTGGACGACGCCACCGCGCAGCGGCATCGCCGGCTGCTCAGCTCGATCGGCCTGCCCACCAGTTACGACGCCGACGCGCTGCCTGAACTGCTCGAGGGCATGCGCAACGACAAGAAATCCCGGTCGGGGATGTTGCGCTTCGTGGTGCTCGACGACCTGGCCAAACCTGGGCGGTTGGAGGACCCGGACCCGGCGCTGCTCGCTGAGGCCTACGCCGCGGTGGCCAGCGGGGCGGCGGGTCCGAGATGACGGGGGGCTCGACGTGAAGGTGCTGGTGCTCAACGGGCCGAACCTGGGCCGGCTCGGGACCCGTGAGCCCGACGTCTACGGCGCGACCAGTTATGGCGACCTGGTGGCGCTGTGCCAGCGGGCCGGAGCGGAGCTGGGGCTCGAGGTGGACGTGCGGCAGACCGACCACGAGGGCGTCCTGATGAGCTGGCTGCACGAGGCCGCCGACACCGGGACCCCCGTGGTGCTCAACGCCGCGGCGTGGACGCATTACTCGATCGCCGTCCGGGACGCCGCCGCGCAGCTGTCGGCGCCGCTGGTGGAGGTGCACATCAGTAATGTGCACGCACGTGAGCCATTCCGGCACCACAGTTACATTTCGGCCATCGCCTCCGGAGTCATCGTCGGCTTGGGTGTCGACGGTTACCCACTCGCGCTGCGCTGGATAGCGGGTCGCGCCAGACCTGACGGGTCGCCGCTTACGTAATTCCGATCCAAATACACGAGATATCGTGGAATTCCCACGTATCTGCGTTCTTCCTGTTAGGTTGGATGGGTGGGGGGGAATCCACCGATGGTGCGTGGTCTCCAAGACGGGGATCGGATAGTCCAGGGCAGCATCAACGGTAGTCGCGACGAGAGCGTGACTGGCGCCAAAGGGGAGGATCCGCGACTGCTGCGCTGGGTGGCCGGTCAGTTCCGGCCTTACCGGGGCAAAGTTGGGTTGGTCGGGGTGTTGATTCTGGTCACCGCCGGGCTTGGGACGGCCAACCCGCTCTTGGTCAAGGTGGTCTTCGACCAGGCGCTGTTCGTACCCGGCGGCCCGAACGTCGGCCTGCTTGGGCTGCTGGTCGGCTTGATGATCGCGATCACGATCGTCGCAGGGGGGCTCAGTGTCTGGCGGGCATACCTGACTAACACGGTCGGCCAGCAGGTCATGTCGGATCTGCGCTCCCGGCTCTACACCCAGCTGCAGGCGCTGTCGCTGCGGTTTTTCACCGCCACCCGTACCGGTGAGATCCAGTCCCGGCTAGCCAACGACGTCGGCGGGCTACAGACCGCTATCACCGACACCGCGTCCACGATCCTGTCCAGCACGGTGATCCTGATCTCCACGATCGCCGCGATGTCGATGCTGTCCTGGCAGATGACACTGCTCTCGATGGCGATACTGCCGCTGTTCGGTTGGCAGGCCCTCGTGGCTGGGCGGGCCCGGCGCCGGGTCAGCGCGAAGACTCAGGTGGCGTTGGCTGACATGAGCGCGATCGTCGAGGAGACCCTGTCGGTCTCCGGGATACTGCTGACCAAGATCTTCGGTCGTCAGGCTGCTGAGACCGCCCGCTACGCCGCCCAGAACGAGCGCCTCACTGCCCTGCAGGTCCGCCAGCAGATGATCAAGCAGGGTTTCTCCATAGGGGTCGTGACATTTTTTTCCCTCACTCCGGCGCTGATCTACCTGGTCGCCGGCTTCGCCCAGGACGTCTCACCGGGCACGCTGGTCGCCTTCACCTCGCTGCAGTTCCAATCGTTCACCCCACTCTCGCAGCTGTTGGGCACCGCGACGGAGGTCTCCAGCTCGCTGGCGCTGTTCCACCGGGTGTATGGCTACCTGGCCCTGACACCCGACATCATCGACAGCCCCACCGCCGTACCCCTGCCGACTCCTGCCCGCGGCGCGGTTCAGCTGGATGACGTGTGGTTCAGCTACGACGGCGCAGCACCGATGTCGCCGAATGGGTCGACCAACGGCAGCCGGTCAGTCACCGAGCACCGGTGGGCGCTGCGGGGGGTCTCTTTTGACGTCGCCCCCGGCATGCTCGTCGCGCTGGTCGGACCCTCGGGGGCCGGCAAGAGCACCCTCTCCTACCTCATTCCGCGCCTGTATGAGGCAACCCGAGGTGCGGTGCGTATCGACGGGATCGACGTCCGCCAGACCACCCAGGCCAGCCTGGCCCAGACCATCGGCATGGTCACCCAGGACAGCTATCTGTTCCACGCCAGCATTCGTGCCAACCTCGCCTACGGCCGTTTCGACGCTAGTGACGCCGACATCGAGGCTGCCGCGCGCGCCGCCCAGATCCATCACCGGATTCTGGAATTCGACGACGGGTATGACACCGTGGTTGGTGAGCGTGGCTATCGCTTGTCCGGTGGGGAAAGGCAACGCATCGCGATCGCCCGGGTGATCCTTAAAGACCCCCGGGTGCTGATCCTGGACGAGGCCACCTCCGCACTCGATACCGTCAATGAGCGGCTGGTGCAGGCCGCGTTGGCGCCGCTGATGGCCGGGCGGACCACGATCGCGATCGCGCACCGGCTGTCCACGATCCGCGCGGCTGATGTCATCTACGTCATCGACGCCGGCCGGATTGCCGAGAGGGGTACCCACGAGGAGCTGCTCGCCAGTGGCGGGGTGTATGCGCGGCTGTATGAGGAGCAGTTCGGCGCTGGGGCTGTCGAAGCCTGCTGGGACCGCGGTGGAGACAACGGATACCCGCAGTCACACGCACCCACTCGAACGTGTTAGGCGGCCACTAACCTGGGCTATTCTTTATGCAGAAATTCGCACTTACTGTGGAGTTGTAGCACGTGGTGGCTCGACCGTCGCCATACCCAGAGGAAGGGCAACCTGGACATGGAACCTACACCTGAGATTGAGCAGGTCACGGAGGAACTACCCGAGTGCGCGCTTCTCGTCGATCTCCCAGACGAGTGATCTGAACCGGGAGGGCCCGGCTGAGCCGGGCCCTCCCGACATCGGGGCCGACCGTGCTGGAGGGGTCAGCATATGGGTATCTCGCCCGACCGTGAACAGGCGATACAGGAGACCGCGGAACTCATCCGACTGGTGCGAACAATTCTGGAGAGGATCCGACCCAGTTCCGCGCTTCCCGGAGACGAGGATCTGACGTATCCCGGCTTTGTGGCGTTCACCTACGCTGCGCAGCAGTCCGCCCGTACCGCAAAGGCGGACCGGGATCCGCGGGCGCTCGACGAGCGGGCCCGCCAGGTCACCGACGGCGCCCGGCTCAGCGCTGGGCGGGCGCGTGGTTGTCGATGCCGGAGCTGGCCGGTGGATCTGACCGGTCCGGAAGCGCACCTGCGGGAGAGCCTGGTGCGGGCGCTGGCGGCCCTGCCACGCAAGCCCGGCACGCCACCCGGGCCGGCATCGATGGACATCGGCCAGATGGAAATCGGCCAGATGGAAATCGGCCAGTGGCGAGAGGATGAACGGGACGTCTTCTGCGCGGCCGGGTGCCTGCTCGCCGAGGTGTGGCCACAGATGCTGGCGGAGGCGTCCCTCGTGGTGCGACAGGTGGCTCTGCTGGCGGGCCTGCACATCGACGGCTACACCGACTTCACCACCCACGGCGTGGTGTTCATCAACCGGCGCCGGCTCGAACCTAGCCGTACCGGGCTGCCGGGTTCCGTCCGGTTGGCCGAAGCCCTGGTTCACGAGGGGACCCACAACCGGTTCAACGTCGCGGCCCTGTCGCATCCCTTCCTGATCGACGAGGTGGGCCAGGGCGCTCCAGCGCTGCTGGCCACTCCGCTGCGGTCCGACCCGCGTCCGCTGTCCGGGCTGTTCCAGCAGCTCGTCGTCCTGGTGCGCAGCGTCAGCCTGTACGACCGGCTCCTACCGTCCGGCGCCTTCGACACCTCCGAGCGGCATGCCCTGAAGGTGAGGCGGGACGTGCTCCGAGGCCAGGCAGATCAAGCGTTGGCGACGATCCAGAGCCAGGCCGATGCGCTGACCGGGTACGGACAGGAGCTTGTGGCTGAGGCCGGGGACCTGCTGAGCCAGGCGCGAAGCATCCCCGCGGCATGACCGGAACCGGTTCCAGGTGAGCGCCGCGGCTGTGCCGGACCAGCTTTCCCGTGCCGACGTGCAGGTCTTCTCACCGTTTCCGCACAGCCCGGAGGTGGTGTTCGGGCGGGTGGCGATGCGCTCGCCCGCCTTCGGCTCTACCTCCGCCAGCGGTGGGGCGCCGGTGGTGATCGGGTCGGCCGCAGGAGACGACACCGCCTCGGTAGTCCTGCGGGCCCGGGGCGAGCTGATCGAGCGCGTCAGCAACATTCTCAGCGGGCGCGCCGCGGAGTCTCGGGCTGAGCTGGTCGCCTCGTTCGACGACCTGCGCCGGCGGGGGCTGACCGCGCTCGATCCCGCCTGCTGGCGCGAGCCCGGCGTAGCGGCACTCCGGCAAGCACCGCTGTTGTGGGTGCCGGGAGAGTCGCTGCTCACCCGCCGGGAGGTACTGGTACCGGCGGGTGCTGCGTTCCTGCACCACCGGCCCCCGCCCGGGTGCCGCGCGGTGCCGCGGGCCGGCTCCACCGGAGTGTCGGCGCATCCCTCACCCGCGGCGGCCGTTCGCCATAGCCTGCTGGAGGTGCTGGAGCGTGACCTGGTGTGGCGCAGCTGGTACGGCACCGGCCCAGTGACTGTCCTGCCCGACCCACCGCTTGACCCTCCGCTGGACAAGGTCACGGGTGGACTCGGGGCGTGCGCGACCGCCCTGATTCTGCCCGGTCCGGGAACCACGGCAGGCGTTGTCGTGTGCCTGCATACCGAGGGGGAGCGCGAGCAGTCCTTCGGCGCCCGCTGCGTGGCGGACCGGGGGCACACGGGGATTCGCCCTGGGGTGGTGGTCGCCGCGTACGAGGCGCTGATGGTGCGATGGAGCATGGGCACGGCCGTCGCCGGGCGCGCTGGGGAGGAGATGGGCCAGGAAACCGGCGCATTGTCGCCGCGGGGTGCCTTGGAACACGCCGTTGCCGCTTTCCGTAGTGGAAGCAGCCTTGCCCACTGGCGGTCCAAGGCCAGCACGGATCATGAGGCCGGTGTGGTGTCAGCCTGCACCGTCCCGGAGCCGGACCTGGCCTCCCTCCTCGCCGAGCACACCGGCGAGGAAGTGGTCGCGGTAGACACGACCACACCGAGTGCCCGCGCTGCCGGCGTCTCGGTCATGCGGGTGGTCGCGCCCGGTGCGCGCCCGCTACCGGCCAGAGAGCCGGCCGGCAGCGGCCATCCGCCGCATCCGTTCGGATAGCATTCGGAGTCGGCGACCATGGCTGAGGGCGCGGGTGTGCACACGGTTGTACTGTCGCCACATCTCGACGACGCAGTATTGTCAGTAGGACGGTTTCTCGCGGCAAGTCCGGGGACTGTGGTCGTCACGGTATTCGCGGGAATCCCGGATGGGCCTGGCCTGACCCGCTACGATCGCTCCTGTGGTTTTGCGACTTCTCAAGAAGCGGTGTTGTCGCGCCACCGAGAAGACCAACGAGCCCTTGATATCTTGGGGGCGGACGCGGTGCATCTCGACTTTCTGGACGATCAGTATCATTCCAAGCGTGATGACGACGAGATCGCTGACGCGCTGAGGAGCACGATACTGTCACTCGGGCCGACCACCGTCATCGGGCCTATCGGCAGCACGCATGCAGACCACCGAGCGCTAGGGAGGATATGGCCGTTGGCTCTCAGGAGTATTGCCGACGTAGTGGCATATGCTTACGCTGACCTCCCCTACACCATAGGACCTTCACCACGCGCAGCCGCGGAGATCGAGGCGTTCACGCGGGCCAATCGCGCGTCGCCGGTGAACCTCCCGAGCGGGGATGTCGGGCTCCAGGCCCACGCTCTTCTGGCATACGCTTCACAACTGCGACACGTATCGGCTCTTACATGCTTGGAGGCGCCGGAGAAATTCTGGCTGCTTGGTGATGCGCAAGGCTCGGCCATTATAGATTTTCACCCTGGATTCGGCTGGTTGTGAGTTCCCACGATAGTTCTGAGGAGGCGGGGTTGGGGCTGTGGAGCAGTTTCTCCAGGAACGCCACTCGATGATCCCAGGTGTGTCGCGCGCGAACCAGGTCGGCGGCTCGGCGACCGATCTCGCGTAGCTGGTCGGGCTGGTCCAGGTAGGCGTGTATCCGGTCGGCGAGATCGTCGAAGGTCGAGTAGACCACGGCGGTGTGTCCGTCGAGGAAGCCGAGATCGGCCAGATCGGGGGTGGGGTCACAGAAGGGAGCGGTTCCGGCGGCGGCGACCTCGAAGTTCTTGAGCATGGCCTCGGGTGCGAATGTAAATCCGTTCGGGTAAAATTGATTAGGCTCGTCACCAATTCTGCCCTCAAGGGGTCCACCCATGTTGCAGATGATCACGCCGAGGCAGCGGTTCAGATGATCGTTCAGCTCGCTTTCCGGACACTGAAACCGGCGCACGGCGACCGACGATCGGTCGAGGTGACTTAGCATCACCCGCCGCGCGGGGTACAGAGCCCCATAGTAGCCGATTCCCTGTCTGTCTGCGCCGGTGTCGAACAGCCAGTTCGCCGCATATGCCTTGGGCATCCACACCGCGGGCACGCCATCGTCGCGCAGACGCGCGCAGACGCTCTTCCCGGACACCAAGACGAGATCGAACCCCTGATGGCGGATAACCGGGGGCCATGCCCCATGGAATCCTGAATTCCACGGTTCGGGCCACAGATCCGAATAATTGCGACAGGTGTCGTGGTCGAGCATTATCCGAGATCCGGGATAGGCTTCCCAGTCGAACGGGGTCCGATGTCGCAATTCCCGGAACCTCACCCGCCAGAGGATCGCGTCGAACTCCCCGCCCTCGGGAAGGTCGGACAGGCGCTGCGGCCACCCGTCCTCTTCGACGACCACCTGGGTGAGGATGAATCGCTGGGCGAGAGCGTGGTAGATGTGACCTTGGTGCCCGCTCAGGTGATGGCGGTGGCACACGAGTGCGACCCGCAGGGACGACCGTTTGCCCGACACTTGCGGCTCCGTCTCGGCATGATTTTCATGCTGGGCCTCTTACCTGGGGAATTCATATACCGCTACGTGGTGGGTGCTGGCGGCTGTGAAGGGACCCCGCCGCCAGTTGCCCCACCGGTCCCGCAGGCGCAGCCCCGCAAACCTCGCCATGAGGTCCAACTCGGCTGGCCACGCGTACCTGAACTTTACTTGCATATGTCGTACATCATTGTCACGTATGATGACGTAATCGGAAGTGTAGCGTTGCTCGTGCGGATAATACTGCCGGCACTGCAGGATGAGCTGGTTTCCTCGCGTCGGAACGATTCGTATCTCCTGGTTGTTGGAGCTTCTCGAGGCGTCCGGCATCAGCGAGTCGAACACGAATAGGCCGTCTGGAGCAAGAGTTTTTGCGACGTTCTGAAAGCAGCGCAGCTGCGCCTCTGCCGACGGCAACTCAAAAAACGTCCCGCTGGCCAAAAACACCAATGAGAAAGTCCCCTCGACGGGGACCTCGCTGAAGTCGCCGATCGTTACCGGGATCCCGTCTCCCCCCGGCTTGGCCCGCAGCTGGGTAACCATCGCCTCCGAGCCATCAACCCCATGGACCTCCAAGCCATGCTCCTGCAAAGGAAGCGCCACCCGGCCGGTGCCGATGCCCAACTCCAGCACCGGCCCGGAACCAGCCAGCTCGGCCAGGCAAGCCACGGTCCCCTCAGTGTCGGGCAGCATACTGAACCAGGCGTCATAGAACTCGGCGAACCGCTCAGCGTAGTACTCGTCATGATCGACCATGGCGAAATCTTAGACGGTCACCAGGGACAACCTTGCCCCTCCCTGGTCGATGGTCATGGCGGTGATACACCGGCAGCGGTCGCTCCGTTATGGCATAATCGTCGTGCTGTCCCTCTCGATCCGTCACCTCCAGGGGGTACGCCGCATGGTGAACACGACCGCGGAGACGCGCGGCCCGTCCGGAAAACGACCAAAGGTGTTTGGGCTGGGATTATCGCGGACCGGCACTAAAAGCCTCACCGTGGCTCTGCACTTTTTGGGCCTCGATGTTGCTCATTATCCGACCGATCGGGAAAGCTTTGCGGCGATGGCTCGCGGCGACGGGCGTTTCCCGTTGCTGGAACACTACGACGGTCTGACCGACATCGTGACCATCCCGTTTCTCGCCGAACTGGACGCGCTTCATCCGGGCTCTCGGTTCGTCCTCACGGTTCGGGCGAAAGAAGACTGGCTACGCTCGATGGAAGACCACTGGCGAGGAAAACCTGTAGTCATACCAGGGTATGAGGATATGAGTGCTATGCGTGTGCGCGGTTTCCTACGGGCGGCGGTCTTCGGCTGCTATGAGTTCAACCGGGAGCGGCTGGCTCGCGTCTACGACGACCATCTGGCCCGGGTCCGTGCGTACTTCCACGATCGGCCTGGGGATCTGCTCGTGCTTGACATCGTCGGTGGTGAGAGCTGGGAGAAACTTGCGCCTTTCCTCGGGTACCCGCCACCGGATATACCCTTCCCCTACACACCTACCCAGGTCGCGATGGACGAGGCGTATCCGAAGGCCCGACTGCGGTAAGCTCGGCGCTCAGGAAACTGTTCGTTACGGTTCAGGAAAATGATTACGTGGTGGCGGGACTCCCAGGAATTCGCATAATGCGTCCCACCCGGCTCCCGAGCTGAAGTCGATGATCAGCAGGCTCTCGGGCCGGTCGCGGAAGTACGCGCGGACCTCGTGGGTGTGCCTGGTGTAAGCGCGGGCCAGGCGGTCGGGGTCATACTGGATGGTGCAATAGCTCCGTTCGTGCAGCCAGCGCTGGCGGTCGGCGAGGTCGCCGGGCTGTCTGGCAGCCGGATCGAAGACGGGCTGGGTGCCCCAGCGCGCAGCCATCGCCGCGAGCCATGCGTCGGTGTCACAAACTGTGAGGATGAACTTGCTGGCGGGGAACTGACGATCGAGCGGAGCGAAGAACGGGGCGATGGTCTCCACGGCGCCGTCGAAGTGCGCCAGCAGGGAAAGGTCGTACTGCCCGGCTTGCAGCTCGCCCAGAGTGCTCCAGTCGTCGGGTGCGTGGAGCACCGCGAACCCAAGTCTGGTCAGTGCGGCGGTAAGCCTGGTGGTGCCGGTCAGTGCGAGCCCGATTCCGAAGATCTTGCCGGGCCCGGACAACTGTCTGCGTGCGGGCCGGACGGTGGCGGCCTGCTGGACGGCCTGGGCGCGGGTCAGCGGGGGTTTCTCCGCAATGCCGGTCCGCCGTAATACCTGCGAGGCAGCCTGGGGCAGGTCGGCGAGGAAGCGGGCCGTTCTCGCCGAGTCGGCGTCCCCGGGCAGGTGCCGCCGGGAGTAGGCGATCGCCTGGCGGGCCACCTGGTAGTCGACATCGTGCGGGTTCAGCTCCCAGTCCTCGTGGTAGGAGTCGAGTTTGAGGCGTTGGTAGGGGGTGCGGCAGCGCAGTTCCCGCAGCACGTATTTGGCGAAGATGTCTCGGTGGAACTGGCAGAAGTCGTGCAGTATCGGCAGGGGTCGGCGCGCGTAGGGCAGCCCGAGGCGGCGCATGGCCGCTCGGCGCACCACATGCTCGGCACTGATTACCAGTTCCTTATCTTCATCGGTGATCTCTACGTCGCGCATGGCTTGGACCACGTCGATCCGGGTGAGGTGGACCCCGGCTTGCACGTAGCCGCGGAACTTGTCCAGGACGAGGGAGTCCACGTAGGGGCGCTGCTCGGACTGCAGAACGCCGGTGATGTCCTCGGTGATGAGGCAGTCGGCGTCCATGAACACGACGGCGTCGCATGAGAAGTCGATCTGGAGGCTGCGCCGCAATGCCTCGCTGAACGGCCTCACGCTCTCGATCACGTGGACCTCGTCGGGTCGAATGTGCTCGATGGCAAGTTCGTAGGCAGCTTGACTTGTGCGTTCCCCGACTGTGCGGAAGACTAGCCCGACCCGTCGCATCTCTAGCGGAATTGTTCTGAACCAGGCAGAGCGTGACCCTGCCGCGGCCATCCCACAAGAGCAATTGTTGATCGTCTGCCGGTGGTCAACATCGGAATCGATGATCCTTTCTTTGGGTACCGGTGGGTCAGGTGGAGATTAAGATGCTACCACTCATGATAATTGTGATCTACAGTGGAGAGAAGTGTCTTGATGTAGTATCGTTAAGGGTGCCAATTTCAGCCCACCTGCACTGGTAACGATCAGGAGTGGTTATGGCAGATGAGGTGGAGGGAGGATCGCCCGAACACTTCCGTGCCCCCCGGGCCAACACGGCGGTCGTGTTCATGAGTGCTGCAAGGTACTCCGGTTCGACGTTACTAGGGGTGATGCTCGGCGCGCACCCGTCGATCTTCTATGCTGGTGAGGCGAACAAGATCTGGTATTTTGGTGATCCGAGCGTGCCACTCAAGAATCGTGTGTGTAAACTGTGTGGGCCTGGCTGCGCGGTGTGGGGAAACCTGCGGGTGGCCAACGGAGAGGATCTGTATGAGATGCTCTCGCGACGCACCAGGCGTCCGATTGTGTTCGACTCGACAAAGGGGATAAACCGGGTTAGGCCCCAACTTGCAGCGCTCCAAGGCGTGGTCCCACTTCACCTGATCGTACTCACCCGTGACGGACGCGCGGTCGTGAACTCGGATCTGCGCAAGTGGCCCGAGACATCTGCCCACGACCACGCCGCCGCGTGGGCCGAGCGGATGCGCGAAGTGGAGGAGCTTGCGTCGCGCTGGCCGGGAGCCGTGCACCGCTTGCGCTACGAGGAGCTCGCATCGCGGCCGGAGTCCATGCTGCGCGCGCTCGCGGATTTTCTCGGTGTCGCTTTCAATCCTGCGATGCTTGACCCTTGGGACAGTGACCAGCATCCAATCGGCGGTAATCCCGGGCCACTGCTTCTCTTCTCGCGGGAGCGCGCCAAAGTGGTGGTCAATCCCAAGGAGAAGACGTGTGACTGGTACGGTTCCCATCCCCGCGGAATCGTGCTGGATCTGCGGTGGAGGCGTGAGATGAACGCTGATGCGCTCGCGGTGTTCGAGGCGGTTGCGGGTGAGACAAACCGCGCATACGCGTGGGAGGATCCTGTTGAGTAATCCAGCCGGTCAACTGCGTTCGCCTCTGCGGATCGCGGTCCTTTGTCACCTTGGCGGGAGGACTCGGAATCATGGCGCAGAGAGTCAGGGAAGTACCCGATCGACCCGCTGACGCCAGGTGTAGCGGGTCAGCAGCTGATGCTGGGCCTCGGTTCCCAGTGACCGGCGAAGCTCCTGGTCGGTTGCGAGCTCGGTGATGGCCGCCTCCCAGCCGGAAAGGTCACCGGGTGGGCAGAGCAGGCAATTGACCCGGTCGATGAGGACCTCGCGCAGTACCGGGAGGTCTGAGGCGATGATCGCCCGGCCCTGAGCCATGTACTCGAAGAGCTTCATCGGTGAGGTCCACCGGCTGATGTCGCCGATTCCGCCGGCGCAGGCCACCTTTGTCTGGTACGGGGCTAGCACGATTTCGAAGCTGCGGTAGTAAGGACCGAGCGCGGCGGGCGGTTGATGTCCGTGGAAGTACACGTTGGGGTGGGAGGACCGCTGCTCCCAATGAGAGCGGTCCTCGCTGGTACCGCCGACCAGGTGGAAGTCGAGAGCGGGAAGCCGCCCCGCGAGGCCGAGGATGACGTCGATGCCCCGTCCGGGATACAGGTGACCGACATATCCTATTTTCACCGCCTCCGGGCGTCCTGGGAGGCACACCGCCGCGCAGGCCGGCTTCGGCGGGTCAGCGCCGTCGGGCGCGACAAGGAGATCCACACTGTCGAGTTCGGGGAAGGCTTGCCGATAGTCGTCCGCGAGCATCGCGGAGACCGTCACGACTCGCTGGAGTGTGCGCGCCCGGAAAAGCCGTCGCTCCAGCCACCGCCAGACTCGGTCGTCCCACAGCAGGTGGGTCTCATAGACGAGCGGGCCGAGATCAGACATGGCAACCAGGCTGTACAGGTCCCGTCCGTAGGCGAGGTCGGGCCGCCCTCGGCGGCGGATGTCGCCCCGGACTCGCAACGCCCTGATCCCCATGCCGAGCAGAGCGATCGACGGCGCCCCGATCGTGCGGATAGGGAAGCGGTGGCGGACGCCGTAGTAGTCGTACACGTCCTCGGTGCGGACCGATCCGGGCAGGGCGTAGAGGGTCACCTCGTGACCGGCTTCGGTGAAGGCGTCGCACATCCGCATGACGTGCACACCGTTGGCGTAGACCGACGGGATGCTCCCGGAGTGCAGGTAGGCCAGCCGCATGACCAGCCCTACCCAACCCGGGTCCCGATAGCCCGGGAACGAATGGTCCGTGCGAGGTTTCTGGCATAGCCCGCTGTCGCCCGGGAGCGTAGCGACGCCAAAGGCTGCAGGGCGGTGCCGAGCAGGCGGGTGTCGTAGTAGGGCACCCAGCCGCTACCCCGTGGGTTGTACCGGGGAGTTCCAAGGCTGAGACGTTTGGTCAGGACGTAGCGCGTCTCGTCGGTCGCGTTGGGTTCCGAGGAGTGCAGGTGATCTCCCGCGAACAGCAGGATGGCCCCGGACTCCATCTCGAAGTTGAGGGGCCTCCCCACCGGGGTGTCTTGCTGCCGTGCGTCCTGCCGGTAGGCGTCAGGGAAAACGAGCAGGCCATTGCCCTTGCGGACACGGCTGATCGCCATCCACAGATTGATCGAGTTGATGCTCGTGTTGTACCAGGAGTCGCGGTGAAGGTCGTGCGGGACCATGAACCCGGTCAATTCCTCGAATGCGGTCCGGTGCGTGAGGATCGTCTGCTCGGGCAGCATGATCCGGACTCCGGAGTGGTGCCCGAGGTAGAGGGGAGAGCGTTGCCGCGACAGGCTCGCGGCGAAGGCGAGCGCGATCCGGGTGGCGATGGGTCGCAGCCGGGTCTCCAGGATCGTGCGGGCGGCCGAGACCTGTGCCGGGGTGACCACAGTGTGCAGCTGTTCGAGCCCGCGGCGTTCCACTTCCTGGGCGCTGTGGGGGGACGCCGCGTCGGCGAGAGCGCTGAATGTCTCCCGGCGTACCACCTCGAGCATGCCGTGACGGCGCAGCCAGCCCACCACGATGACGATCCGCCCGGCCAGGACCTCGCGCAGCGACAGGTCCACCGTGGTCGAATCGGGCGAGATGAGACAGGGCTGGCTCGACATGCCTGCGCCTCCTACCAGGTAGGTAACTAGCTCACCGAGTGGGTTTGAACGCCCGCAGCGAGAACGACAGGGGCACCGACGGCAGCTCGGCAGGCAGGTGCCACCAGCCGTCGGCGGCGAGCTCCAGGAACGGGAACATCCGCCAGGCCACGAACGGCCACTCGTGCAGGAACTCGATGCGCAGGCCGGCCTCGACCAGCGCGCACACGATGTCACCCAGGCCGTGCCCCCACCCGTACTCGACGCTGGTAACCATGGCCTCCGGCACAGCGCAGGGGCTCTCGTACTCAAAGCACAGTGGCTCGGCCCGCTCGAAGTAGGCATAGCGAGGCCGCAGGACAGCCTCGGTCACCTTGTTGTCGAAGATCCACGCGGTCGGGTGGGACTCGAACACGTAGAAGAGCCCGCCCGGGGCGAGGAAGTGGGAGACGACCTCGGTCCAGCGGCGCAGGTCGGGCAGCCAGCCGAGCACCCCATGGGAGGTGTAGACGATGTCGAAAGTTTCGTCGAGGACCGCCGGTAGGTCGTAGACGTTCGACTCGATGAAGCTGGCAGGTAGCTCCAGCTCGGCGGCGAGAGCTCGCGCGAGCGTCACCCCCTCGTGGGAGAAGTCCACACCGGTGGCGCGTGCGCCCAGCCGTGCCCAGGAGAGGGTGTCAATGCCGACGTGGCTCTGGAGGTGGAGCAGCGAACGGCCAGCGACATCGCCGACTTCGGTACGCTCCAGATCCCGAATCCTTACCCCACCGCGTCGGAAGCCGTCAAGGTCGTAGAACACCGATCCGGCTTTCAACGGCGTCCACACCTCCCACTGACGCCGGTTCGCCTCCATGTAGGCATGAGGATCCATCGCTGAGCACACGCCGTCGACCTCATCTCATTTGTTCGATTGCGAACATCGTGAACTTGTCGGAGTGGACCCAGGGATGTGACGATAACTGTATACGATAGTTGCTGATTGAGACTTGGGGGAGATGTTCGATGCGGGCTGTGGTCACCGGCGCTGCCGGATTCGTCGGATCCCATCTGTGCGCGCACCTGTTGGCCGGCGGTGACGAGGTCGTTGGCATCGACATGCTCACCGACTACTATGACCCGGCCCTCAAGGAGCGGAATCTGACGCCGCTCCGGAACTTCGACGCCTTCTCCTTCCACCGCGTCGACCTGCTGGACGCGCCGCTGTCGCTGCTCCTGGAGGGGGCTGAGGTGATCTACCACCTGGCCGGCCAACCCGGGGTGCGCTCCTCGTGGGACCACGACTTCCCCCAGTACGTCACCCGCAACGTGCTGGTTACCCACGCGATACTGGAAGCTATCCGGGGCCGGCCGATGCGCAAGATGGTCTTCGCTTCCAGCTCCTCGGTGTACGGCGAGGTGCAGACCTACCCCACCGTCGAGACGCTGCGACCGCAGCCAGCTTCGCCCTACGGGGTGACGAAGCTGGCTGCCGAGCATCTCTGCGAGCTGTACCGGACGACGTTCGGAATACCCACCGTCTCGCTGCGCCTGTTCAGTGTCTATGGGCCGCAACAACGTCCCGACATGGCCTTTTCCCGCATGCTGGCGGCCGTCACGCACGATCGGCCGTTCCCTCTTTACGGCGACGGCGAGCAGACTCGTGACTTCACCTACGTATCAGATGCGGTCGCCGCTATGCGGGCCGCGGCCTGCTCGGAGTTCACCGGGATCGCCAACGTCGGCGGCGGTAACCAGGTGTCGATGAACCAGGTGATCGCTGCCATCGAGCAGCTCGCCGGCCCTGTTCAGCTGGTCAGATTGCCTGTCATCCGCGGCGAGGTACGCCATACCGGTGCCGACATCACGCTGGCCAGGGCCGTATTCGGCTACACCCCGACGGTGAGCCTGACCGACGGGCTCGCCGCCATGGTGGCGGCCGAGCATCGAGCTGGTCGCAACCATGAACTCTCACGTGAACTACTCTGACCCGACTATGTCCCATCCTCGGCGCCGCGCGGCGCTCCGCGAGCTGCTCCGCGAGCTGCAACTCGACGCGCTGCTGGTCACGGATCTGCTCAACATCCGCTACCTCACCGGATTCACCGGATCCAGTGGCGCCCTGCTGGTGCACGTCGAGGGCGACGAGCGCAGCGTGTTCGCCACCGACGGCCGTTACCGCACGCAGTCCCAGCAGCAGGTGCCCGACCTGCGCCGGGTGATCGACAGGTCCCGCCATCTGCGGTTGGTCAAAGAAGCCACCGAGGCGGGAACCGGCCGGCTGGGTTTCGAGAGCCACGTGGTGACCGTGGACGGGCATGCCGCCCTCGCGAAGGTCGCTGGCGCGGACCTGCTGGTCGCTACCTCGCGGCCGGTGGAAAGGTTGCGGCTGATCAAGGACGATACCGAGGTCGCCACCCTGCGCGCCGCCTGTGCAGCCGCCGATACCGCCCTGGCCGGGCTGCTGGCCGACGGTGGGCTGCGTCCGGGTCGCACTGAGCGCGAGGTGGCACGCGACCTGGAGGCTCGGATGGTGGCTGCGGGCGCTGCCGGTCCCTCGTTCGAGACCATCGTGGCGACCGGCGCGAACTCCGCGGTGCCCCACCACCGCCCGACCGACGCCGTGCTGTGCCGTGGTGACCTGCTGAAACTGGACTTCGGTGCCCTGGTCGACGGCTATCACTCCGACATGACTCGCACCGTGGTGCTGGGAGAGCCGGCCGGGTGGCAGCGGGAGCTCTATGACCTGGTTGCCGCCGCGCAGGCCGCCGGGTGTGCCGCGCTGCGGGCCGGGGCCGACGTCCGCAGCGTGGACGCGGCCGCCCGGAACGTGATCGTCCACGCCGGGCATGGCGAGGACTTCGTGCACGGTCTCGGGCACGGCGTCGGCCTGCAGATTCACGAGGCTCCGGCGTTGTCGCAGTTCGGGGTCGGTACACTGGCGGCAGGCATGACGGTCACCGTTGAGCCGGGTGTCTACTTGGCAGATCGGGGCGGCGTGCGCATCGAGGACACTCTCGTCGTCTCCGACGGCGAGCCCGAGCTCCTCACCCTGACCACAAAGGACCTCGTGGTCGTGCCCTGCTTGCGATGACCGGCCTGATTATCTATGAACGGAGTGACAGGCTGACGTGGCCACCACCAATGACCTGAAGAACGGACTCGTGCTCAACCTCGACGGCCAGCTGTGGTCGGTCGTGAAATTCCAGCATGTGAAACCAGGAAAGGGCGGCGCCTTCGTGCGGACCACCCTGAAGAATGTGCTGTCCGGCAAGGTCGTGGACAAGACCTTCAACGCGGGCACCGCGGTCGACACCGCCACCGTCGACCGGCGCGAGATGACCTACCTCTACCCCGACGGTGCCGACTTCGTGTTCATGGACACCGACACCTTCGACCAGATCACCATTCCTGGCGAGACCGTCGGAGATGCGGCGAAGTACCTGCTGGACAACCACACCGCGCTGGTCGCAGTGCATGACGGCACCCCGCTCTACGTCGAGTTGCCCACCTCGGTGGAGTTGGTGATCTCGCATACCGACCCGGGCCTGCAGGGCGACCGGTCGACTGGCGGCACCAAGCCCGCCACGCTGGAGACCGGCGCAGAGATTCAGGTGCCGCTATTCCTCAGCACCGGCGAGAAGGTCAAGGTCGACACCCGGGACGGGCGTTACCTCGGCCGCGTCAGCTCCTGACGTGGGCGCCCGCAGCAAGGCCCGCAAACGCGCCGTCGACATTCTCTTCGAATCCGACCTGCGCGGGCTGGACCCGGTCGCGCTGGTCGCCGAGCGGGTCGGGGCGCCAGGGCTGCCCCCGGTCAGCGACTACACCGTCTCGTTGGTGCAGGGCGTGGTCGCGCACCAGGAGGACATCGACCGGATGCTCGCCGAGCATGCCCGGGGTTGGACCGTGGCGCGGATGCCCGCGGTAGACCGAGCGGTGCTCCGGCTGGGCGTGTTCGAACTGCTGTTCTCCGATGAGGTGGACGATGCAGTAGCCATCGATGAGGCCATCGAGCTGGCCAGGTCGCTGTCCACCGACGACTCGCCGCGCTTTGTCAACGGTGTGCTGGGCGCGCTAGCGCGTCAAGCACACGCGTGAGTGGCGATCAGCGCTCTCACCCTGATCGCCACTCACGAGCTACTCTTCTTTCGCGGGGCGAGCCTCCGGGGGCAGCACTCCCCAGCCGATCAGCTGTTCGGTGAGATCCCCCGGCGACATGTCGTAGATGATCGCCAGCGAGCGCAGGTCCTCCGTGCGGATGGACAGCACCTTGCCGTTGTAGTCGCCGCGCTGGCTCTGGATCGTCGCGGCATAGCGGGCCAGCGGACCTACCTTGTCCACCGGCAACTGCTGCAGACGCTCCAGGTTGATGACGATCTTGGTGGCTGGTTCCCCCCCTGAGGGTATCCGACCCTCCGGTAGCAGTTCGGGCACCGGGACTCCGTAGAAGTCGGCTAGCTCGGCGAGCTTCTGCACGGTGACCGCGCGGTCACCCCGCTCGTAGGAGCCAACCACTACGGCCTTCCAGCGGCCCGCCGACTTCTGCTCGACACCGTGCAGCGACAGCCCCTGCTGCTGACGGATGCCACGCAGTTTGGACCCCAGTGCCTTCGCGTAGTCGCCCATCTGGCGCTTCTCCTTAACTTCTTCAACCCCGACCAGTCAACGCCTTCGGCGCCGCGCACGTCGGGATGATACGGAGAGTAATGCTGCGCTGAGTAACCTTCCAGGTCAAGCCATTAGGGGCCGAACACTGAGGAGAGTCACGTACACCACCCGGACGGGGCAGTGATTGAGCACCAGCAACCCCCTGATGCGACGTCCTGATACCGTCGGCGACCGGGTCCGGGCTCCTGCCCGGTACCTGACGTCCTTTAAGACCCGTCCGGTGAGGCGGGGAAGGAGGTCCACCGTGTCGTCCCCCTTTGGGACGGGCGCGGCAGGATCACCGCGGCAGCATGAGCTGCTCTCGGCGGCCGATGTCGCGCGCATCGTCGCTCGAATCGCGCACCAGATCATCGAGCGCACCGCTCCCCAGCCGGTGGTGCTGCTTGGCATCCCCACCCGCGGCGTCCCGCTGGTGCACCGGCTGGCAGACCGGATCCGTGAGTTCGGCGGGACGCTGGCCGGCGTGGGCACTCTGGATGTCACCCTTTACCGGGATGACCTGCGGCGCAGGCCCACCAGGCCACTGCAGCCCACCGAGCTGCCCGCCGGTGGGCTCGATGATGCGCTGGTCGTGCTGGTCGATGACGTGCTGTACTCCGGCCGCACCGTAGCGGCGGCGCTGGACGCAGTGCGCGAGTACGGCCGCCCGCGGGCGGTACAACTCGCCGTGTTGGTCGACCGCGGCCACCGGGAACTGCCGATCCGGGCCGACTACGTGGGCAAGAACGTGCCCACTTCCCCGGAGGAGGAGGTCGGTGTGCTGCTCGTTGAGACCGATGGCACCGATGCTGTCGTGATCCGCCGGGGGCCCCGGTGAGGCACCTGCTCACTACCGCTGACCTGCAGCTCGAGACCGCCACCGCGCTGCTGGACACCGCCGAGGCGCTCAAGCAGGCTTTGCTGGGTCGCGAGGTGCGCAAGCTGCCGACGCTGCGCGGACGCACCGTGGTCACCTTGTTCTACGAGAGCTCCACTCGCACCCGGGCCTCCTTCGAGATCGCGGGTAAGTGGATGAGCGCCGACGTGGTCAACGTCTCGGCCGCGGCGTCCTCGGCGGCCAAGGGGGAGTCGCTGCGCGACACCGCGATCACCCTGGCCGCGATGGGCGCGGACTGCGTCGTGATCCGCCACCCCGCCTCGGGTGCGGCGCATCGGCTTGCCGGTTGGGTGCCCGCGCACGTGATCAACGCCGGTGACGGCACCCATCAGCACCCCACCCAAGCACTGCTGGATGCTGCTACTCTGCGTGACCGTTTGGGCACCCTGAATGGGCGGACCGTCACCATCGTAGGCGATGTGCTGCATAGCAGGGTCGCTCGCTCGAATATCCAGCTATTGATCACGCTGGGTGCTCGGATCCACCTCGTCGCCCCGCCTACTCTGCTGCCGTGGGGCATAGCGAACTGGAGTGGTCAGAACTCGGGTACCCATGATCGGGAGCAGAGCTGGCCGGTCACGGTCGGGCATGATCTCGACGCCGCGCTGCCTGGCACTGATGCGCTGATGGTGCTGCGAGTGCAGGCCGAGCGGATGCATGGTGGGTTCTTCCCGTCCGCTCGGGAGTACTCGATCAGCTACGGGCTTACCGAGGCGCGGCTGGGGCTGTTGCCGGAGCACGCCGTCGTGCTGCACCCAGGCCCGATGCTGCGCGGCATGGAGATCGCGGCCTCGGTCGCTGACTCGCCCCGCGCAGCGATCACCGACCAGGTTCGCAACGGGGTACACGTGCGGATGGCCGTGCTCTACCACCTGCTCGCGGCCCAGGAGGAGCAACAGTGAGCGAGCGCAGCGAGCGAACCATCGGGCAGAGCACCCGGTCGCTACTTCTGCGCGGGATCCGGCCCTACGGCGTCGGCGACCCGGTGGACCTGCTGGTCAGCGACGGGGTGATCGCCGAGCTGGGCGCCGGCCTGGACGGCACCGGTGCCGAGGCGCTCGACGGTGGCGGGCTGGTCGCGCTGCCCGGCTTGGTCGACCTGCACGCACACCTGCGCGAGCCCGGCCGGGAGGACGCCGAGACGATCGTCACCGGCTCGGCGGCCGCGGCGCTGGGCGGCTACACCGCGGTGTTCGCGATGGCCAACACCGATCCGGTCGCCGACACCGCCGTGGTCGTCGAGCATGTGTACCGGCGCGGTCGCGAGGTCGGGCTGGTCGACGTGCACCCGGTCGGTGCGGTCACCGCCGGGCTGCGCGGCGAGCGGCTCGCCGAGCTGGGGTCAATGGCCGGCTGCGCCGCTGCGGTGCGGGTGTTCTCCGACGACGGGTTGTGCGTGCACGACCCCCTGCTGATGCGCCGTGCCCTGGAGTACACCCGCGGGCTGGGTGGGGTGGTCGCTCAGCACGCCGAGGACCCTCGGCTCACCGCAGGCGCCCAGGCGCACGAAGGGGAGATCGCTGCCCGGCTGGGGCTGGCCGGCTGGCCCGCCGCCGCGGAGGAGTCGATCGTGGCGCGGGACTGCCTGCTGGCCCGTGACGCCGCAGCAGCGCTGCACGTCTGCCACGTGTCCACCGCGGGCACAGTGGACGTGCTGCGCTGGGCCAAGGAGCGCGGGATCCGGGTGTCCGCCGAGGTCACCCCGCACCACCTGCTGCTCACCGATGAGCGCCTGGCCGGCTACGACCCGGTCAACAAGGTCAACCCGCCGCTGCGCACCGCCGCCGACACCCAGGCGCTGCGCGCCGCGCTGGCCGAGGGGATCGTGGACTGTGTGGCCACCGATCATGCCCCGCATGCCGTGCAGGACAAGGACTGCGAATGGTCCGCGGCCCGGCCCGGCATGCTGGGACTGCAGACCGCGCTGTCGGTGGTGGTGGCCACCATGGTGCTTCCTGGCCTGCTGGACTGGCGGGGGGTGGCGCGGGTGATGAGCGAGCGCCCGGCCCGGATTGGTGGGGCGACCGATCAGGGCCGCCCGATCGCGGTGGGACAGCCGGCGACGCTGGTCCTGGTGGATCCCGACGCCACCTGGACGGTGCGCGGGGCGCAGCTGGCCAGCCTGGCCGGCAACACCCCCTATGAGGGAATGGAGCTGCCCGGCCGGGTGGTGGCCACCCTGCTGCGCGGCGAGGTCACGACCGAGGACGGGAAGGTGCAGCGATGACAGGCGAGCTGGCTGTGCTGGTGCTGGAGGACGGCACCACCGTGCGCGGCGAGAGCTATGGTGCGGTGGGCCAGACCCTGGGTGAGGCCGTGTTCGCCACCGGGATGACCGGCTACCAGGAGACCCTCACCGACCCGTCCTACCGCCGGCAGATCGTCGTGCAGACCGCGCCGCATATCGGCAACACCGGCTGGAACGACGAGGACGATGAGTCGCACCAGATCTGGGTTGCCGGCTATGTCGTGCGCGACCCGGCCCGGATCCCCTCCAACTGGCGATCTCGCCGGTCGCTTGAGGAGGAATTGGCCCGCCAGGGTGTCGTGGGGATCTCCGGGGTAGACACCCGCGCGCTGACCCGCCGGCTGCGCGAGCACGGCTCGATGCGGGCCGGCGTCTTCTCCGGTGCGGCGCTGGCCGCCCCAGCGCAGCTGCTGGCCCAGGTGCTGGCCAGCCCCGCTATGGCCGGTGCGGACCTGGTCGGAGAGGTCACCGTCGCCGAGCCCTACATCGTGCCGGCCGCTACCGAACGCCGGTTCCGGGTGGTGGCGCTGGATTTGGGGATCAAGTTCAATACGCCGCGGATGTTGGCCGCTCGGGGCATTGAGACGCACGTCCTGCCGGCTGGCGCCACGCTGGAGCAGGTGCTGGAGTCTCAACCCGACGGAGTGTTCCTGTCCAACGGCCCGGGCGATCCGGCCACCGCGGACCACGCGGTCTGGTTGACCCGTGGGGTGCTGGCGCAGCGGGTACCGCTGTTCGGGATCTGCTTCGGCAACCAGATCCTTGGCCGGGCACTGGGCCGGGGCACCTACAAGATGCGCTACGGGCATCGCGGGCTCAACGTCCCGGTCATCGAGCACGCCACTGGGCGGGTGGCGATCACTTCACAGAACCACGGTTTCGCCGTCCAGGGTGAGCCCGGGGAACGCTTCGACTCCGACTTCGGTGCCGCAGTAGTAAGCCACTCCTGCCCCAACGACGGTACCGTCGAGGGCCTGAACTGCCTGGACGTGCCGGCATTCAGCGTGCAATACCACCCAGAGGCAGCCGCCGGTCCGCACGACGCAGCCGATCTGTTCGACCGGTTCTGCGAGTTGATGGCTCACCCGGATCGCCATTCGGAACCGAATAGCGCTCTCGCGGGTGTTGAAAATCTCGATTCGGCTCCGAATGGCGATTGGGGGGACCGCTGATGGCGCGGAGGGGTGATATCTCGCATGTTCTGGTGATTGGGTCAGGGCCGATTGTGATCGGGCAGGCTTGTGAGTTTGATTACTCCGGCACGCAGGCCTGCCGGGTACTGCGGGAGGAGGGGCTGCGGGTCAGCCTGGTGAACTCCAATCCAGCGACGATCATGACCGATCCGGAGTTCGCTGATGCCACCTACATCGAGCCGATCACCCCAGAGTTCGTCGAGAAGGTGATCGCCGCCGAGCGCCCGGATGCGTTGCTGGCCACGCTGGGTGGGCAGACCGCGCTGAACACCGCCGTTGCGCTGCACGAGAGTGGGGTGCTGGCGCGGTACGGCATCGAGTTGATCGGCGCCGACATCGGCGCCATCCAGCGCGGTGAGGACCGGCTGAAGTTCAAGGACGTCGTCCGCGCCGTTGGTGCCGAGGTGCCGCGCAGCACCGTCTGCCGGTCCATCGACCAGGTGCGTGCGGCTGCCGGCGAGCTGGGTCTGCCGGTGGTGATCCGTCCGTCGTACACCATGGGCGGGCTCGGTTCCGGGATGGCGCACACTCCGGCCGAGCTCGAGCGGCTGGCGACGGCGGGCCTGGCCGAGAGCCCGGTGCACGAGGTGCTCATTGAGCAGAGCGTGCTGGGCTGGAAGGAGTTCGAACTGGAGCTGATGCGCGACCACCGGGACAACGTGGTGGTGGTGTGCTCGATCGAGAACATCGACCCGATGGGCGTGCACACCGGGGACTCCGTGACTGTCGCCCCGGCGATGACCCTGACCGATCGCGAGTACCAGCACATGCGCGACGTCGGCATCGCGGTGTTGCGCGAGGTCGGGGTGGACACCGGCGGCTGCAACATCCAGTTCGCGGTTCATCCCGAGAACGGCCGGCTGGTCGTGATCGAGATGAATCCCCGGGTGTCCCGATCGAGTGCGCTGGCGTCCAAGGCCACCGGGTTCCCCATCGCCAAGATCGCCGCGAAGCTCGCGATCGGCTACACCCTCGATGAGATCACCAACGACATCACCGGTGAGACCCCGGCCTGTTTCGAACCCGCCCTGGACTACGTGGTCGTGAAGGTACCCCGGTTCGCCTTCGAGAAGTTCCCCGGTGCGGACCCCACGCTTACCACCACCATGAAGTCGGTCGGCGAGGCGATGGCGCTGGGCCGCTCATTCCCCGAGGCGCTGGGCAAGGCGCTGCGCTCCCTGGAGACTCCCGCCGCCGGTTTCTGGACCAGGCCCGATCCGCCGTCAGCCTCGGCAGGCTCGGAACTGGAGGCGCTACAGGTTCCCCATGACGGCCGGCTCTACACCGTCGAGCGAGCGCTGCGGCTGGGCGCCACCGTGGCGCAGGCCGCGGCGGCTTCGGGCATTGACCCGTGGTTCGTCGACCAGATCGCTGGCCTGGTTGAGCTGCGCGCGGAACTCGTCGCTGCGGCGGAGCTGGACGAGTCGCTGCTGCGCCGGGCCAAGCGGGCCGGCATCTCCGACCGGCAGCTCGCCGCCGTGCGCGGTGACCGCACCGAGCCCGAGATCCGAGCCCTGCGGCACCGCCTGGGTATTCGGCCGATCTACAAAACCGTGGACACCTGCGCCGCTGAGTTCGCCGCCCGCACCCCGTACCACTACTCCGCCTACGAGAGCGCCCCCGACGCCGAGACCGAGGTCACCCCGCAGCGCGAACGACCCAAGGTGGTCATCCTGGGCTCCGGGCCGAACCGGATCGGCCAGGGCATCGAGTTCGACTACTCCTGCGTGCACGCCGCGATGGCGTTAAGAGCCGCTGGCTACGAAACCGTCATGGTCAACTGCAACCCGGAGACCGTGTCCACCGACTACGACACCGCAGACCGGCTCTACTTCGAGCCACTGACCTTCGAGGACGTCATGGAGGTGGTGGACGCCGAGCGGGCCTCGGGCACTGTGGCGGGGGTGATCGTGCAATTGGGTGGGCAGACCCCGCTGGGGTTGGCGCAGCGGCTGGCTGACGCGGGCGTCCCGGTGGTCGGCACCTCTCCGGAGGCGATTCACCTCGCCGAGGACCGTGGCTCCTTCGGCGCGGTGCTGGAGCGGGCCGGGTTACCCGCACCAGCTTACGGCACTGCGACCTCTTTCGTGGAGGCCCGCAAAATCGCCGCCGAGATCGGCTACCCGGTGCTGGTTCGCCCCTCCTACGTGCTCGGTGGGCGCGGCATGGAGATCGTCTACGACGAGGAGACCCTGGCCGGTTACATCACCCGCGCCACCGAGATCACCCCCGAACACCCGGTGCTGGTGGACCGCTTCCTCGACGATGCCATCGAGATCGACGTCGACGCGCTGTGCGACGGCCACGAGGTCTACCTCGGCGGAATCATGGAGCACATCGAGGAGGCCGGGGTGCATTCCGGGGATTCCGCCTGCGCATTGCCGCCGATCGCGCTGGGGGAATCCGACCTGGCCACAGTACGTGCTTCGACCGAGGCGATCGCCCGCGGTATCGGCGTCCACGGCCTGCTCAACGTGCAGTACGCGCTCAAGGACGATGTGCTCTATGTGCTGGAGGCCAACCCGCGGGCCAGCCGTACGGTGCCGTTCGTCTCCAAGGTCACCGCCGTGTCGCTGGCCAAGGCCGCCGCCCGGATCATGCTCGGCGCCAGTATCGCGCAACTGCGAGCTGAGGGTCTGCTGCTCCCGCACTCCGACGGGGGCGCCCTGCCGCCCGACGCCCCGGTGGCCGTCAAGGAGGCCGTGCTGCCCTTTCACCGGTTCCGCACCCCGGAGGGTCAGGGGCTGGACTCGCTGCTGGGGCCGGAGATGAAGTCCACCGGTGAGGTGATGGGCATCGACACCGCGTTCGGGCAGGCCTTCGCGAAGTCCCAAGCCGCGGCTTACGGCTCGTTGCCCACCTCGGGGCGAGTGTTCGTGTCGGTGGCCAACCGGGACAAGCGGGCCATGGTGTTCCCGGTCAAACGGCTGGCCGATCTCGGCTTCGAGGTGCTCGCCACCCGGGGGACCGCACACACACTGCGCCGTAACGGCATCCCCTGCACTGTGGTGCGCAAGCACTTCGAGGGCCCGGACAACATCGTCGACCTGATCAACTCCGGGGAAGTCGATATGATCATCAACACGCCCTACGGCAATCCGGGTCCCCGGGTGGACGGCTACGAGATCCGCACCGCCGCGGTGTTCCGGGACATCCCGTGCATCACCACCGTGCAGGGCGCCGCGGCGGCCGTGCAGGGCATCGAAGCCCTGATCCGCGGCGACATCACGGTGCGTCCCCTGCAAGCCCTCCACGCCGCCCTCCGTGCCACTCCCATTACGCCGCATTCAGCGGGCTGAGGCGGGGTTATCCGGTGTCCAGTAACCCCGCTAGGCGCCCAGGAAGGCCCACTGAATGCGGGTTTGGAGTGCGTCTGAGTGCGGCTGTGGCGGCGAGGGGGCCGCTGTGTGTGGGGATCGACCCGCATCCGGGGTTGTTGCGGGACTGGGGGCTGGGCGACGACGTGGCGGGGCTGGAGAGGTTCGCGCGGGGCGCGGTTGAGGCGCTGGCGCCGGAGGTAGCGCTGGTCAAGCCGCAGTCGGCGTTCTTCGAACGGTACGGGGCTCGGGGCATCGCGGTGCTGGAGCGAGTGCTGGCTACGGCCCGGGATGCCGGCGCGCTGGTGCTGCTCGACGTCAAGCGCGGGGACATCGGTTCCACCATGGCCGGATACGCCGCGGCCTACCTGAGCGACGGAGCGCCGCTGGCCGCCGACGCGATCACCGTATCGCCCTACCTCGGCGTCGGTGCGCTGGCTCCGGCGTTCGAGCTGGCCGGCCGTACCGGGCGGGGCGTGTTCGTGCTGGCACTGACCTCCAACCCGGAGGGCACTGACCTGCAGGCCGCGGTCACCGGCACCGGAAGCACGGTCGCGCAGTCCGTGATCGACGCTGTCGCCGCGCGCAATGCCGGTCACGCCGACGATTTCGGTGTGGTGATCGGGGCCACCACAGCGGCCAGTGTCCTCCGGTTGGAGGCACTCAATGGCCCGATACTGGTCCCTGGGATAGGCGCGCAGGGCGCCTGTCTGGCCGATCTGCCCCGCCTCTTCGGTGCGGCCGTCCGCCATGTTCTGCCGACCACGGCCCGGGACCTGTTACGGCATGGACCCGGGCCGGTGTCCCTGCGACACGCCGCACGGCGGATGGCCGACGAGGCAGCAGACCTGCTTGAAGCGTCTTCGCGGCAGGTTGGCGATGGCACCCCGCGTTGGACGGCGGACCGCCCGGGGGATACGGTCGCCGCACCAATCCAGACCATCCCTAAGCACTAGCAATCGACGGAGGAGACCGTGGCCCTTCCCGAGCTGACCGAGGAGCAGCGGGCCGCTGCGCTGGAGAAGGCGGCCGCCGCCCGACGCGCCAGGGCCGAACTCAAGGAACGCCTCAAGCGCGGTGGGACCAACCTCACAGAGGTCCTCGCTCAGTCCGACAGTGACGACATCCTGGGCAAGATGAAGGTTTCGGCTTTGCTTGAGGCCCTTCCTGGCGTGGGCAAGGTCCGCGCCCAGCAGATCATGGAGCGGCTGGAGATCGCCGCCAGCCGGCGGTTGCGCGGGCTTGGTGAGCGCCAGCGCAAGGCGCTGCTCAGCGAGTTCGGCCCCGAGTGACCAATCGGCCCCGACTGGCTAATCGGCCCTAGGTGGCTAATCGGTGCAGAGTGACCACGCAGTGACGGTGTGTGAGCCGGGGCCCAGCGAGGGCGCCGGGCCCCGGCTCACTGTTTTCTCAGGCCCCTCCGGGGTCGGCAAGTCCAGTGTGGTCGCCGAGGTGGTGCGGCGCTGGCCGCAGCTGTTCGTCAGCGTCTCGGTGACCACCCGGCCGCCTCGTGCCGGACAACGGCCCGAGGAGCGTTACCGCTACGTGGACCGCGCCACCTTCGCCCGCATGGTCGAGCGCGGTGATTTTCTGGAGTACGCCGAGTACGCCGGTAACTTCTACGGCACGCCCGCTGTGCCGGTACGCGATGCCCTGGCCGCCGGCCGGTGGACGCTGCTGGAGATCGAAGTGCAAGGTGCGCGGCAGGTTCGGACTGCGATGCCCGACGCGCTGCTGGTGATGCTGGTACCGCCGTCGTGGGAGGTACTGCGCGGGCGGCTGGCCGGCCGTGGCACGGAGGATCCTGCTGGGCTGGAGCGCCGGTTGCGGGTAGCGCGGGAAGAACTGGACGCCGTCGGGGAGTTCGATGCCACGGTCGTCAACGATGATGTGCAGCGGGCCGCGCAGGAGTTGATAGCCTTGATGGTCGGCGCGGGTCAGCGAACATCGCCGGAATTCTGAGCCATCTGGAGATAATGAGTTGAGCATCCCCACTGAACTGGACGCGCTGAGCGCGCCCTCGCCCTCGGTCACTGCCCCTGAGGGCATCACCAATCCCCCGATCGACGACCTGCTCCGCAAGGTCAGCTCGAAGTACGCCCTGGTCATCTTCGCGGCCAAACGGGCTCGTCAGATCAACGACTACTATGCCCAGCTCGGGGAGGGGCTGCTGGAGTACGTCGGTCCGCTGGTCGAGCCGGGGCCGCGGGAGAAGCCACTGTCGATCGCGTTGCGGGAGATCCACGCTGGCATGCTTGAGCACACCGAGGGCGAGTGACGCACGCCGGGCCTGTTCGGTCGGACCAACCCCGGCAGATCGTGCTCGGCATCGGCGGTGGCATCGCCGCCTACAAGGCGTGTGAGGTGCTCCGCCGCCTCACCGAAGCGGGGCATCAGGTCCGGGTCGTTCCCACCGAGTCTGCCCTGCGGTTCATCGGTGCTCCGACCTGGGAGGCGCTGTCCGGGTTACCGGTGCAGCGTGGCCTGTTCGTCGACGTCCCTGAGGTACCCCACGTGCGGTTGGGGCAGACCGCCGATCTGGTCCTGGTCGCCCCGGCTACCGCGGACCTGTTGGCCCGCGCCGCCCACGGCCGGGCCGACGACCTGCTCTGCGCCATCCTGCTCACTGCCCGTTGCCCGGTGCTGCTGGTGCCCGCGATGCACACCGAGATGTGGGAACATCCGGCAACGGTGCACAACGTCGCAGTGTTGCGCTCGCGCGGGACCGTCGTCGCCGAGCCCGCGACCGGGCGGCTCACCGGTGCCGACTCCGGCGCTGGCCGGTTGCCAGAGCCGGCGGAGATCGTCGACCTCGCCACTTTGCTGTTACACCGCCCGGACGCCCTGCCGCGAGATCTCGCCGGGCGGCAGGTGATGATCTCCGCCGGTGGTACTCGTGAGCCGCTGGATCCAGTGCGCTTCCTAGGCAACCGGTCCTCCGGACGGCAAGGCTATGCGCTGGCCCGAGTCGCGGCGCAGCGCGGTGCCCGGGTAACGCTGGTCGCGGCGCACACCGCCGACCTGGCCGATCCGGCCGGCGTCGAGGTGGTCGCCGTGGGCACCGCGGGTGAGCTGCAGGAGGCCGTGCTCAAGACGGCGCCGGACGCCGACGCGGTGGTGATGGCCGCCGCAGTCGCCGACTTCCGCCCGGCCAGCCCCCATCCCAGTAAGATCAAGAAGTACGGTTCGGACCCGGATCCACTGTCGCTGGTCCTCACCCCGGACATCCTGGCCGAACTGGTGCGACGTCGCCCGGGAGGTCAGGTGGTGGTCGGCTTCGCCGCCGAGACCGGTGACTCCGAGAGTGGGGTGCTCGCGCACGGCCGGGCCAAACTCGCCCGCAAGGGCTGCGACCTGCTGGTGGTCAACGCTGTCGGGGAGGGCCACGCGTTCGAGGTCGAGCACAACGCAGGCTGGTTGCTCGGCGACGATGGCGTCGAGATCGAATTGCCCGAGGGCCCCAAGACCCTGCTCGCCTCGTATGTCTGGGACGCCGTCGCGGCCCGGCTGACCCGGTAAATGACGTGCTCCGTGACCAGATTTGTCGGGCAAACTCGGCGCTGATGGGGTGTTCTGGTAGACCCGCCCGGTGAGCAGCGCCGAGCGGTCGCGTCGGGGACAGCCCCGTCGTGGGCAGCAGATCCCGGCTGCCGCGCTGCCCGTCGCGCGGGTGTGCGTGGATACCCCACTGGCCCACCTGGACCGCCCTTTCGACTACCAGGTGCCCGCCGATCTCGACGCGACGGCGGTGCCCGGCGTGCGCCTTCGGGTGCGCTTCGCCGGCCGGCTGGTGGACGGGTGGCTGCTGGAGCGAGCCGAGCGATCCGACCATCCGAGCCAGCTCAGCTGGCTGCACCGGGTGGTCTCCGCCGAGCCGGTGCTCAGCCCGCAGGTCGCTGCGCTGGCGCGGGCGGTGGCTGACCGGTGCGCGGGCACCATGAGCGACGTGCTGCGGCTGGCCGTGCCACCGCGGCATGCCCGCGTCGAGGCCGAGCCGGGAGCTGTCGCCGCGGCCCTCCCGCACCGGCCCGCGATGGGTGGTTGGGGTCGGTACTCCCGCGCGGGCGCCTTCCTGGACGCTCTGCACCAGGGTCGGGCGGCGCACGCCTGCTGGCAGGCGCTGCCGGGGGAGGATTGGCCCGCCCGGCTCGCGGAGGCCGCGGTCACTGTCGCGGCCGCTGGGCGGGGCGCGCTGCTGGTGCTGCCAGATCATCGGGACACTGCGCGGGTGCACGCCGCGGTGGCCGCGCTCGCTGGGCCCGACGTGGTGGTCACCCTGGCTGCTGAGGCCGGACCCGCGCAGCGCTACCGCCGGTGGCTGGCGGTGCGGCGGGGCGCGGCGCGCATCGTGGTCGGCACCCGGGCCGCGGCCTTCGCCCCGGTGGTCGACCTCGGGCTGATGGTGTTGTGGGACGACGGTGACGACCTGCACGCCGAGCCGCGGGCGCCGTACCCGCACGCCCGGTTGGTGCTTGGCCAGCGCGCCGTGCTGGAGGGCGGAGCGCTGCTGGTGGCCGGCCACGCCCGCACCGCGGAGACGCAGCTGTCGATCGACACCGGATGGGCACACGAGATCGTCGCCATCCGGGACGTGGTGCGGGTCGCGGCGCCGCGGGTCACCGCGATCGGTGAGGACGACACCCAGTTGGCCCGGGATCCGGCTGCCCGCGCGGCGCGGTTGCCCGCGGTGGCGTTCGAAGCGGCTCGCGCTGCGCTGGGCCGCGACCGGCCGGTCCTGGTGCAGGTGCCGCGCCGCGGCTACGTTCCCGCACTGGCCTGCGGGCAGTGCCGCACCGCGGCCCGCTGCCGGCGTTGCGCTGGCCCGCTGGCGCTGCCCGCTGCCGGTCAGGCCGCCTGCCGGTGGTGCGGCGCCACCGAGGCCGGCTACCGGTGCCCGGCCTGCGGTTCGGGCCGGTTTCGTGCGATGGTGATCGGGGCCCGCCGCACCGCTGAGGAGCTTGGCCGCGCCTTTCCCGGTGTGCCACTGCGCTGCTCCGGTGGGGGCAGTTCCGGCGAGGGGGTGGTGCTGGCGGACATCCCGCCCGGACCGGCACTGGTGGTTGCCACTCCTGGAGCGGAGCCGCTGGCCCGATACGGGGCGGCGCTGTTGCTGGATGCCGCCGCGTTGCTGGCCCGCCCCGACCTGCGTGCCGCAGAGGAGGCGCTGCGCCGGTGGATGACCGCGGCGGCGATGGTCGAGCCGGCGGCCGACGGTGGCCGGGTGATCGTGGTCGCCGAGTCGTCGCTGGCCACGGTGCAGGCTCTGATCCGCTGGGACCCGGCTGGCCACGCGCGCGCCGAGCTGAGCGCTCGCACCGAGCTCGGCTTCCCGCCCGCGGTGCGGATGGCCGCGCTGGACGGCACACCGGACACCCTGGCGGGTCTCGAGGTGCCAGCCGGGGCCGAGGTGCTGGGCCCGGTGCCTGTCCCGGGGGAAGCCGAGGGGGAGCGGGAACGGCTGCTGATCCGGGTTCCGCGCTCCCAGGGATTGGTTCTGGCCACCGCACTGGCCGCCCTGCAGGCTGGGCGCAGCGCCCGCAAGCTACCGGACCCGCTGCGGATCGAGCTCGACCCGCAGCGGTTGGCCTAGCGGCCTCGTCAGTGGGCCTCGTGAATGGCCCTCGTGAGTGCCATGAGGTGCCAGGGCACCCAGCGTCACTCACGACGGCCACTGACGAGGCATACTGCGCTGGTGCCTGTACAACCCATCCGGCTCTTCGGCGATCCGGTGCTGCGCGCCCGTGCGGCTGAGGTCGTCGACTTCGACAAGGAGCTGCGCAACCTGGTCCGCGACCTGCGGGACACGATGGCCGCCGAGGGGGGAGCCGGGCTCGCGGCCCCCCAGCTGGGCGTCTCGCTGCGGGTGTTCACCTACCACTGTGCCGACCTCATCGGGGCCGACCTCATCGGGGCCGACCTCACCGGGGCCGGCCTCATCGGGGATGACGCGACCGGGCACCTCGTCAACCCCACCTTCGACGTGGTGGGCGACGAGATGCAGGACGGACCGGAAGGCTGCCTGTCGATCCCAGGGCTGTCCTGGGACTGCCGGCGTCACCTGCGGGTCGTTGCCCGCGGGCGTGACCAGTATGGCGAGCCGATCGAGGTGCACGGCACCGAGCGGCTGGCCCGGGTGATCCAGCATGAGACCGACCACCTGGATGGCGTGCTGTTCATCGACCGGCTCGACCCGGAGACACGCAGGCAGGCGATGCGGGAAATCCGGCAGGCGCGCTGGTTCGGCATTCCCGAGCCGGTGGTCAAGGCCAGCCCACACCCGCTGTTCGGCAAGGCGCGCTGAGCGGTGCGACTGGTCTTCGCCGGCACGCCTGACGTGGCGGTGCCCGCACTACAGGCGCTGCTGGACTCCGACCGGCACGAGATCGCCGCGGTGCTGACC
Source organism: Pseudonocardiaceae bacterium (assembly GCA_035463315.1). Taxonomy (GTDB): domain Bacteria; phylum Actinomycetota; class Actinomycetes; order Mycobacteriales; family Pseudonocardiaceae. Next base: position 35,541 of record DATHTJ010000140.1, read on the forward strand.
CGACCGGACGCGCCGGCTGGGCGGGGGCGGCGGCCGGCCCGCTCACCGGTGGGTGCGCTGGCCGATGAGGCAGGGCTGATCGTGCTCACCCCGCGCCGCCTGGCTGACCCGGACTTCTTGGAGCGGCTACGCGAGCTGGCTCCGGATTGCTGCCCGATTGTCGGCTACGGCGCGCTGGTTCCGCGAGTGGCACTGGACATCCCCCGGCATGGTTGGGTGAACCTGCACTTCTCGCTGCTGCCCGCCTGGCGTGGTGCCGCTCCGGTGCAGGCCGCGATCCGGCATGGGGACGAGATCACCGGCGCGTCCACCTTCGCTTTGGAGGAGGGGCTAGACACCGGCCCGGTGTACGGCACGGTCACCGAGGTGATCCGCCCCGAGGACACCGCGGGTGAGTTGCTGTCCCGGTTGGCTGGCGCCGGAGCCGGCCTGTTGGTGGCCACTCTGGACGGGATTGCCGACGGTAATCTGCGTCCGGTACCCCAGCCGGTCGATGGCGTCTCGCACGCCGCGAAGCTCACCGCCGAGGATGCCCATGTGGACTTCAGTGCTCCGGCCTTCGCGGTGCACCGCCAGGTGCGTGCGGTGACGCCCGCTCCCGGTGCCTGGATTCGATTCCGGGATCAACGCGTGGGCCTCGGGCCGGTGCAACTCGCCGATGTCGACGGGCTCAGCCCCGGCGAGCTGCGGGCCACCAAGCGGGAGGTGCTCGTCGGCACCGCGACCAGCGCGGTGCGGCTGGGCGAGGTCACCCCGCCCGGTAAGCGAGCAATGCCCGCACCGGACTGGGCTCGCGGTGCCCGGCCGGGGCCGGGGGAGCGGTTCGAGTGATGGCCAGTGTGGGCAACGTCCAGGTCGTCGGTGGCTCGCTATGACGGTCCCCCGCAAACCGTCCCGACCGCCCAGGCCCGGGCCGCCCCGGCGGCGCTCTGGGCCGCGCCGGCCGCCGGTGGAGGACCTCCCCCGGCGGGCGGCGCTGGACACCCTGGCGGCGGTGCGGGAGCGCGACGCGTACGCCAACCTGGTGCTGCCTGGCCTGCTGCGGCAGCGCGGGATCAACGGCCGGGACGCCGCGCTGGCCACCGAGCTGTGCTATGGGACGTGCCGCGCGCAGGGCCTGCTGGATGCGGTGTTGCAGTCCTGCGCGGACCGCCCGCTGTCGGAGGTGGACGGTGAACTGCTGGACGCCCTGCGGTTGGGCAGCTACCAACTGCTGCGGACCCGGGTGCCGCCGCACGCCGCGGTCGGCACCACCGTTGATCTGGTGCGCGCAGATCGTGGCAGTGCGTCCGCCGGCTTCGTCAATGCAGTGTTGCGCCGGGTCGGCCAGCAGGACGAGAAAGCCTGGGTGCAGGCGGTAGCGCCGGCGGCCGACGATGACCCGATCGGCCATCTTGCGATGGCGCACCCGCATCCGCGGTGGATCGCCCAGGCCTTCGTTGACGCGCTGGGTGGTGACTGCGCCGAGCTGGCCGATGCGCTGGCCGCCGACGATGCCCGCCCGCTGGTGCACCTCGCCGCGCGCCCCGGCCAGATCACCGCCGCCGACCTGGCCGCAGTAACCGGCGGCGAGGCTGCCCCGTACTCGCCTTACGGGGTGCACCTGGCTGAGGGTGGTGACCCGGGGGAGTTGGCCCCGGTGCGCGATCATCTGGCCCAGGTGCAGGACGAGGGCAGCCAGCTCGTCAGCCTCGCGCTGGCCGGGGTGCCGCTGGAGGGCGCCGATGCCCGCTGGCTGGACCTGTGCGCCGGGCCGGGAGGCAAGGCAGCGCTGCTGGGTGCCCTGGGCGCTACCCAGGGAGCGAGCCTGGACGCCGTGGAGAAGGCCGAGCATCGGGCCCGGTTGGTCGGTCAGGCTTGCGCGGGACTGCCGGTGACGGTGCACGTCGCCGACGGCCGGGACAGCGGGCTGCCGGAACGGGCCTACGATCGGGTGCTGGTGGACGTGCCATGCACCGGGCTCGGGGCGCTGCGCCGGCGCCCAGAGGCGCGTTGGCGACGGCGGGCCGACGACGTCCCCGGGCTGGTCCGGCTGCAGCGGGAGCTGCTGGTGGCGGCACTGCGGCTGGTCCGGCCGGGCGGTGTGGTGGCTTACGTGACCTGCTCGCCGCATCTGGATGAGACGGTGGGCGTGGTCGCCGACGTGGTGCGGCGCACTCGCGCCGAGCAACTCGACGCCAGGCCTCAGTTTCCCGGCGTGCCCCGGCTCGGTGAAGGGCCGCACGTGCAGTTGTGGCCGCACCGGCACGGCACCGACGCGATGTTCTGTGCCCTGCTGCGTCGTTGACGGGGTC
>DATHTJ010000141.1:0-5323 GCA_035463315.1 Pseudonocardiaceae bacterium
GGTTATCTGTACTGCCTCACCCCTGTGAGGGACGTTGGCTCGGCGGCGTGACACGCCGGTGGCTTATGAATATCCGGTACTTGTTGTGGCACGTCAGTTACGTTCTGTCACGTGACCGAGCCGATCAGCGTGGCGTTCTGGGCGGAGCGGGCGGTGTCTCCCCTCGACGGAGCTGAGTTGTGGGTGGTGCTTGATCCCGGGCTCGTCATGCACCGGGAGGCCAGTGACTTCCTGCGGGCGCTGCACGGGGCCGGCCGTTCACCGAACACGATCCGTGTCTATGCCGGGCGGGTGGCGGGCTTCCTGGGCTGGTGCGCCGGGCAGGGGGTCGCGTGGTCCTCGGTCAGCCTGGCGGCGCTGGCCCGTTTCAAGCACTTCGTTGAGGTCACCCCTGGCCGGGGCGGGCGGCTGCGCTCGGGTGCCACGGTCAATGCCACGCTCACCGCGGTGTGTGAGTTCCTGCGGTTCTGCGCCCGCACCGGGCTGATCGAGGCGGCGGTGGCAGAGCGGCTGTCTGAGCCGCGGTGGCTGCGTTTCACCCCGCCGGGGTTTGATGCCGGTGAGTCCGGCCAGTTCCGCACGGTGCGGGCCCGGGCGCTGAAGGCACGGGCGCAGGTCCCGTTTCCGGAGGCGCTGACCAGCGAGCAGGCCGGTGCGGTGCTGGCTTGTTGCCGCCGGCCCCGCGAGCGCTTCATGGTGATCTTGCTGCTGGGCACAGGCCTGCGGATCGGCGAGGCGCTCGGCCTGCGCCGCACCGACATGCACCTGCTGCCCGATTCCCGCAGCCTGGGCTGCGCGACGGTTGGGGCGCACATCCACGTCCGGCACCGGGCCAACGCCAACGGGGCGCTGGCCAAGTCCCGTTTCCCGCGCACCGTCCCGGCCAGCGACGCGGTGCTCGCCAGTTATGCCGACTGCCAGCACGAGCGGGGGGAGATCCTCGGTGAGGACGCCTGCGACATGGTGTTCGTCAACCTCTACCACGAGCCCCTGGGCGCGCCGATGACCTACCGTGCTGCGAAGCGGCTGTTTGAACGGCTGGCCAGAGACTGCGGTTTCGCGGTGCGGCCCCACATGTTCCGGCACACGGCGGCCACCGGCTGGGTCCGGGCCGGGACCGATCTTGACGTGGTGCGGGCTTTGCTCGGCCACGCATCGCTGGCCTCGACGACCGTGTACTTGCATGCCCGGGATGAGGACAAGCGCCGGGCGGTTGAGGCCGTCGCCGCGGGGAGGCGGTACCGGTGAGTCGCCGGGCGCTGCAGGTGGCTGCGGCCGTTGACGCCCGCGGGGAACGGCCCGGTGAGCACGGGTGGCTGGAGTGGCTGCGCGCACGGCTGGATCCGGCCTGGCGCGCGGGCGAGTGGGACGGCCAGGCGCTGCTGTTCACCGGCGACCTGGACAGCGCACGGACCGCGGCCTGGGCGTGCCGCACCCCGGGGTGCCCGACGGCGACGCGCCGCACGTCAGGGCGCTGTGATGGCTGCCGCCGCGCCCGGGTAGGCGTGGGGGTGTCCTGGGTGGAGTTCGACGCCGCGCCGCCGCCACGAGCGACCCGCCCGCTGCAGCGCGGGAACTGCTCGGTGCCTGGCTGTGAGGGCGACCTGCACTGCTCTGGCCTGTGCTTCCGGCATGAACGCGCCTGGGGCAAGGACAGGACCGAGCCGGTCGCGGCGTTCATCGCGCGGGCCCGCCCGCTTGCCCGGGCCGCGGAATGCCGGGTCGCTGGCTGCGACCGGGAGAGCATCGCCCGGCGCGGGTTGTGTCGCTTCCACGACCAGCGGCTGCACCGCCGGGGGCTGCTGACCGGTGACGAGCTGGCGGCTTGGGTGGCCAGCGAGCGGCCCCGGCTCGGGGTGCACCAGTTCTCCCTGGCCGGGCTGCCCGAACAGTTGCGCATCGAGCTGCTGTATGGGCTCCAACAGCGTGACCAGGCGCCACCGCCGGTGGACCCCACCGAGGTGCGGATCCTTCTTGCCCGCCTCGGCGGCGCAGTCTCGCTGCGCGAGGCCGACCCGCAGGCCGTCTGCGAGTCCGGCGGCATGGTCTACAACGCGGCGACCCGGGGCCTGTTCCGCGGCCTGCGCCGGCACCTGGACCGGGCCTGGGCCCAGTACGCTGGCGCGGACCCGTTCGCTGGCGACGTGTGGCAGGTGGCGCTGCTGGACCTGCGCATCAATGCCTCCCGGCGCTGGCTGGCCACCCAGGGGGTGATCGACTTCGGCGTCGTCGGGGTGGCCTGGCTGCGGGAGATCGTCAAGGACTGGGCCCGCACCACCCGCCCCTATGTGCAGCGGCTGAGGGAGACGCTGCGTGCCTGCCAGGCCGCCTCCCACGCCCTGACCGCAGCCGGGCGCACCGAGCAAGCTGGCCTCGGCGCCGGGGACTTCACCCGCATCCTCGATGCGATCAGCACGCAGCGGCGAGCCGACGGGACCTTGTACTCCGCGTCACACCGCAACCTGATGATCTACCAGTTCTGTCAGGTCATCGAGTACGGCCGGGCCAGCGGGCTGATGGCCACAGTGCCCGACCCGTTCTGCCCCGCGACCCGGCACCGCGTGCGCGACGATCCCAACGAGGACGAGCTGGGCAAGGCCCTGCCCGAGACGGTGATCCGCCAGCTCGACGCCCACCTGCACCTGCTCGGCCCGGCCGGCCGGGCCGGCGCGATCCCCGCCGCCGACCTGCAGCTGATGCACCAGACGATCTACCAGATCCTGCGCGACACCGGGCGGCGTCCCGGCGAAGTAGTCAGCCTGCGCACCGGCTGCGTCGAGGTCATCAGCGGCCAGCACCACCTGATCTACGACAACCACAAGGCTGGGCGGATGCGCCGCCGGCTGCCGATCACCTCCGGCACCGCCGGGATCATCCTGTCCTGGCAGCAGCATCGCGCACGGCTGCGCGTGCCGCCCGCGCTAGCCGAGTGGCTATTTCCCAGCCCGCTGCTGCGCGCGCACCAGTCCCGTGGGCACGTCACGCCCGCCTGCGTGGCCCGGATGTTCAAGGTCTGGGTCGCCCAGATCGGCACCATCGACTCCGAGCTGCCCGGACCCGATGGCATCCCGATCCCGTTCGAACCATCCCTGATCACCCCCTACGCGCTGCGCCATTCCTACGCCCAAAGGCATGCTGACGCCGGGGTCCCTGTTGACGTGCTCAAAGAGCTCATGGACCACGCCGCGGTGGCCACCACGATGGGCTACTACCGGGTCAGCCTCAAGCGCAAGCAGCAGGCCATCCGTTCAGTCGGCCCGCTGGCCACCGACGCCGCCGGCAGGCCCGCGCCGTTCGCCAGCCCCACGGCTTATGAGCGGGCGTCGGTGGCGGTGCCGTTCGGCAACTGCACCGAGCCGTCCAACGTCACCGCCGGCGGCGGCGCCTGCCCGATCCGCTTCCAGTGCGCCGGCTGCGGCTTCTACCGGCCCGACCCCTCCTACCTGCCAGCCCTCGAACAGCACATCGCCAGCCTGCGCGCCGACCGGGAAACCGCCATAGCCATCGGCGCCGCCGGCTACGTGCTGGCCAGCCTCACCGCCGAGATCGACGCGTTCGCCGCGGTCGCCGAGACGATGCGCCGCAGGCTATCCGAGCTGGACCCCGCCCAGCGCGCCGAGGCCGAGGAAGCCAGCCGGATCCTGCGCCGGGCCCGCGCCGCCCGCACCCTCCCGCTGACCGACATCACCACCCGCGCCACGGAGACCGCATGACCGCCCCCACCCGCACCCAGGCCATGCTGGCCGCCCGCGCCAAAGCCAGCCACGACAAGCGCCAGCGCGCCCTGGAAGCCATACGCGCCCTGGAAGCCGCCGGGACACCGGTCACCGCGACCACGGTCGCCACCGCCGCCGGGGTATCCACCTGGCTGGCCTACGCCAACGGCGTCCGCGAGCACATCGAAGCCGCCCGCCACCGCCAGGCCGGGCGTGAGCCTGGGCCCGCCGCCCCGCCAGATCGCGGGGAGCCGGTCACCCAGGCCAGCCTGCGCACCGACCTGGCCGTCGCCCGCGACGAGATCCGCCGGCTCCGCGCCGAACGGGACAAACTCCGCGCTCGGCTCCGCCTCCAGCTCGGCGCCGAGATCGAAGGACCCGACCGCGCCGAGCTGATCGCCCGGGTCGCCACCCTGGAAGCCTCGTGCCGAGAGCTCGCCGCCGAGCGCGACGCCCGCCGCGCCGAGACCAACCACGTCCAGCGGCGGATCAGCGAACTTGAAGACGATCTCACCGCCGCCCGCGAGAGCCTGCGCCGCGTGATCAGGCAGGCAAACCAGTAAACCGCCCCCCAGCGGCCCTCCCCAGCGTCCCACACGTGACTCACGTGCCTCACACACTGAAATGCCTCCTACCAGGCACTTTTCAAGATTAAGTACAGATAACGACGGGAACCCGCTTGATCAACCTCGATGTCCCCCAGGAGGTCGTGCGACGCATCCTGGATCATGATTCGCATGCCATGACGGCCCACTACGCTCGACTGTCCGACACCACGATCCGCAAGCACTGGGAGAAAGCACGCAAGGTCAACGCGACCGGCCAGACCGTCACTCTCGACCCCGAAGGCCCGTTGGCCGAGGCGGCCTGGGCCAAGCAGCGCATCGGTCGCGCCACGCAAGCACTACCCAACGGCTACTGTTCATTGCCACTGGTCAAGACCTGCCCACATGCGAACGCGTGTCTCACCTGCCCGATGTTCGTGACCACGGCCGAGTTCCTACCCCAGCACCGGCAGCACCACCAACAGGTCCTCCAGATCATCTCCGCGGCCGAGGCTCGCGGCCAGACCCGGCAAGTGGAGATGAACCGTCAGGTCGCCGACAACCTCGAAAGGATCATCACGTCCCTTGAGGACGACGCACAGCAGCCAGAGGTGACAGCCGATGCGTCCTGACAACACCGCACCGATCATCGCCTCTGCCCGCAGGCGGCATGAACTCACACGGGCCAAAGCGATCCAGGCGCTGCGAGAGCTCGACCGCGCTGGCGCGCCGGTCACGTTCCAATCCGTCGCCGCCGCAGCTGCGGTGTCCAGATCCTGGCTCTACGCACAAACCGACATTCGCGCCGAGATCGAACGGCTACGCGAGGCCACCCGGCGGGCACCCATCCCACCGATCCCCGCCAGCCAACGCACTTCACAACCTTCGGCCCTGACCAGACTGGACGCAGCCCTCAAACGGAACCGAGAACTCGCCCAGGACAACCAGCGACTCCGCCGGCAACTCGCCGAAGCCCTCGGCGAACAACGCCGGGCGACAAAGCCGCGCAATCCCAACGATTCACCACCCGCACCCACCCGACCGCGTCGCTCTTCGGTAACG
>DATHTJ010000142.1:0-2937 GCA_035463315.1 Pseudonocardiaceae bacterium
CTGCTGAGCATGCGCTCCGGGCTGGGACGCTGCCTGCGGCGCAGTCGCCACTGGACCAGCACAGGCGCGGTCGGAGCAGGATCTAGGGGATCGCTACGTAGACTCCCGGTCGTGACTACCTAGTTTCGAGGCGGTCACCACCATGGCTGTGCTCGCGGAAATCTGGGGGCGAGAGAGGCGTGAGGATAGGCGGTGGCGCCACCGATGCCCCCGTCAAGGGCAGCGCCACCGCCGGGACCGGCCGCCGCCTCATCCCCGAACCCCCGCTTGGGGTTCCGGCTGACGGCCGCTGGATTAGGTTGGGCCGTGGCCCACCGGGGTTTGGGCAGCCAACCCGCGAGTGCCCGCCACGCTGGGCGGAACGCTCGGAGCCAGCTGGGTGATACCGGGGGGACCTCCGCGTGATTCTCAGACAGTCGCGACGACCTGGAATCCGCATGAGTCCCCCGAGCGCCGGTGCTCGGCGTGAGTCGCCGAACTCTTGGTTGACGCCGGGGTCTGGGGCGTGCACAACGGATAGTAGCCGAGGATGTCGAGAAAGGAAACCCATTCGGCCGAGTACGATGCACGAAGGCAGGCGGCGGGGGGTCTGATGTGAACCCGGGGGAGCCGATGCGAAGGATTCCGCGACACGACAGGGTGCACAGTGACCGGCACGATAAACATCTGGCCAGTTAGGTCACGCTCACCGTCAGAAATCGCCACGCCTCGAGCAGGTCGAGTTTGATGCGGGGCTCGGCGTACATCCGACCGGTCAAGCTCTCCACCGGACCCGCAGCGGGTCATCGGCGCACTCAGCCCGCGGGTGGGAAGGACCGCGATGTCCGTATCGCTGTCCGCCCGGGCGCCATCGGTTGCACGGGAGTCGACGAGATAGGCGAAGGCTGCGTGCTGCCGGCCGGTCCCAGATCCGTTTAGGCCCGCTCGTCGTGCTTGGCCACGGGCTGCTGGCTGGTGCGCGACGGGCGGTGGTTGACCGGCGCTGCTTGCTGGCGTGGGTAGATGCCAGGATGGTCGAGTGTCGAGCGTGATCTGGATCTCTGTCGCCATCGCGGTGGTGTTGTTGGTCGCGCTGGCCGTGGGCCTGCTGCTGGCCCGCCGCCGACGGATCAGCATCGCCGAGAAGCCGGACCAGGAGGTGGAGACGCCACCGGCCACTCGCGGCTACCAGGCCGGAGGGCCGATCAGCTTCTCGTCCGGCGGGGGTGGTCCACCGGCCCCACCGCAGGCCCCGGCCCCACCGCAGGCTTCCGCTCCGGCCCCGCCGAAACCGCCCGCGCAGGCGCCACCTGCGCCTGTCACGCCACAACCGGCAGCGCCAGCGCCGCCAGAAGGCCCGGTTCTGCCGTCGAGTATCGCGCCCCCGGCCCCGCCCACGCCGGCGCCCGCCGAGCCAGCACCCGTCAAACAAGCGCCCGCCGAGCCCGCACCTGTCAAACAAGCGCCCGCCGAGCCGGCACCCGCCGAGCCAGCAGCTGCGCCCGTCGAGCCGATCGAGCCGACTTCCGGCCGGCTGGTGCGGCTGCGCGGCCGGCTGTCCCGGTCCCGCTCGGCGTTCGGCCAGAGCCTGCTCGGCCTGCTCGGCGCAGGTGACCTGGACGAAGACTCCTGGACCGATGTCGAGGACACCCTGCTGCTCGCTGATCTCGGCGCGGCCACCACCACCGAGATCGTGGATCGGCTGCGCACCGAACTCGCGCAACGTGGCGTGCGAACCGCCGAGCAGGCCCGAACGGCACTGCGCGACGTGCTGATCGAGGCACTGCGCCCTGATCTGGACCGTGCCGTGCGGGCGTTGCCCCATCATGACGGCAGCAACGGAACACGCACCCCCGGCGTGGTGCTGATCGCCGGGGTGAACGGCACCGGCAAGACGACCACTACCGGCAAGCTGGCCCGCGTGCTGGTGGCCGACGGCCGGCGGGTGTTGCTCGGCGCGGCCGACACTTTCCGGGCAGCCGCCGTGGACCAGCTGGCCACCTGGGGTGAGCGTGCTGGCGCGGAGGTCGTGCGGGGTGCTGAGGGCGCCGATCCCGCCAGCGTGGCGTTCGAGGCGGTCAAGCGGGGCAGCGCTGCCGGGGTGGACACGGTCTTGATCGACACCGCTGGGCGGTTGCACACTAAGACTGGCCTGATGGACGAGTTGGGCAAGGTCAAGCGCGTGGTGTCCAAGCAGGCCGAGGTGGATGAGGTGCTACTCGTGCTGGACGCCACCACTGGCCAGAACGGGCTGGTCCAGGCCAGGGTGTTCCGCGAGGTCGTCGATGTCACTGGCATCGTGCTGACGAAGCTGGACGGCACCGCCAAGGGCGGCATCGTCTTCCATGTGCAGCGCGAGCTCGGTGTGCCGGTCAAGCTGGTCGGCCTCGGCGAGGGCGTGGACGATCTTGCTCCATTCGAGCCCGAGGCCTTCGTGGACGCGTTGCTGGACTGATTCTCGGACCAGCCGGCCCGCCCGCGTGACCTGGTCTGTAACATGGACATAACAGGACAAACCCCACAGTTAACGCTGCTGAAACATACCGTGCCTCCGGTCGAAACACCGGCTGCTCACGCTTTCCACACGCGCCACTCGATCGTGAGACGCAGAGGGGTGAACCCGTGCCAGACACCGGTGACACTGCCTGGATGCTCGTCAGCTCCGCTCTCGTGCTGCTGATGACTCCGGGCCTCGCGTTCTTCTACGGCGGCATGGTCCGCTCGAAGAGCGTCCTGAACATGATGATGATGAGCCTGTCCGCGATGGGGATCGTCGGGGTCCTCTGGGTGCTCTACGGGTACTCGATCGCGTTTGGTAACGACGTGGGCTACGGCCTGCTGGGCAACCCGGGCGAGTTCGCCGGACTCGACGGCCTGATGGGGACCTTCGAGGATGGCACCCCGGTCTCGGTCCCGCTGGTGGGCACCATCCCAGCGCTGGTGTTCGTCGCGTTCCAG
>DATHTJ010000143.1:0-5416 GCA_035463315.1 Pseudonocardiaceae bacterium
CCCGACCTCTCCACAACAGGCCCACCGCACCGGCACGGTGACGGCGCCGACGAACTCACCAGGCCCGCCCTCGCCCTCGTCACCGCCGATGGCGCCAACCACGCCCTACATCGTCGTCCTCACTGGCGGCTGACATTCGCCCCTAGAACGAGGCCACGCGCTGCACAGTTGCCTGAGCGGCACCGGAGGCCGACCGATCCGCCCCAACTACCACCCAACCATGATCCACTATCGAAACAAGTTGACAGTGCCTTCGAGACTGCCGGTGGAAACACCGGCATAGCGACCGACTCGCGCCGCCTACAGACAGGGGTCAACACGGAACAGATCAACTACGTGCCTGTTACGCGCCCTGTCGGCTGTAGAGCCGGAACGCCTCGTCGGCGACCCATGTGAGGTCACTCCGGAGCGGTGCTCGGCCCATCAGGGTGCCGCGCAGCTATGGGATGGAGCCTCGCCGTCATCTTCTGGTTCGTCGGAGTGAATGATCAGGGTGAAGTAGACGTGTTCCGTGGTGACCTCTGCCGCACAGCTAGCCGCAAGCAGTGCGTAGGCAAATTCCTCGCCGCCGTTGGGCTCTGAGAGCCACCACGCGGCGACATCGACCAAGGCAAGGCGCTGCACCGCGGATAGCTGCGTCTCACGCTCGCTCAGGACTGCCACAGCGGCCAGGCGTTGCCGGTTGGGGATAAGACGTGCGCCGCGCGGGGACCGCAAGGGCGGCTCATCTCCGCCACCGAGCGCCGCAGCGGCCAACTCCAGCGTCCGCGATAGCTCCAGTTCCTCCAGGTGCGGCCGAGCCGGATGGTGGAAGATCCGTGACACCGACGACCACTCCTGCAGCACCCGGGCCACCGACCGAGCACGCCAGGGCGCCAGCCGCAACACCACACTGCTAGTCGGATTATCTCCCGGGCGGGGAACCGAGACACCCCAACATCGACGAGGCGCCGCGTCATGACGAGAAGCTGTTTGCACTCTTGGGACCGGATCCCTGCGTCTCCTACCGCCCGAGCTGTCCCCGTCGGGGCAGCCGCACCGGCCGACCTCACAAGGCAATGCACTCCCACACTGTGCACTCCGCCCGGCCGTGGAACGATCGACTCGGGCCCTCCGGCGTCGGTTCACACGTCGAGCCAGGCCGGCACGGTGCTGTGATTGTCGCTGCGGATGGAAGGGGTTCGCATGGCGGTGACCAGGGAGTCTCACGGGTCGTTCCTGAAGGCCACCCTGTGGATGATCGGTCTCTCGATCCTGCTGTTCTGGCTGCCGATTCTCGGCCCGGTCCTCGCCGGCCTGGTCGGCGGTTACTTCGCCGGCACGATCGGCCGGGCCATCCTCGCCTCACTGATGCCCGCTGTGGTGTTGACCGTGCTCATCCTGCTGGTCGGCACCGCCTTCGACCTGCCGGTGGTCGGCGCGCTGGCCGGGGGGGCGATCGGCTTGGTGATCCTGTTGGGTGATGTGCCGCTGGTGCTCGCGGCGATCGTCGGGGCCGTCGTCAGCTCACGCCGCTGAGCATCGACCCGGTCCTGCCCAGCGGCGACCGCGGCAAGGTCGCTGATCTGCTCGGCGATCGCCTGAACCGCCCGGACAGGTCCACGGCGAGTAGCTCGGCCAGCGCGGTCTCCGTCGCCGCAACGAACCGGCGCGACACTGGCCGAACAGCTCATAAGACGCACCGCACGAACGACTAACGCCGGCATCGGTTCACACGCTGAGCACGACAACAATCGAGGCATAGGTGCCCAGCAGTAGCACTCCTTCGAAGCCGACCCGTACCGGGCCACGGCCCTGCCGTACGAGCAACCCGCTCACCACGACGACCGTCATGAGCACGCTGGCCAGAGTGAGGAACAGTTCGTCCGGGCCGGCCGCGTGATACAGCGAGCCACCGCGGTAGGCGATGTCGCCGACGGCCACGTTGAGAGCGTCGAAGCAGTTGCCGCCCAGGATCGCCGCGATGGCGAGGGTGAGCGCGCCCCGGCGCACCGCAGCGATCGCGGTCACGGGAAGTGCGTTGACGAGCGCGAATTCCAGCACACCGATCGGGTGGCGCGGCTGTCATCGTCCTCCTCGGCCGGCTGGTCCTCGCGGGTGGCCCGGGTGTGGACCGCCTCCCACATCGGACGGTCACTGGTACGCCGGATCAGCACCAGTCCACCGACGTACATCCCGACGAGGACGACCGACATCGGGTGGATGGCAGCGACGGTCACCGGCGGCACGTACGCGGCGAGCACGATGAGCGTGAGCAGCGCAATGAGAAGACAACCAAACAGGATGTTGGACAGGGACGCGGCGGCATGTTCAAGGTTGCCGCGCCGGTAGAACAGGTCCGCCACGGCGATGGCCACGGTTTGGGCGGCGATGCCGCCGATAGCGTTGCTGTAGGCCAGCGTCGGGTCGTCCACGGCGGCAGCGACGGCCGTGATCACGATCCCGGACAGTGAAGTGGTGGCCCCGAAGAACAGCGCGCCGAAGAGCGCCTCACCCCAGCCGGTGCGGTCGGCCAGGGTATCCCCCAGAGACGCCATGCGGATCGCGCCGACGACGGTGGCGGCGGCGGCAACCGCGAACACGACCACGCTGGCTGTCAGCGGCCAGGGGCCGAGCAAGAGGTCGATCATCGGTCTGGCGCAGGCCCAGTCGGCCGGCGGTGGTGACCGGGCGTGGACACAGCGCTGCTCGCGTTCAGCGCGGCGGCTGCCCTGCTTCCCGGCCGATCAGCGGTTGACGCGACGTCGACGGTAGGCACCGTCGGCGAGTGCGATCCCGACGGCGGCGACCGCAACCTGCAGCACGATCTCGATCCAGTCGATGCCTGGAGTGACAGCCACCCCGATGTACTGGGCGATCAGGGTGCCCAGTATCGCGCCGACAGCACCGATGACGATGGTGAGCCAGATCGGAATGTGCTGCTTGCCCGGCAGCACCAGGCGCGCCAGGGCGCCGATGATCAGCCCGATCACGATGGCAGTGATAACTCCGGTGACGGTCACGCTGCTCCTTTCGCATGCTCAGTCGTGCCGCTCGCTCTGCGACTCCGTAGGCCGGCGCGAGCGCACCCGGCCCGCGTGGGCCCGCGCGGTGGGATCGTGCCGGACCTTGATCAGGCTCGCCGCTGTGGTGAGGCCCAGCACGATGATAATCACTACCAGGCTGAGCACAGTTGGGATCTCCGGCACCTGGGGGCTGAGCCCGTGTCCCCAGTGCAGGATGAGCTTGAAACCGATGAACCCGAGGATGATCGCCAGTCCAGTGGAGAGGTACACCAGTCGATCGAGCAGGTCCTTGACCAGGAAGTACAGTGCCCGCAGGCCGAGCAGGGCGAAAGCGTTCGCGACGAAGACGATGTAGGGCTCCTGAGTGACGCCGAACACCGCGGGGATCGAGTCCATGGCGAACAGCAGATCGGTACTGCCGATCGCGACCAGCACGATGAACATCGGGGTCAGCACCCGTCGCCCGTCGATCCGGGTCATCAACCGGCCGTCATGGTAGTCCGAGGTCATCGGAAAGGCCCGGCGGGTGAGCTGGACCAATGCGTTGTCCTCGATGTCGGGATCCTCGTTGCGATGCCGGTAGAGCTGCACCGCGGTCCAGATCAGCAGCAGCCCGAAGACCAGGAACATGAACGAGAACAGGTTCAACAAGGTGGCACCGAGCATGATGAAGATCACCCGCATGATCAGGGCGAGGATGATGCCGAAGATCAGCACCTTGTGCTGGTTCTCCTCGGGCACTGCGAACGTCGTCATAATGATGACGAAGACGAACAGGTTGTCGACCGAGAGGCTCTTCTCGACGAGGTAACCGGTGAAATACTCGGTGCCGAAGTTCCCGCCGGTCAGCATGGTGAACACCACGCCGAACGCGATGGCCACCAGGATGTAGAAGATCGACCACGCGACTGCCTCGCGGAAGCCGACCCGATGCGGCCGCAGTACCGCCAGCGCCAGGTCGAGCGCAAGCAGGCCGACGATCACGGTGACCGTGATCACCCACCCGGTTGCAGTGACCTCCAGCAACGTCAACCTCCTACGCCAACCTCGTACGTCAACCCGTCGCGGCTACCGCGCAGGCTCCGCCTACACATCCTGCCCGTCCACCGGCCTTGCTCACCGTCCGTGCCCGTACTCGTCGACTACGACCGCAGCCGACGGCTGCTGTTGCGGCACCACACGCAACGCATCATGACCGTCCATCCCCACCGCCGCACGTCGGAGAAGGGCTCTGTTGCGTAGGCGGGGAGTAGACGAAATGCTCCACTGTGCTAGCTCGATCAGATGGCGCGGGCGAGTTCGGTGAAGGCCGCTGGGTGCCGAGACCGCCGGTCGATATCATGCCGAGTTCGTAGTGGCCGCGACGGAGGTTCTGGACGAAAGCGTGCCCGGTGCTGATCACCCGTGCCGAGCGCAGCCGCTTCAAGCCGCGCATCGGCCGCAGTCGGACCTTCAGACGTCCGTGATCGGCTTCGACGGTGTTATTCGCATACTGCTCGGTAACGTGGCACGGGGCAGGTATCAGCGGGTCTGTTGCGTTGACGGAGGACGGGGCTGTGCACCAATGAGCTCGACTGCAAAGTGATGAGGTAGGGTTGTGATTACCACGCTTTGCGGGAAGAGGGCATAAAATTGGGCGTGTCAATTACATCTCTCAGCGGCACATTTCCGGTGGCAAGCGGTGCGATCCCTAGCGGCAGCCATGACAGCCTCCACTCTTCTGGCGTGGCGGACGACAACGCAAGTCGGCGTTGTGTTGACACAGTAGAAGTTGCTCGAATCCCTCAGACGCACACAGCCTGCCGCCACTTTGGGAGCACGGCGGTGACGGTAGCGAAACGGAAGGTCGGCGTTCGACTGTCGCGTCGGGGCGCCGGGTTCCACGCTTCGGGCGGCGGTCCTTCCATGATCGTCGGGGCTTCGTGGTGGTGGTCAGGTCGGTGCCCGGAGGGCCGTGACCGCCCGCCAGGTGTTGATCAGGTCTGGTAGCGACGCCCGAGCTGTTTCTCCCCTTCGGTGGCCCGCTGGCGGTAGCGGGGGCGCAGCGGTTCGTCGCGCACGATGACCCGTAATCCGGGGATCTTCCGGTCCGCTCGGCCAACAGCCGCAACGGCAACGCCCTGGCGAACCCGACCAGGTGATCATCATCGCCGACGAGTTTCAGCCGGTCGGTCCATGAAGTACTTTGCACGGAAGAGGTGCACCCGCCCTTGCCAGCTTACGATCTTCGACAAATCGCATTCTGGCTGGTGAGGTGCACATCGCCCCGGCTTGACCGAGATCACGCTCGGCGTGTCGTCAAACTCGGTGAAAGACGGAGGCCTGGCCACCGGCAAGGGTATGGCCTCCGGAGGACCGTCTGCGGCGCTGGAACGGGTATTCTAGTAGCCATTCGGCTCTGAATGGCACTG
>DATHTJ010000144.1:0-3570 GCA_035463315.1 Pseudonocardiaceae bacterium
TGCTGTTTGGGGTGGCATCCAGGGGTTGGCGGACAGGGCGTCGCGGATGGCGTCGATGGGTCGGCGTCCGTGGTTGCGGGCGCTGACGAGGTAGGACCGGATCCGGCAATGGCGTTGCAGGGTGGCCAGGGTGCGCCAGCACCCTTGGACCTTGGCGGCGAGTTTGAACCCGCGGATCGCCGACTCCGACCCGTTGTTGGTGGCGGGGACGTCGACTCGAGTGGTGAACAGCCACACCTGCTCGGCTTTGCGCTTGAGCCGTCTGGCCAGTTGCAGGCCGGGATGGTTGCCCTTGTGCCAGGGCCGGGACAGGTTCGTGGAGATCCCGACGGCCACGCCGTTGTCGTAGCGGCGCCGCAGCCGGGTGATCAGGTCGGCGTCGGGGGTGGCCTGGTCGTCGGCGCGGGTGGTGTTGATCTCGTGGATCGCCGCGCGTAGGGCGTCGGCGACTTGGCGGGCCCAGGCCTGGGCGTCGGTGTTGATGGCGTGGGCGTCGTCGAGGTAGCGCAGCACGTGGCTCAGGCATTGTTGGACGCCGGCCAGGTCGGCGTCGTAGCTGGTGTAGCCGCCGTAGTCGTCGCGGACCAACACCCCGCGGAACTCGTTCACGATCCCGAACGCGTTGATCGAGGTCTTGGTGCGGTCACCGGCCGCGCCGTACCAGACCAGGTCCGGCCCGCCGCCGGTGTAGGCCCGCATCGTGCGCACGGTGTACACGTGCGGGTTGTGGCAGTCCGAGTCGCTGCCAGCGGCCGCGGGAGAAGTCGTGGTCGCAGCAGCAGCAGCAGCAGCGGCAGCAGCAGCAGCGGCGGCTGCAGCAGCGGCGGCGGCTGCTGCGGCGGCGGCGGCGGTGGCGGTCAGCGGGGCGGGGGTTTCGTCGGTGCCCAACACGTCCTGGGCGCGCAGCGCCGCCTTGAGCGTTTCCTCGAACCCGGCCGTGGTCAGCGCGTCGTCCAGCCGGGTCAGGCAGGAGGAGATGAACCCGGTGGACACCGCCACCCCGAGCAGCGTGGACATCAAATCGGCGGTGCGTTCGATCCCGAGCACGTCCTGGCTGGCCAGCAGGGTCGCCGCGGCGGTCACGTTCGGGCCGTAACAGGTCGGCCGTCCCCGCACCCCCGCCGGCAGGTCGGCGGTGGTGGCATGCCCGCAGCCACAGCGGCGGCGCATCATCTGGTACTCGGTGACCGCCAGCGAGAAGGTGGGCAGGTCGAACACCTGAACCCGGGAGGCGACCGTTCCCGGCGCGCCGATCAACCCGCCACCGCAGCCCCGGCAGCAGGACGGTTCGACCGGCTCCCGGCGGTCGGGGGTGATCACCGGTGCCAGACCGCTGCCGCGATGCCCCGGCTGCCCACCCTGCTTACGCCGAGCCCGGCTCGCCGCCTCACCAGCCCCCGCGGACAACTGTCGCTGCGGTGACTGCTCGGCCTGCTGGCCAGCCGAGCGCCTGCCCGCCTTCACTTTGGCCTTCGCGCCTGGCCCGTCCGAGCTCGGCGGCTGCGAGGAGTTCGAGGAGTCCCGGCCCAGCTGCCGCCGCAACGCCTCCAACTCGACCCGCAACGCCTCGATCAACACAGCCTGCTCGGCCAGCTGGGCCGCCTGCTCGGCCACCAAAGCCGCCAACTCCCCATACGAGGGCATCGCCAGCGGCTCGGACACCAGCGGAGTCCAACATGATCAAACAGCGGACGCCAGCACCGACACGCCGCAGGTCAGCCGGGGGTGTGACTGGTTACCGACCTGTACCTGCTGGCCTACCTTGATCATTCACCGGGATCGTAGGGTCGAGTTCCGACCCGGCTCTGTCGATCTTCACCTCCGTGTCTGATCTTGTGGGTGGGTGGTGGTCGGCACGGGCTGTCCGATGTCGCTCGGGCGGCGTCTGGTTCCACGGGCCGGAGGGACTGCTGAGGTCGGGGGCGGGGGACGAGGATGGTCAGGCCGGTGGTGGGAGCGCGAAGATGGTCAGGAAGCAGGCTTCGAGTTCCCGGGCCCAGGGCCAGGTCTCCGGGATTTTGATCTTTCGTTTGCGTTGGCCGCGGACCAGTCGGGCGGCGGCGTGCAGCAGCCGGTAGCGCAGGGTCTTGGGTTCGGCCCGGGCCAGCGGGCCGTGCAGGCACAGCAGCCGCAGCCAGCACAGCAGGTCGCAGGCGATGGTCGCGGCCACACACCAGGCCTGGTTGAGCGCGAACGAGGTCGAGGGCAAATGGCCGATCCCGGTGTTCTTGCCGGTGCGGATGGCGTCTTCGACGCGGGCGTGGGGTCGGTGACGGGCCTCGAGGAACTGGGCATGCCCGGTCGGGGTGTTGGTGGCGATCAGCTGGTAGCGCCAGCCGTCGGCGTCCTCCAGCACGCACAGTTGCGCCCCGGACGAGGGCCGTTCCCGGCGGCAGATGATGCGCATGTCCGGTGGCCAGGTGGCCAGCCGGTCCCCACCGGCGGAGCGGCGCAGCAGCCCGGTCAGCTCGGCCACGCCGGCGTCGTCGGGGTCGCGGGGCTTGCCGCGGTGATCCAGCGCCTGGTCCCAGTCGGTGTCGGACAGCTGGCCGATCGCGGTGCGGGCGCGGTGGTCGAGGTCGAACCCAACCGAGTAGTGCACCCGCCGGCCGGGTGCGGTGTTCAGCGCGGTGATGTGGCCGACCAGGTCCAGGGTGGCGCCCGCACCATCGCAGGTGATCAGCAGGTTCCGCCGGTACCGGGCCGGCAGCTGTGTGATCGCCTCGCCGAGCACCTCGATGTGATCGACTGCGGTGTTGGAGCCGGCGTTGCCCGGGCGCAGCCGAAACGCCAACGACTCGCTGGTGTTGTCACACCACGCCGTCAGCGAGTGGTGGCCGAAAGTCCCCTTGAATGTGCCCGCGGCCTGCTGTTTGTCGCTGTGCGCGAGCTGGATCGTGGCGTCCATGCGGATCACGATCGTCTCGCCCAGGTCGCGGTCGGCCACCCGCGACGGCGGGATCCGTCCGTGCCGGGCCTCGATCAGCGCCCACACGTGGCGGCGGGTACGCGCCCGCGCCGCCGCGATCCGTTCCCGCTGGTCCGGGCCGATCTCGTCCAGTGCCCGCCACAGCGTCGAGTCCGAGGCCACTGGCCCGAACAGCTCGCCCTGATCGCGCAGCACCGCCAGATCCGACATCACCCGCCCGCCGTCGGCGAGCAGTACCGCGGTGTCGGCCAGCACCCGGCCGCGGTCGTGCACTGGGGTGAACCCGCGGCGGCGCAACGCCGTGGACAACGCAGCCGTCAGCCCGGTCCGGTCGGCCAGCATCCGCAGCACCGCGGACCCGGTATGCGACACGACCCCGTGCCCGGCGACTTCCACGGTCAGATCGCGCGACCACGCGGTAAGCTCATCCACCTGAAAGGTGCTCCTTGATCACGGCAGAACAGGGCGTCAGACACCCGTATTCTCCCAGGTCAGGAGCACCTTTCTCCGTTCCGACACGCATCCCAGCAAGATCGCCATGAATGGTCAGGGCTTGCGACCTGGTGTGGGTGCCCGAATATCGGCTCACGCCTGCTCAGCTGCTGCCGCTCCGCCGATGGAGGCCCGGAATGTTCCCCCGG
>DATHTJ010000145.1:0-2064 GCA_035463315.1 Pseudonocardiaceae bacterium
GTCCAAGACGGTGAGTCCGTGGTTGCGGGCTGAGGTCAGGTAGGAGTTGATCAAGCACCATCGGGTGAGGGTCTTGGTGGTCTGCCAGTACCCGGAGACGGCTTGATGTCGCTTGGCGGGCTTGATGCCGCGTTCGGCGGCGTTGGAGGTCCAGTCGACGGCGAAGTTCGTGGTGAACAGCCAGACCTGGTCGGCGTGCTTGGTCAGCCAGTTCGCGAGGGTGTAGCCGGGGTGGTTGCCGTCGTGCCAGTCCCGGTGGCGGTTGTGGGTGATGCCGACGGTGACGGCGGCGTCGTAGCGGGCACGTAGACCGGCCAGCACCTGGGGGTCGAGTTCGGTGTGGCCGTCCGCCTTGGCTGCCTTGACCTTGTCGTGGGCCTCACCGAGCACTGTGATGATCTTCGAGGCCCAGGACTGCAGGCCGCCGGGACCGAGCTTGAGGACCTGCTTGCACCGTCGGGTGACGTGCTGGCAGCACTGCTGGATCCCGGCGAGCATGCCTGTGATCGCACCGGCCGGGCTGTCCTGCCCGTTCGGGTCGTTGGCCGTCTCGGCGCCGTCCTGGTCGCCGCAGGCACAGGTGTCGGGGTCGGCCTCGGCAGGGATGAGTTTCTGGTAGCCGGTGAACCCGTCCACGATCAGGTAGCCGGTGAAGGTTCGCAGCGAGGCGACCACGTCGGCGTGGCGGCGGGAGTCCGATGCGGTCAGGCGGACCAGCCGCTCGTCCGGGGTGCGCAGGACCAGCACGTGCGGGGCGCCGACCGGTTTCCCGGTGTCCTCGTCGGTGGTGGGGGTGACGACCTCGACCGGGGACTCGTCCGCGGTCAGGACCGGCTCGGCCAGCAGCGCCGCCAGCAGGGCGTCGTCGAACCCGGCCGCGGTGAGCTGCTCGGCCAGGCGGGCGTTGGCCCGGTCCACGAACCCGGCCGACACGTCCTGGCCGGTCAGCATCCCGACCAGGTGCGCGGCCCGCTCGGTCGGCACATTCCCGAACGCGGTCAGCGCCACCGCCGCGGTGTTCAGCACCGGCCCGAACCCGATCCCGTTGACCGGCCCGCCCGACGGCGGGCGCGCCGTGGTCACCGCCGTGCACGTGCACCGGCGCCGGGGCAGCAGGTACTCCGTCCGCCACCGGATCACCCGCACGTCCCAGCACTGCGACCACGCCGTGCCCGCGTCGTCCGCGCCGGCCAGGTCGGCCCCGCAGCCGCGGCACTCGGTCGGCGGATCCACCAGCTCTCGGTCCTGAGGGTCCGGGTCGCGGACCAGCCCACGTCCTGGGTGGCCCGGCTGCCCGCCCCGCGACCGGTCCGCCGACCGCTCCCGCGAGGACGTATCGGTGTCCCGCGCCTTCCGTCCGGCCTTGCGGCGCGCCTTGGCCGCGACCGACTCCTTCGACGTCGGCGTCCCCGAATCGTCACTACCCGAACCGCGCTGCCGCTCCAACTCCGCGACCCGCAACGTCAACTCCCGCAACGCCTCGCGCAACTCGGCGGTCTCCCGATCCTTCGCCGCCAGCACCGCCGCAAGCTCGGCGTCCTTGACCGCCAGCAACTCCCGCAGCCGGGTGTTCGCGGCGCGAAGCCGACCCACCAGCTCAGACTCGGGCACCCCGGACACAAGACCCGATCATCGCCCATCCCACCAAGCCATCAAGCACCACACCCGCGTGTCACGCGATCAACCCGAAACTCCGCAGGTCACGCCCACCCCTGAATGGACACCTTGCAGGAGGGTCTGTTTCGTATGCCATCCCACCTCCGCCCTGGCTTCGGAAACGTGGCGAATTGGGACTGTCTGTCGTTCGTCGCATATTCATCGATCATTCGTGGCGACGACGGTGGTTTTTCCTTGTGAAAGTTGTGGTTACGTCTGGGGCGGACGCCTAACATGGCCGTGACCTGTTTCTCGCTCACGTGGTGAATGGCTCGGGCGCGTCCTCGTCATGGGACGCACCGGGGCTTTACGGCAGCCGCACTTCGTGACCTGAGCGCGGACGTGTGGCCAGTACGGCAGCCGCACTTCGTGACCTGAGCGCGGACGGGTGGCCAGGCGTTGCCGGGC
>DATHTJ010000146.1:0-3533 GCA_035463315.1 Pseudonocardiaceae bacterium
GGCCGACCTCATGCACTTCCCGAGTGGTTCGGACGCGGCGGGCTCCTCCATGGTCGCAGCCGTCGCCGTCGCCGTCGCCGTCGCCGCTGCCGCTAGACGCCAAGACGTAGAGCATGTCGGTCGGCGCCGGTGGGCCCAACCCGGAGCCCGCCGACTCAAGCCCGTAGCTCTCCGGACACGCGGGGGCGGTTCACATCGCTCTCGCTTGGTGAGCGAGCCAGTCCTCCGGACGGCTGACCAACTTGATTGTCATGTCGGGCGCTCGTCGCGGTCCGTCGAAGAAGATGCAGGTCCGAGGCTGCCGCAGGGGACGGGCCGCCACAGAATCACCTCTCTGGAGACGTCGGTGCGACCCTTGCGGAAGGGCTGACCCGCCCTGTGCTGCGGTGTCATTCGCCGAGGGGTGGCCAACCCGTATCCGGGCGGAAACGTAGCGGGGGAGGCCCCGGCACACTCCCGGGGGGAGGAAGGGCGCCGGGGCCCATGGGCCCGGTTCGCGACGCGGCGACACCGGACCGGTCTTTCCACTGCAAGGGTCACACGGACGTCCAGAACGATTCGAGCACACGCAGGCGTCGCGAGCGGGAATCGCTCAGCGGTTGCTGGAGATGGCCCCGGCGCGCCCCCCATCAGCAGGACGCCGCGCGCCGGGACCGGGCCCCGCACGTCACTGCGGGACCAGACGGTCGGCTTTCCGACCGTGGTGATCCCTTAACCCGGATCTTTCGTGATCTTGGCGTTGGTGATCGTTCGCGGCTCGGTGGCCGGTGATGAGGCCGATGGTGGCTGGTGGGTACGACAGCGTGACCGCTCTCGGGCGGGGCGCCGGGTCCACGGGCCGGTTGGAGGGTCCTGGGTCGCAGGGGCAGTGGGGTTGCGGGTGGTCAGCCGGGGCGGGCGAGCAGGCCGGTGATCGCGGCGCGGCCGGCGAGGACGAGCTCGGTCCAGGGGTGGCCAGCGGCAAGGTGAGCGATGAGCACGCGGGCGTGGCGGGCGAGTCCGGCGGCGGTGGCGAACAGTCGTAGTCGCAGTCGCTTGGGTTCCCAGCGGCGCGCGGGGTGATCGCTGAAGCCGAGCATCTGGGTCCAGGAGATGAGTTCGCAGGCCAGCTGGACGATCGCGCACCAGATGCGGTTCTGGTCGAACCCGTGCAGCGGCAGATTCCGCAGGCCGGTGTCCTTGGCGGCGCGGATGCGGTCCTCGCAGCGGGCCCGGCGACGATGGCGCAGTTCCAGGTTCGCGATCTGGGCGCCGGGCCCGCCGGGGCGGGTGTTGGTGGCGAACGCGGTCACGCGGTTGCCGTCGTGGTCGGTGATCCGCAGCTGCGCGCCCGGGTGCGGGCGCTCCACCCGGGCGATGACCCGCATCCCGGTGGGCCAGCGGGCGAGGTTGAGCAGCCCGGT
Organism: Pseudonocardiaceae bacterium; assembly: GCA_035463315.1. GTDB lineage: Bacteria > Actinomycetota > Actinomycetes > Mycobacteriales > Pseudonocardiaceae. Next base: position 1,404 of record DATHTJ010000146.1, read on the forward strand.
GAGCTCGGTGACCCACGCTCCTGGGCGGACCTCGCCCTCGGCGTCCAGCGCCGGCGACCACGCGCTGGCGGGGATGCGTTCGAGCAGCTCAGCAGTGTTGTCGGGCAGCCCGAACCCCACCGAATACGACAGGTTTCGGGCGGTGAGCCAGTCCAGCAGCTCGTGGGTCGAGCCGGCCCCGTCGACTCGGACGAGCACCGAACGCCCCGAGCGGTGACCGCGCTGGTTGTCGGCGGGCAGCTGCTTGAGCGCGGATCGGATGACCGCGATGTGGTCGCTGGCGGTGTTCGAGCCCGCATTCCCGGCGCGCAACAGCATTGCCACCGGCTCCCCGGTCCCGGCCTGACCATGATCGATGAACGCGGTCAACGGATGATGCCCATAGCCGCGTTTGAACGTCGGCGCCGCCTGCTCCTTCTCCGAATGCGCGGTGACCAGGGTGGCGTCGGCGTCCACGATCAGCGGGCTGCGGTGATCGGCGCCGTGGTCGGGAGCCGCCGCTCCGGCCCGGGTCCACACCGTCCTACGGGCCGCGGCGCGGGCCGCGTCGATCGCGGCCGTGGACCGATCCGCGTCGCCGCCCAGCGAGCTGATGAGCCGCGAGATCGTCGGGTCCGAAGCCACCCGCCCGAACAGCTCCGGAGCGGCGCGCAGCATCGCGACGTCGGCCAGGCAGTCCCCGCCGAGCGCGAGCGAGACCGCCACATCGAGCAGGATCTTCGATGGGTCGTGGATCGCGGTCGGTTTGCGCCAGGGCTCGAGTGCCGCCGAGAGCGCCCTGTCCAGCCCGGCGGCGCGGACGGTGTCGACCAGCAGCACCCCACCGGCATGCGAGACCACCCCCGACCCGGCGGCGTCGGTACGGACACGGGGATACAACCCAGTAGACTCCCGCACCAGAAAGGTGCTCCTCCCCGCGCAACGATCAGGCCCTCGACAAGCCGGATCATTGCAGGTCAGGAGCACCTTTCGTCATTCAGACCCCGGTGGCAGAGCCAGTCCGGTGAAAGGCCCGGGTTAACGACGGATAGTGCGGGTGCGGTGAGGGGTCGTGTCGCCGGGCTGGGCGGTGCAGCGCCCCGGCCTGCATCGGTCCGGCGAGATCGTCTGGCGGTGCACCTGCGGCCCCAGCCGCATACCCCCAGCCAGCCTCGAGCCCCTCGTCTCTGGTCGAGTCGGCGGGCACAGTGGCGTCCAGCATGGTGGTGTACGACCTGGCCACTGCGTAGGGCGTGGCGTCGAGGACGAGGGCGGCCACCGCGTGATTCTCAGTTCTGAGTTCCCGCTCAAGACCGAGGAGTCCACGCGATGGCCGCGTCGGGGAGTATCGACCCTGCCCGTTTCCTGCACGAGCACTTGGCCCAGGCGAGTCCGGACCTGCTGCGTTCGCTGCTCACGACGATGATCGACACCCTGATGTCGGCGGAGGCCGACGCGGTCTGCGGCGCCGGCCACGGCGAACGCAGCGAGCAGCGGGTCAACCACCGCAACGGTTACCGGCACCGCGACTTCGACACCCGGGCGGGCACGCTGGACGTGGCGATCCCCAAGCTGCGCTCCGGGTCGTACTTCCCGGACTGGCTGCTCGAGCGCCGCCGCCGCGCCGAAGCGGCCCTGACCAGCGTGGTCGCCACCTGCTATCTGCTCGGGGTGAGCACCCGGCGGATGGAGAAGCTGGTGGAAAGTCTGGGGATCACCAGGTTGTCGAAGTCGCAGGTCTCGGCGATGGCCCAGGATCTCGACGAGCAGGTCGCGGCGTTCCGCACCCGCCCACTGGACGCCGGCCCGTACACGTTCCTGGCCGCCGACGCCCTGGTGCTCAAGGTCCGCGAGGCCGGGCGGGTCGTGAACGTGCACGCCCTGATCGCGGTCGGGGTCAACGCCGACGGGCACCGCGAACTGCTGGGGCTGCAGGTCAGCAGCGCCGAGGACGGCGCCGGGTGGCTGGCGTTCTTCCGTGACCTGGTCGCCCGCGGGCTGTCCGGGGTGGCGCTGGTGACCTCCGACGCGCACCGGGGGCTGGTCGAGGCCATCGGCGCCACGCTGCCCGGCGCGGCCTGGCAACGGTGTCGCACCCACTACGCCGCCAACCTGATGGCCGTCACCCCCAAGGCGTCCTGGCCGTGGGTC
>DATHTJ010000147.1:0-1919 GCA_035463315.1 Pseudonocardiaceae bacterium
GGACCGTGCACGAGCCGCTCAGGGCAGTGACGGGAGCCATGCAACGGAGATGCTGCAGGGTTACCGAAGCCGACGACACTCCGAGCTCACGGCCTGCCGATCGCGTCCCGCGGTGTGGTGTAGGACCGTGCGTTGGTTTCGGTCAGGTGCGGGGGGCTGCGGGCAGGGAGAGTACCTCCTCGTCGTCGGGCAGTAGCGGGGTGAGGGTGGCGGCGGCCATGTAGCGGCGAGGGGCGGCGATGAGTTCGTCGTTGACCTCGACCAGCAGCGCGCCCACAAGCCGGATCACCGACTCGGGGTCAGGGAAGATCTGCACGACATCGGTGCGCCGCTTGAGCTCGCGGTTGCGCGCGTTCGATGGGGTTGTTCGACCAGATCTCGGGTCCAGTGCACGGGCGGGAACGCGGTGTAGGCGAGCAGATCGTCTTCCATCGCCGCGAGCCGCTGTGCGACCTGCGGCGCGACCCGTTCGAGCTGATCGACCACCGCACGCAGCTGGCCGCGCGCGGCCGCGCCGTCGGGTTGGACAAAGATCGTCGAGATCAGCGCCGAGATCACGGCCCGTTGGCTGTGGCGGGCCACGGCGAGCAGGTTGCGCTTGGCGTGCACCCGGCAGCGCTGCCAGCCCGCGCCCTGCATGACCCGACGGATCGCCGCACGCAGCCCGGCGTGCGCGTCAGAGATGACCAGACACACGCCGCGCAGGCCACGGTCGACCAGGTCACGGAGAAACTCGGTCCAGAAGGTCTCGTTCTCGCTGTCACCGACATCCACCCCCAACACTTCCCGGTAGCCGTCAGCGCGGCAGCCCGTGGCGATCACCACCGCCTTGGAGACCACCTGACCGCGTTCGCGGACATGCACGTAGGTCGCGTCGAGCCACACGTACACGAACGGCTGATGATCCAACCTGCGCTGTCGGAGCACCGCGACGTCGTCGTCGATGCCCTTGCAGATCCGCGACACCGTCGACTTGGACACGCCCGAGTCGCAGCCCAACGCCTTGACCAGGTCGTCGACCTTCCGCGTGGAGGTGCCGGTGATGTAGGCGCGCATGATCACCGCCCACAACGCGCGGTCGATCCGCCGGCGCGGCTCGAGCAGCTCAGGGAAGAACGAACCCTGCCGCAGCTTGGGGATCGCGACCTCGACATCGCCGGCCGGTGTCGACACCAGCTTGGGGCGGTGACCGTTGCGCTGCGTTGTCCGTAGCGGTGTGCGCTCGCCAGGCTCGGCGCCGATCCGTGCGGTCAGCTCAGCCTCGATCAACTCCTGCAGGGCGGTGGCGACGATCTCACCCAAGGCGGTCGTCAGGGACGGGTCGGTGCCGATCAACTGATCGGCAAGGTCGGATAGGGCAGACTGCAACTGGGCCATCGTGTCGAACCTCTTCGTGTAGGAGCCATGAGATTCGCACGGTGGCCCGCCCACACCGGTCAAGGCTGGACGGGCCTACTCCTACACCAAGAGGCGGGACTCACCCGGCCCCCCCGGTCCGGCCGACCAGGTCACCGCCGTCGGCGTGGGCGCGGATGGCCAGCTCGGCCACCAGCCATCACGAACCGCTGCAGCCATACAAGCCGGCAATTCAGTTGGATGGCGTGCGCGAGACAGGATTCGAACGTGCACGCCCTTGCGGCACCAGGACCTAAACCCACCTCAGTACGTGCCGCTGCGTGTCACGCAGTATCGTGACGTCCCGCTGACCGGCAGCTTTCCGACGTCCGGCGTCCATCGTGTACCACCGCGTACTACCCTGTCGGGATCCGTTGGTTAGCAAATCGGTTAGCAACACACGGCGGCCGTATGCCGGCTGCCGCTCCGGCACGACCGCCTCACCGTACGTCGTCGAAGGCATCAAAGCCAGCCCGGTCGGCGCTGAAGCCGTCAGGTAACACGCTCGGAACGCCCTGGGGCCC
>DATHTJ010000148.1:0-4006 GCA_035463315.1 Pseudonocardiaceae bacterium
CGGTCACCGGGGTATCCGGCTCGGGCAAGTCGACGCTGGTCAACGACATCCTCGCGACGGTGCTGGCGAACCGGCTCAACGGCGCCCGGCAGGTGCCCGGACGGCACACCCGGGTCACCGGTCTGGACAAGGTCGACAAGCTGGTCAAGGTCGACCAGTCACCGATCGGGCGGACCCCGCGGTCCAACCCGGCCACCTACACCGGCGTGTTCGATCGGATCCGCAAGCTCTTCGCCGCCACCACCGAGGCGAAGGTCCGCGGTTACCAGCCCGGCCGGTTCTCCTTCAACGTCAAGGGTGGCCGCTGCGAAGCCTGCGCGGGCGACGGCACCATCAAGATCGAGATGAACTTCCTGCCCGACGTGTACGTGCCGTGCGAGGTCTGCGGGGGTGCCCGGTACAACCGGGAGACCCTCGAGGTGCACTACAAGGGCAAGACCATCGCTGAGGTGCTCGATATGCCGATCGAGCAGGCTGCGGAGTTCTTCGAGCCGATCTCGGCGATCCACCGGCATCTCAAGACGCTGGTGGATGTCGGGCTGGGCTATGTCCGGCTCGGGCAACCCGCGCCGACGTTGTCCGGCGGGGAAGCCCAGCGCGTCAAGCTGGCCAGTGAGCTGCAGAAACGCTCCACCGGCCGCACCGTCTACGTGCTCGACGAGCCCACCACCGGCTTGCACTTCGAGGACATCCGCAAGCTGCTCGGTGTCATCAACGAGCTGGCTGACAGGGGCAACACCGTGATCGTCATCGAGCACAATCTCGATGTGATCAAATCGTCGGACTGGGTGATCGACATGGGGCCCGAGGGTGGCGCAGCCGGCGGCACCGTGATCGCCGAGGGTTCCCCCGAGCAGGTCGCCGCCATCGACACCAGTTACACCGGCCAGTTCCTGCGCACCGTTGTCGACGTGCAGCACCCGACTCCGCCGCGGCGTCGCCGAGCCACCGTCGCTGCGAGCTGAACACCCGGGGGGTGCTTTTCAGTGGTGGTACTGGTGCACCACGGCGTGGCCCTTGCCGCGGCGGATCAGGGCCCGGTTGACCGGCACGGCGACCACGAACGCGATGGCCAGCGCGACGGCAAGCGCACCCCAGAACAGCCACGTGTTCAGGCCTGCGTCCATCGCCCCGGGGATAACCAGCATGATCGCGTTGTCGACGATCTCCATGACGGTGATGGAGACGGTGTCCGCGGCCAGGGCCACCCCGATCGCGGCGCCGAGCGCGAGGCCGGAGCGCAGTACCGGGACGATGGTGAACAAGTAGCCGAACAGGAACGCCAGCGCGACCGCCAGAACGATGGTCGCGCCGTTGCTCCAGCCCAGGGTCGTGCCGATGGCCAGGCCCAGGATCTCCCCGATGGCGCAGCCGGTGAGGCAGTGTGCGGTCGCGCTCACCGCCAGCCGGTTCAACTCGTGCCGACCCTGAGCTGTGTCCGGGGCGGCACCGTGCCCAGCGTGCTGATGTGCGTCCTGACCGATCTCGTGATCGGGCATGGTCAGACCTCCTGCCGGATTCCGCCCGGCATGCGGGCGACGGCGTGCTGCTGGTCGGCCTGCGAGACGAAGCTTCGCAGCCGCAGGCTGTTGGCCACCACGAACACCGAGCTGAACGCCATGACGGCCCCGGCGAGCATCGGGTTGAGCAGCCCGGCTGCGGCGAGCGGCAGGGCTGCGACGTTGTAGGCGAATGCCCAGAATAGGTTGCCCTTGATCGTACCCAGCGTCCGGCGGGACAGCCGGATCGCGTCGGCGACCGCGCGGAGATCGCCGCGGACCAGCGTGATGTCGCCGGCCTCGATGGCGACGTCGGTGCCGGTGCCCATGGCGAGCCCGAGGTCGGCCTGGGCGAGTGCGGCGGCATCGTTGACCCCGTCGCCGACCATCGCCACCACCTTGCCCTCGGCCTGCAACCGCTTCACGACGTCGACCTTGCCGGCCGGGAGCACCTCGGCGATCACCTCCTCGATACCGACCTGGGCGGCGACGGCCCGCGCGGCTGCGGTGTTGTCGCCGGTGAGCAGGACCGGGGTCAGGCCGAGAGCGCGCAGCTGCGCGACGGCCTGCGCTGAGGTGGGCTTGACGGTGTCAGCGACGGCCAGCACGGCGCGGGCCGCGCCGTCCCACGCCACCGCGATCGCGGTGCGACCGTCCGCTTCGGCGGCCGCCTGGGCCGCGGCGAGCTCGGGGGTGAGCGGAAGGCTCCACTGCGCCAGCAGTGCCGAGCGCCCGACGATCACCGCGTGCCCGTCGACCACCCCCTGCACCCCGAGGCCGCCGAGGGAGGCGAAGTTCTCGACGTCGGGCAGCGTGCCGAGCCGTTCGCGCGCCCCGCGGGTGACCGCGGCGGCGATCGGGTGCTCGGATGCGCTCTCCAGCGCTCCGGCCAGCCGCAGCACCTCGGTCTCGTCGATCCCGTCGGCGACGTGGATGTTGCCGAGCGACATCTGCCCGGTGGTCACCGTGCCGGTCTTGTCCAGCACCACCGTGTCGATCCGCCGGGTTGACTCCAGGACCTCCGGACCCTTGATCAGGATACCCAGCTGGGCGCCCCGGCCGGTGCCGACCAGCAGCGCGGTCGGGGTGGCCAGACCCAGGGCGCACGGGCAGGCGATGATCAGCACGGCGACCGCCGCGGTGAATGCCGCCGCGGCGCCGACGCCCGCGCCCAGCCAGAACCCGAGGGTGGCCGCGGCCAGGGCGATGACGATCGGCACGAACACCCCGGAGATCCGGTCGGCCAGGCGCTGCACGGCGGCCTTGCCGTTCTGGGCGTCCTCCACCAGCTTGGCCATCTGGGCGAGCTGAGTGTCGGCGCCGATCCGGGTGGCGCGCACGACCAGCCGGCCGTCGGCGTTGACGGTGGCGCCGACGACCGCGTCGCCCGGCCCGACCTCGACCGGTACCGACTCGCCGGTGAGCATCGAGGCGTCCACGGTGGACGAGCCGTCCTCGACCATGCCGTCGGTGGCGATCTTCTCGCCGGGCCGGACGAGGAACCGGTCGCCCACGGCGAGCTGGCCGATCGGGATGTGCACCTCGGCGCCGTTGCGGAGCACGACGACGTCCTTGGCGCCGCACTCGAGCAGCGCCCGCAGCGCCGCGCCCGCGCGGCGCTTGGAGCGGGCTTCGACGTAGCGCCCGGCAAGGATGAACATCGTGACGCCGGCGGCCACCTCCAGGTAAATGTTGCCCGCGCCGTCGCTCGGGGCGATCGTCAGCTGGAAGGGGTGGACCATCCCCGGTGTGCCCGCGGTGCCGAACAGCAGGGCGTACAGCGACCAGGCGAACGCGGCCAGCACGCCCATCGAGATCAGCGTGTCCATCGTGGCGGCGCCGTGGCGCAGGTTGGCCCACGCCGCGCGGTGGAACGGCCAGGCCGCCCACACGATCACCGGCCCGGCGAGCGCCAGAGAGATCCACTGCCAGGAGGTGAACTGCAGCGCCGGCACCATCGCCATCGCGATCACCGGCACCGCGAGCACGGTGCTGGTGACCAGCCGGTCGCGCAGCGGCCGCGTCGGGTCCGGCTCGTCCGCCACCTCCGCTGGAGCCGCGGTCGCGGGCCGGGGCAGTTCCGCGGTGTAGCCGGCGGCCTCGACCTGGGCGACGAGGACCGCGGGATCAACGCCGGTCGGGGAGCTGATCCGGGTCTTCTCGGTGGCGTAGTTGACCGTCGCGGTGACGCCGTCGAGCTCGTTGAGCTTGCGCTCGATCCGGTTGGCGCAGGAGGCGCATGTCATGCCCCCGAGGGACAGTTCGATGTCGGTGACGGGGACACCGGACGATGCTGCCGTGGTGCTCATGCTCCGCGGTACTCGTCGTTCTCGATCATCTTCGCGATGCCGCGCACCTGACCCTCGATGCGGCGCATTCGTGTGGAGCAGGCGTCCTTGCCCTGGGCGTAGCCGTTCACGCGGTTCCCTCCTGGCCGGCTCGCACGAATATACCATAGGGGGGTATCGTACATGATTCACGCTCGGACAACCCGGAGTCGTTGGTGC
>DATHTJ010000149.1:0-1889 GCA_035463315.1 Pseudonocardiaceae bacterium
TCCTCGGTATCTGCCGACCAATCGACGATCGCCTGCTCCAGCTCGAGGATGGCGGTGACGGCCGCACTCACGTCACGGGCCCGTAGCCCGGTGTCGAAGACCTGCTCCAGCCGGTCGGCCTCGGCGCGCAGCGATGGTGCCAGGCCAGGCTCCTCGACGGCTGGCGGCGGTACCCTCGCCGGGCCCATTGCCAGCCTGCCACCTGCGGCGATCGCCCGAAGCTCCTCGATCGCCACGGTGGTGCCTGACGGGAATACCGTGCTCACTCCCTGCCTGCGGACCGTGAGCGCGGCCCGGCCCAGCACCGTGACAGTGTCTGTATCGAGGTCGAACAGGACCGCGGTGTGCTCGTCCACACCGAGCACGACCGTCTCGGTCTCCAGCATCGACTCCAGCAGTCGCAACCGCCGCTCGCCGAGGTAACAGAACCGGGTGTCGTGGGTGCCGCCCTCGGCGTTGTCGTAGTGCGGGATCACCGCCGCGCGCAGGCCGACCTGCGCCAGCAGATCCAGGCCCACCGCCCAGTACGGGGTCGCACCCACCTTGTAGATCTCATATACCGGCACGGTGGCGACTCCCAGAGTCAGCGCCGCCGCGCTGGCGAATGCCACGCAGCCACCGTTGGTGAGCTTGTCGACCAGGACCTCCCGCAACCGGCTGTTGTCCCAGACTCCGAGCGCGTACGTCGGGCTACCCGGGCCGGCGAAGACATAGTCAGCGTCATCGATCCGCGCCAATGCCCGTTCGCGCGGCAGGACGTCGTCCGCAGTACGCCACGATGCGACGTCGAAGGGAATCTGGAGGTTTCGAAAGTAGCCGACCGTGCGCTGAGAGATCTCGTCAGCATTCTCCTGAAAACCGTATGGGCTATCGAGGAGTACGGCATCGACGGGTGGGGCGCCGAGGCGCTCCACGAGCAGCCGATGCACCTTCGCCATTGTCGGGGCGGTCTCTCCGGACCCGATGATGGCAAGCAGTCGTGGGCGGGGCGGCATGCAGGAAATCACCCCTTTGCTCACAGTGAGGCTCAGGTGAGGACGAGCTGACCGGCCACGTCTGGGGTGCGGGCTAGCACAGCGTGCCACAGCGTCGGGTGCGCGGCGACCGTGGCGACCACCGCTGGGCTGGTGCGTGCCACCAGCGACAGGTGCCGCAGCGCATGGGCCAGGACGTGCTCGACATCCACCGCCGCAGGGGTGGGAGCCGCGGCGTCCGCAGAGCAGAGGACTCTGGCATCAGCGGGGACGGCATGCACGGCGCCGTCATCAGGGTCCGGGTCCGGCAGGATCGCGTAGGTGAGGATGAGCCCACCTGGTGTGGGTCGCCACGAGGTCGAGTGCACGACCGTCGCGGTGGGCACATTCGTGCCCAGGCCCGCGAGCTCGCGGGCCCGAGCATCTGGTCGGCATCCGGTCGGCAAGTCGCCGCGTGCCACCCGCCATCTCAGCTGAGCGTCGTCCGAAACCGACAGCAGCACCACTTCGATCTGAACGTCGTGCACCTGTACCCCTTCTCTGTTGCCCTACGACCGCAACTGCAATACTAGGGCGGGCCCCAACATTGATGCCGAGCGGTGTCGGTTACCTCACCCCACTCCGACGACATTCGCCACATGGATGCTTGTCGCGCTCCGGAGGCCACCTTGGACCGCGACATGGATGCTTGTCGCTGTGTTCAGCTCGCTTGGCGTGCCTCGAGGGCCACGCGGACTGTACATACCAGACGACGAGGCTCGCGAAGGTGCTGCGCGGTGATGAAGACGACGTCCCAGCCCGCCGCGTGCAGGCGATTCAACCGGTCACGGTCCGGCCCAACCTGCAGCAGTGCCCCGTGCCACACCCCGTCGTACTCGACAGCGAGCCGGCGCTCGGGGAAGGCGAGATCCGCCC
>DATHTJ010000150.1:0-1525 GCA_035463315.1 Pseudonocardiaceae bacterium
GCGGCGAGGCGATCGGGACGCTGAATCTGTTTCACGGCCAGCCGGGTGCTCTGCCCGACGCCGACCTGGCGGTGGGTCAAGCGTTGGCCGACGTCGCGACGATCGGGATCCTGCAGGAACGAGCCATCCGCCGCGGTGAGGTGGTTACCGAGCAGTTGCAGGCTGCGCTGAACAGTCGGGTGATCATCGAGCAGGCCAAGGGAGTGCTCGCCCAGCACGGGCACCTGACCATGGACGCAGCCTTCGACCGGCTGCGCCGCTACGCCCGCACCCACCACACGCGGCTGTCCGAGGTAGCCCGCCAGGTCGTCGAAACCGACCTCGCCACCGACGTACTCAGCGCACCCGCCATGCGGAGCCGAGCAGCCAACCAGCAGTGAACTCGGCTCCTGTCGTCGCCCTAGCGCGCAAGGAAAATCACTTCGCAAGATGGGCACTTCCGGCCTGTGGGTGCCGAACTGGTCATCCACCGCGGTGACCTGCGGCATCGCTGAACAGTAGCGGTGAGGCTGCTGGCCCAGAGTTCACGATCGAAGAACGCGGAGAACCGCCACCGCCCACACCGCACGAAGCAGCGCCACTCAGGCCACTCCCCCAGCCCGTGTCACAGCCCGGCCTACACCTCCAACGCTGCGACCGACTCGGCGGGCTGATACACGAATACGCTCAGCTCGCATGACATGGCCTGAGTGAGGGTGACCTGCCGGCCTTCGGGGGTGATGCTGATCCGCCACCGCTGCGGACCGGGACGCCCAGCGTCGCGCCACCAGTGGTAGGCGGCCCTCCCCACCGATGTCATCGTGCGGTGAATCGGATGTGGCGATGGCCACCGGTCAGCGCGAGCCAACCCTGCTGCGAGGATGCTCGACACGCCGCCCAGTCGAGGACGTCGAGCATAAGTTCATCGCAGCAGGCGAGGCCGGAGAGATCCACAGTCAGATAGAGGACTCCAGTGTCCAGGACCGCGCCGAGTTGCGTCCGGAGGCGCTGGCCGCCGTCGTGATCGGGGTGACCTCGCAAGGTTATGTAGGCGTACCCGGCGCCACCCCGCGCAATGGTGATCGTCTGCTGGGCCTCGGCGTTCAGGTTGTCCGCGCGGCGGCGGACGAAATCGTTGTTGATAACCGTATCGCGTACCGCCACGCCATCAGGGAGGGGCGAAGCACTGATGCTGATGAGTGGCACGCCGCTAGGGTTAATTTCCCGCTGTGCGCGCTCGTGGCTAGCCGTCATTGGACATCCCCGGGCCGACACTGACACTTGTTCAGCCACCGGGGTCTGGGGCGGCACCGCTCTTGACCCGTACTCCCTTAAGCCGAGCGGGCCACAGGGCATGAGCGCTGGCAGCGAGTCTACCAGGGGGCACCGATCCGCCGGGAGACCACCGCACTTCGCCCGCTGATCCCGGGCGCGAGAGTGTGCTCGTCGGCCGATGTCTGATCGACAGCACACGAACCCTTGTCGTGTACCCGGCAGTCCCTCGACCGTTCCGGCGAGGGCCTGGCTGTAGCCCACCAGCGCGAGG
>DATHTJ010000151.1:0-14435 GCA_035463315.1 Pseudonocardiaceae bacterium
ACCGCAAGGTGGTTGCTGGCCAGAATGGCGCCGCCGCGCTGTGGGAGGTGCTCGGCGCCATAGACCTGCGGATGGCACGCCAGGCGCATCAAGGGGCCGAGTAGCAGGTGTTTGAGCAGCCAGTAAAACACCGCCTACCGATCCTTCCCTCGCCCTCGCGGGCCGCAGCACCAGCCAGCCTACGGAGCACGGTATCGGGGGCACAACGGCCCCGCGCCTACCCTTGGTACGCAGGTCCGGCAGATGCGGTTCGAACCTGTCAGCACTCGCGCGCCCTCCGCGCCGGCCCGGTACCGTCACCCCTGCAGCGATCCCGGCCGAGCCCGAGAGTGGTGTCGGAGTTGACCTTTCCCGATCCCGAGCCTGACGTACCCCGCCGGCCCGCCGAGGATGATCATTTCGAGCCGCCAGAACCACCACCGTTGCCGGTGCCCCGCCCGCGGACGATGGCCAGCGTGGCACTGCTCGCCGTCGGGGTGCTGCTGCTGGTAGGGCCCGACCTGCTGGGCCTGGGCGAGGGCGTGGCAACACCACTGGGCCTGCTCGCACTGACCGCCGGGATCAGCTGGCTGGTGATCGGGCTGCGTTCCGGCCCGCCACCGGAAGGCTGGGACGACGGGGCGCGACTGTAGCGCTCATCTTCCTCTTGGGGGCTCGCTCCCCTCAGGACTCCACGCGGCGCTTGAGTTCCTTCAACGCAGTGTCCATGATGACCCGCTCGGCCTTCCGTTTGATCATCCCGATCATAGGTATCGCCAGCTCAACCGTGAGGCTGTACGTCACCTTGGTCGCACCGCGGCCGGGTTCCAGAACGTAGGAGCCATGCTGCGCCTTTTGCATCTGACCCTTGACCAATTCCCAGCTCACCTTCAGCCCGTCGGCGGACCAGGTGTAATCGAGCACGTACTCGTCTTTGACGATGCCGGCGTCCAGCGAGAACCGTACCCGCTCGGCACGATCACCGACGCCGGGCACGATCACCTCGGCCTTCTTCACCGCCAATGCCCACTGCGGGTAGTTGGCGAAGTCGGCGATCACGTCCATGATCGCCTCAGGATCGGCGTTGATCACAATCGACTGGGTTGACTGGTCGGCCATGCCGGGCAGGCTACCGGGCACTTCGTGGCCGGAAGTGGTCACCACCTCAGCACATGAGGGATGCCGGTCCGCTGGAAGTGCCCGACGTTGACGCATTCGGTTCGCCCCACCCGGACCCGCCGGGCCAGCGGCTGGTGCACGTGCCCGAACAACGCAGTGCGTGGTCGGTCCCGGCGGATCACCGCAAGCAGCTGCTCGGAGCCAATCTCGGGTCGGCGGGCATGGACGTCGTAGACCAGCTCGGGCACCGCAGGCGGGATGTGGCTGCACAGCACGTCCACCCGCCCCAGCGCCGCCACGGCCACCGCGTACTGCTGCGGACTCCGCAAGTACGAGCGAAACGCCGTGGCGCGACGCGGAGTGACCCCCTCAGGCAACAGTCCACCGCCAACGAAACCGCAGCGCAAGCCGCCGATCTCGGTGGTCTGACCATCCAGGACGTGCACGCCGGCGCGCGCGAAGCGCGGCCACAGCTCGGGCAAGTCCACATTGCCCGGAGTGGCGTAAGTCGGGACAGGCAGTACCGCGAACAAGCGTTCGTACTGCTTGACGACGGCGTCACGCACCACCTCGCGAGAGTCAGGCACACCCGCCCACAGCTCGCGCACGAACGCGAACGCCTCACCGGGCGCACCACCGGAACGCAGCTGGACGAACCGGTGTACCACGGCAGGCCCGAACACCGAGCCGAGGATCCCCGCGGAGTGGTCGTGGTAGTTCACGAAGTCGATCAGATCCCCGAGCACCAGCAGCGCATCAGCGCCCGCGCCTGCCCTGGCCAGAGCATCCGCGTTGCCGTGTACGTCGGACACCACGTGGACCCGCACGAGCAGGCAGGCTACTCGCCGGCGATTCGAGCACCGCCGGACTGTTGGACCACACGCTCGTCGCGATACGTTCGATACCCCAGACCGGGCCGACCGATGGCCTGGCCAGGCAGCAGTGGAGCAGTCCGAGCCGCGGAGGTACCCGTGCGGGAGTTCACAGTTCCTGCCACCACCACGGTGGCCGACGAGGAAAACCTTACCGACGTGGTATGGGCCAACGCCGAACGGTTCGCCAGCAGTGTCAGCTTTCGCCGCCGGGTCGACGGCGGCTGGGTGGATATCACAGCGAGGGACTTCGCGAAGCAGGTCACATCGGTGGCCAAAGGCCTCGTTGCATCGGGCATCAAGCCCGGAGACCGGGTCGCGCTGCTATCCAAGACGCGCTATGAGTGGACCCTGCTGGACTACGCGATCTGGGCCGCCGGCGGGTCGACGGTGCCGATCTACGAGACGTCCTCCCCTGAGCAGGTGGAATGGATCCTGTCGGATTCCGGAGCCAAGGCGGTCTTCGTCGAGACCTCCGTGCACCACGAGATCGTCCACGGCCTGGTTGATCACCTGGGCAAGCCGGCTCTGGTCTGGCAGATCGAGCCGGCGCCGGGTGGCGGGGGGCCGGGTGCAGCGATTGACGAACTCACCACGCTGGGCGCCAAGATCAGCGACGACGCCGTGCGAGAGCGCGCTGCCGCGGTGGGTGCTGAGGACATGGCGACGCTGATCTATACCTCGGGGACCACCGGGCGACCCAAAGGCTGCGAACTCACCCACCGCAACCTGCTCGCCCAGACCCGCTCGGGGGTGGCAGAATTCCCCGGCCTGATGCAGCCAGCCAACTCGGTGCTGCTGTTCCTCCCGCTGGCGCACGTGTTGGCCCGAATCGTCCAGTGCTGCTGTGTGTACGCGCGGATCACCCTTGGGCACACGCCGGATATGAAGAACCTGGTCTCCGAACTGGACGAGTTCCGGCCCACGTTCGTGCTGGCGGTGCCTCGAGTATTCGAGAAGATTTACAACTCGGCAAAGCACAAAGCGCATGCTGACGGCAAAGGCTTCATCTTCGACGCCGCCGACGCCACCGCCGTTGAGTGGAGCCGTGCCCAAGACGACGGAGGGGCAGGGCCGATCCTGTGGGCCAAGCACGTGTTGTTCGACCGACTGGTCTACTCCAAGCTGCGGGCGGTGCTCGGCGGTCGTTGCCTTGCGGCGGCCTCCGGTGGTGCCCCACTGAGCGAGCGGCTGGGGCATTTCTTCCGCGGCATCGGGGTGCCAGTGCTGGAGGGCTACGGGTTGACCGAGACCAGCGCACTCGCCACGGTGAATACCGAGAAACACGTCAAGATCGGTACCGTGGGTCGACCATTCCCCGGCGTGACGATCAAGATCGACGACGATGGCGAGGTGCTGATCAAGAGCCCCGGTGTGCTGCGCCGGTACTGGGCCAACGAGCAGGCCACCGAGGAAGCGGTCATCGACGGCTGGTTTCACACCGGTGACCTCGGGGAACTCGACCAGGACGGATTCCTGCGTATCACCGGCCGCAAGAAAGAGTTCATCGTCACGGCAGGCGGCAAGAATGTCTCCCCTGCCACGCTGGAGGACCGGATCCGAGCCCACCGGCTGATCAGCCAGTGCATGGTGGTGGGCGACAAGCAGCCCTTCGTCGCTGCCCTGATCACCCTCGACGCTGATGCCCTCCCGGTCTGGGGCGCCGAGCATGGCAAGCCGGCTGGCATCTCCGCAGCCGACCTCATCGATGATGAGGACCTGCGCACCGAGGTGCAAAGCGCGGTGGACGACGCCAACAAGGGCGTCTCAAAGGCCGAGATGATCCGCAAGTTCCGGATCCTGCCCGTCGACTTCACCGAGGACGGGGGCCAGCTCACCCCGACCCTCAAGCTCAAGCGCGCGGTGGTGGCCAAGGACTTCGCTGCCGACATCGACGCCCTCTACTCGTGAGTGCGCATGAGCTATAGCTGATACGCACTCACGAGCTGCGCAGCAGCAAGCCGGACAGCCGCTGCGCACGGCACGCCCAGCTCCATTCCTGGAGCATCCAGCGTCGCCCGCGCCGGCCCATCACCGCTGCCCGCTCGGGATCGGCAAGCAGCGTTCCAACGGTCCGGGCCACTGCCACTACATCACGACCGTTCACCAGGTCACCAGTGTCGCCAATGCGGACGGTCTCCCGCGCCCCGCCAGCATCACCGGCGACCACTGGCAAGCCGGTCGCCGCGGCTTCGAGAAACACCAGGCCGAGCCCCTCGACGTCCAGCCCGCGACCACGGGTCCGGCAGGGCATCGCGAAGACGTCGCCCGCCGCGTAGTGCGCAGGCAGCTCAGACCACGGCACTGGTCCCGTGCACACCACGGCACCGGCGACGCCACACGACTCGGCCAGCCGGTGCAACGCGGCCCGCTGGGGCCCGTCCCCGACGAGCAGCAGCGTGGCTCCTGGCACCTGACGCCGGATCGCGGGCAACGCTTTCACCAACGTGTCCTGCCCCTTGCGAGCCACCAGCCGGGACACGCACAGCACCACCGGAGCCTCCCCCAGCCGGTGGCGTCGCCGGATCTCCACCCGAGCGGCGGGATCAGGGCGGAACGCTGTGCAGTCCACTCCAGGCGGGAGTAGCTCAAGGGCGGCCCGAGGACCAAACGCGGAGGCAACGCGGCGGCGGGTGTATCGGCTCACCGCGGTGACCACGTCGGCATCCGTTCCGATCCGGCGCAGTGCCATCCGACCAGGGGGCAGCATCGACCAGCCCACCTCATGCCCGTGGCTGCTGGCCACCACCCGTTGTACCCCTGCGCGGCGTAGCGCCGGACCCAGCAGTGCCAGCGGGGCGGCGGCGCCGAACCACGCGGTCTCATAGCGCAGCTCCCGCAGCAGCCCGGCGGCCCGCCGCAGTACCGGCGGGGTGGGAAGCATGAGAGTTCCGGGATGCCGAACGACCGGGAAGGGCAGCTGCGCATCGAAAGTCGCCGCTCCCGGCCAGTCCGGTGCGTAGACGGCGACCTCACCCGCGGGCAGCGCCATAGTCAGCTCGTGCAGGTACGCCTGGATGCCGCCGGCCCGAGGCGGGAAGTCATTGCTCACCAGCAGGATCCGTGGCACCGCCAGAGGGTAACCGTGACCATTCCGGAGGGTCACAGGCAGCACCTGCGTGGGGCTGGTTGTGCTCAGCCAAGCCGGGTCATCGCGGTGACCCGGCTCCAGGGCACCGAGACAACCTTCACTACGTCGCCGGACTGCGGCGCATTCACATAGAACCCGTCACCGACGTAGATGCCGATGTGGCTGATCGGGGAGTACAGCGCGATGAGGTCGCCTGGCCGCAGCTGCGACCGGCTGACGCTGCTCCCCATTCGCGCCTGCTCCTGGGAGGAATGCGGCAGACCCAACACGCCGGCCTGCTCGAAGGCCCACTTCACCAGCCCCGAGCAGTCGAACGTGATCGGGCCGTCGCCGCCCCAGACATACGGCGATCCTTGCTTGCTCAGCGCGGCGCGCGCCGCTTGGACCGCGGTACCGGTACCGACCAGGTTGATCGGGAAGTTGATACTACCGCCGGAAGTGTAGGCGGCTCGCTCCTCACGGTTAAGCGCCGCGAGGCGCTGCTTGACCACCTGGATCTGGCGGTCCATCTCGGCGCGGGAGCGGGTCAGGTCGCCTTCGAGCCGCGCCGCGTCGCGCTCAGCCTGGCCGGCCCGCGCCGCTGCGTCGTTAGCTGACTGCTCGGCCTGCTGGGCCTGCGCGACCGCACCGGCGAGGCGGTCCAGAGCCTGCTTGCTGTCCACCGCGAGCACGTCCAGCGCCGACATCTGGTCCAGGAAGTCCCCGGGTGAGTCACTGACCAGCAGGGCAGACAGCCCGTTGAGTCGCGCGCCCTGGAAGGAGGCGTTGGCCAGCCGGTCAACCTGCCCGCGGTACTGACCCTCGACAGTCCTGGCGCGCTCTCCAGAGGCGGCAGCGGCGGTGACATCAGCCCTGGCCCGCTCCAGGTCAACCCGCCGGGCATTCACCTGGTCACGAGCGTAGTGCCACCGCTCGGTGAGCACCTCAGCCTGCCGGTTCAGCTCGGCCAGTCGCTGTGCGGCAGTCGGGGCGTCACCGGGCAGTGCGGGATCAGCGGTGGCCGGCGTGGGAATGAAGACCACCAGGACCGCCATGACTGCGGAGGTGATCACTGCCGGGGCGCTGCGCTTCAGACGGTGCGACGACACGTCGCGGCTGTCTCCTCTTCACCTCGGACCGCCTACCGGGTTAGCTGACGGGTTCGGCCCAGGAGCTGACCCAAGCCCTACCGGGTGAGCGCTCCTGCCCGCCCGGATTCACCTCGAAAAACGGGTTCCCGGTTCGGCTCCCCGACGGAGCCGATTCGGCAGCGACCTGGCGGTGCCGCCCAGTTTGGGAAGCAGTTACCGCAAGGTCGCGGAAAGGTTACGAAAGGTCACCTGCGCTGTCCACCACCCACGCCCCCTTGATGAGGCAAGATGGCAGCCGGACACGGTCGGCGTCACCACAACTCCGCTCAGTGTTCAGCCGTCCCGATCAGCACACATACCGTGCAGACCGCTCACCGCCAGTTGCAGACCGCTCACCGCCAGTGCACCCGTGGGCGCAAGCACCGGTCCCCTGCGTCTCGTTGCGATCCGCCAGTTGCAGCCGGGGCACCATGCCGGCCTCGGCCAGGGCATCCAGTGCCCTTTGTTCCCCGCCATCCAGCTCGACGCCCACCGGCGGCGCCCCGAGCAGTAGGGTAATGACGCAGTCCTGGCAAGCGTTGCCGCGCACCGTGCACCGGTCGCAATCCACGATCATGTCGGGCTCCCGTCTCACTCGTGATCTCGTCACGACGGACGTTAGGACGCCACACTGACAATCTCGGGAGCACAACTCTCGCCACGGACCAGCTACGCAGTGGATCCGACCCAGTCGAAGAGCGAGATCATCCGATCCGCCGGACCGCCGTGACGTCATGCCACGGAACTCTGGCAACTTTGACCACATCGCCGCTCTGCGGCGCGTTGATGTAAAGCCCGTTCCCCACGTACATACCGATGTGACTCACTGGCGAGTACAGCGCGATGAGGTCGCCCGGTAACATTCCTGAGATCACAGCGGTGCCGACCTTGGCCTGGTCCCAACTCCCCCTCGGCAGGATCACCCCAGCCTGACGATAAGCCCACATCACCAGGCCCGAGCAGTCGAAGGTCACTGGTCCCTCGGCGCCCCAGATATACGGTGCACCCTGCCTGGTCAGCGCTGCCCGTAGCGCCCTGACCCCGACCCCGTCGCCCGCGATGTCGAGTGGGAAGTCAGTGAAGCCCTCCGACGCATAGCGGGCAAACTCATCAGCAGTGAGCTTGCCTAGGCGCTCCTGCACCAGAGCGATCTGGCGCCCCATCTCGAGCCGGGCCTGAGCCACATCGCCAGCTATTCGGCCAGCGTCGAGCTCAGCGACAGCCGCCCGCGTCTCGGCGTCAGTGGCAGCAAGCTCTGCCTGCTCAGTACGGGCGACCGCAGCCGAGAGCTTGTCCATCGCCTCTCTGTTGCTCACCGCCAGCACGTCCAGCGCGGACATCTGATCCATGAACTGCTGGGGCGAGTCGCTGATCAGCATCGCAGTCAGGCTGCTGATCCGGACACCCTCAAAGGTGGCGCTGGTCAGCCGATCAACCTGAGCGCGGAACGCTCGCTGGGCGGAGCGGGCCTGATCGGCAGTGGCCGTTGCTGCCGCTGCATCGCTACGGGCCCGATCGGCATCAGCCCGACGGGCCAACAACCGGTCCGTAGCGAGGTGCCATTGCTCGGTGATCACCTCGGCCTGGCGGCTCAACTCACGGACCTCTGCAACGGTCCTGACCGGGTCGGGCGCAGGCGCGGGTGCTGGATCGGCGACCGCAGGGGCTGCGAACACGCCCAACACGGCAGCGCTAACAACAACAGCCGCTACACCGCGAGCAGCGCGGTTCAGACGATGGGACACCACCCGCGACTGTCTCCTGTTCTCAGACGTCAGTGTCCGGTGCCGGACCGGCTATAGCGCGCGGGAGATCATCCCGTAATTTGCGTAACGACCCCCCGGGTGGATGAGCGCGGATCTTCACCCGAACAGTGTTGCCATGTCGCCCGAAAGGGCGACTATGGCGATCCCGACTGCGCTCCGTGTACTGCTGGAGCGGATCGGCACGGGTCGATTACGACAGCCGGGCGGACCGACGACGGCCGGTTCCGGCCAGCCGCCCGAAACCGTCGGTGTCGGCTTAGCGTGCGAGGCGCTGGCCACCAGCAGCGGTGGCTGGATCGGGCACCGGCCAGCAGGGTTGGTGGCGGTTTGAGATCCTCTTCGCCTGGGTTGGCGGTACTTGAAGAGCCACCAACCGGGTCAGCGCAGAGTTGCTGTCTCGGACAGCGCCACGGTCAACCTCGCCCAGCGCTCCAGCAGCGTGGCCGCAGCGCCGGAGTCGATGGCGTCGGCGGCGCGCTGTGCAGTGCCCATGAGGTCGCCGACCAGGTCACCCGTGAGACCGCGGTGGGTGGCAAGTGCGGCGGCTGAGTTGAGTACTACAGCATCCCGCACCGGACCGGGATCGCCGGCGAGCAGGCGCCGCACCACATCGGCGTTGGTGGCGACATCCCCGCCGCGCAGGTCTTCTCGACGGGCGACCGGCACGCCCAGCGCCGCCGGGTCTAACTGGTCACGCCGCACCGCACCGCCGTTGACCACCCACACCGAGGTGGTGGTCGTGGTGGTGATCTCGTCAAGCCCGTCGTCGCCACGGACCAGCAGCGCGCTGGCACCCCGGTCGGCGAGCACCTGGGCCATCACCGGGGCCATCCGCAGGTCCGCGCAGCCCACCAGCCCAGCATCCGGCTGCGCCGGGTTGGTCAGTGGACCAAGGAAGTTGAACGCAGTGGGTACCCCGATCTCACGCCGTATCCCGGCCGCGTGCCGCATCGCCGGGTGAAACAGTGGTGCGAAGCAGAACCCGAAGCCCACCTCGGCCACGCACTGCGCCACCTGCTCCGGGCCGAGGTCGATCGCCACACCGAGTTCCTCGAGCACGTCCGCAGTGCCGCACTTCGAGGACGCCGCGCGGTTGCCGTGCTTGACGACCGGCGCACCGGCCGCAGCAGTCACCAGCGCGGTCATCGTCGAGATGTTGACAGTGTGTGCTTGGTCACCTCCAGTGCCCACCACGTCGACCGCTCGCTCGGGCACGCGCACCCGCCGGGCGTGCGACAGCATGCCGCCAGCAAGCCCGGCGATCTCTGCCGGAGTCTCGCCCTTGACCCGCAGCGCCACCAGGAACGCGGCCATCTGGGCGGGTGTCGCCGAACCGGTCATCACCTGGTCCATCGCCCACGCCGTGTCGTCGGCATTCAGGTCTGTCCCGGCGATCAACTGAGTGAGCAGAGCAGGCCAGCTGCGGTCCCCGGCCGTCGTGACCATGGTGCGCGCCTCAGCCTTTCGTTACCGGCAGCCGGTGCGAGCGAAGCACCTCGGCCACAGTCTCGGCGGCGACCAGCGGGTCCAACGGGTGCACGATCACCGCATCGGCCTGCGACCAGACAGCCAACCAGCGATCGTCCCTGCGCTGCACCGAGACGATCACCGGTGGGCATTGCGCAATCTCGTTCTTGAGCTGTCGGGACAGCCCCATCCCTCCGGTGGGCTGGGCCTCGCCGTCGAGGATCGCCAGGTCCACTCCCCCCGCATCGACCTCAGCCAGCACCTCGGCGATCGTCCCAGCCTCGACGTAGTCCAGCCGGCCGACATCCGCCGCTGGACGGCGCCCGACCGCGTTGATGATGGCCTCGCGCACCTCCGACCGGTGGCTGAAGACCAGGACAGTGGTGACGTTGCTCGGCGGGTTCATCTGGTGGTCGCGGTCCTCAGTATCGGTATTCCCGGTGGCCGCAGGGTCCGGGCGGCCGGGTCGGATCACCGCGGAGGCGGTGGCATTGATGATATCCGGACAATCATCCCGCGATGCGGGACGGTGCACCGTAACTCTGCGTACCCGCACCTGGCGCCACCTACCACAGCTGGCGGGTGTCAGCTGCTACCGACTCGTCACTCCTAGCGGTATCCAGTCAGCCCCGGCCCGGTCGCGGGAGACGCCGTTGGCCATAATGCTCGGTGTGACCCCCTCGTCCAGCCTGGCAGCACCCTCCATCAGCCAACGAGTGCACTCGCTGAACCGGCCCAACATGGTCAGCGTCGGCACCATCGTGTGGCTGTCCAGCGAGCTGATGTTCTTCGCCGGTCTGTTCGCGATGTTCTTCACGGTGAAGGCGCAAAACGACGGCCCGTGGCCGCCGATCCTAGAGTCCACCGGGGAACCGATCCATCTAGACATTCCCTATGCACTGGTGGTCACGATCATTCTGGTCTCCTCGTCGTTCACCTGCCAGTGGGGCGTGTTCAAGGCCGAACAGGGCGATGTATTCGGGCTGCGGCTCTGGTACACGATCACGCTGATCATGGGTACGCTGTTCGTGCTCGGGCAAGCCAACGAGTACCGCAACCTCATCCACGAAGGTGTGACGATACCCTCCGGGGCTTACGGCACTGTGTTCTACCTCACTACCGGGTTCCACGGCTTGCACGTGACCGGTGGTCTGATCGCATTCGTCTTTCTTCTCGTCCGGACAAAGCTGAGCAAATTCACTCCGGCACAAGCCACCGCCGCGATCGTCGTGTCCTACTACTGGCACTTTGTCGACGTGGTATGGATCGGCCTATTCGCCACTATCTACTTCTTGCCCTAGCACCAAGTACCGAGCCGAAACAAGACAGCAGGGATAGCCGAGCCGATGACCACCGCCAAACCCGACGCCCGATCGAGCCCCACCGGAGGATCAAATCCAGCCCGATCGGGGCGGGGCGGCCACAGCCGACTGTGTCGTCGGTTGTCCGGAGCGCTCGCACTCACCTTGGCGCTGCTCTCTGTCGGCGGGCTGTACACGATATTTGCGCCGCAGCCGCAGACCGCGCACGCCCAGGACGATCCGGCGCTGGTGCGCCAGGGCGAGCAGCTCTACAACAACGCCTGTATCAGCTGCCACGGCGCCAACCTGCAGGGAGTGCCTGACCGAGGGCCCAGTCTGATCGGCGCCGGCGAGGCCGCAGTCTATTTCCAGGTCTCCACCGGGCGGATGCCCGCAGCGCGCCAGGAGGCGCAGAACGCCGAGAAGCCGGTCAAGTTCACCCCGGAGGAGATCGACGCAATGGGCGCCTTCGTGCAGGCCAACGGCGGCGGCCCCACGGTGCCGAGAGGCGACCTCGGCGGCGGCGACCCGGCTCGGGGTGGCGAGATGTTCCGACTCAACTGCGCGTCCTGCCACCAGTTCACCGGACGCGGCATCGCGCTGTCCTCCGGCAAGTTCGCTCCCGCGATCAAGGACGTCAACGCGCAGCAGATCTACAGTTCGATGATCACCGGTCCGCAGAGCATGCCCAAGTTCTCGGACCGGCAGATCACACCGGAGGAGAAGCGCGACATCATCGCCTACATCGAGTCGGTCACCGAGAACCGCAACAACCCGGGTGGCCACCCGCTCGGGGGATACGGGCCATTCCCGGAGGGCCTGATCGCCTGGATCGTCGGGATCTCCGCGCTGGTCGCCGTCACGTTGTGGATCGGATCCAAGGCATGAGCGGCCACGATGGACCCACCGGAGGGCCGACCGGGCAGCGACGTCCCCCGAGTGACGCCGAGCTGCCCACGTTGAGCCGCGAAGAACTGGTCCGGCTGGGCTTGGCCGCCGACGGGGTGACCATCGCGCACCAGGAGGACCCGTTTCCGGTGCCGGGCACTCGTGCCGAGAAGCGGGCCGAGCGCAGGGTTGCGCGCTGGTTCACCATCGCAGCGCTGGCTGGGTTGGGCTTCCTAGCGGCCTTTCTGTTCTGGCCCTGGGAGTACGTCCCACCCGGCAGCCCGGACAATCAGCACCTGCTCTATTCGCTCTACACGCCGATCATCGGGCTCTTGCTCGGGGTGTCGGTGTACGCGATCGGTGCCGGGACGATCCTGTACGCCAAGAACCTGCTGCCGCACGAGACCGCAGTGCAGCAACGGCACACGGGCGGTTCCGCCGAGGTGGACCGTGTGACCACGACGGCGATCGTGACCGACACCGGTATCCGCAGCAACATCGGGCGACGGTCTCTGATCAAGCGAGCGGCTGGGGCGGGCGCCGGCGTCCTCGGTGTCGGGATAGGAGTCCTCACCTTGGGCGGCCTGGTGCGCAATCCATGGCAGGGTGGCGCCAACGCCGCGCTGTGGGTCACGCCCTGGCGTTCGGACGACAGTGAGCCGGTGTACCTGCGCTACGAGGGCCACGACATCACCCTGGCGCGTCCCGAGGACCTCGCCGCGGGGAGCATCGCGACGGTATTCCCGTACAAGCGTTCCTGGTCGGAGGAGGAGGCGCATAAGGCGCTGCGCGCTTCCGACAGCCCTGTGATGCTCATCCGGTTGCGGCCAGGGCAGGCGGCGCAGGTGATCCAGCGCGAGGGCCAGGTCAACTTCCACTACGGCGACTTCTACGCGTACTCAAAGATCTGCACCCACTTGGGCTGTCCCGCCTCGCTGTACGAGGCGCAGACCGCTCGACTGCTGTGTCCTTGCCACCAGTCGCAGTTCGACATGTTGGCGTACGCCAAGCCGATCTTCGGTCCGGCCACCAGAGCCTTGCCTCAGCTGCCCATCGATGTCGACGATGAGGGATACTTCTATGCTAACGGTGACTTCATCGAGCCCGTAGGACCGGCATTCTGGGAGCGGAGGTCATGAGTTCCATGACAACGCCAAGCAAGTCGTCGGGTCTGACTGCGAGGGCCGGTAAGGCAGCTGACGAGCTCGACCAGCGGTTCCACCTGGCTGCCGGCATGCGCCGGCAGATCAACAAGGTATTCCCGACGCACTGGTCGTTCATGCTCGGGGAGATCGCGCTGAACACCTTCATCGTGTTGTTGCTGTCCGGGACGTACCTGACGCTGTTCTTTGACCCCTCCATGGCGGAGGTCACCTACGACGGCGTCTACGAGAACCTCCGCGGGGTCGAGATGTCCCGGGCGTACGCGTCGACCCTGGAGCTCTCTTTCGACGTCCGTGGTGGCCTGTTCATCCGGCAGGTGCACCATTGGGCAGCGCTGCTGTTCGTCGCGGCCATCGTCGCACACATGTTCCGCACCTTCTTCACCGGCGCCTTCCGCAAGCCGCGGGAGACGAACTGGATGATCGGCGTCCTCATCGCTATTCTGGCCGGGCTCGAAGGTCTCACCGGCTACTCACTGCCCGATGACCTGCTCTCGGGAACCGGGCTCCGGATCATCTCGGCGATCATCATGTCGCCGCCGGTGATCGGGACCTGGCTGCACTGGGCGATTTTCGGCGGCGAGTTCCCCGGTACATTGATCATCCCCCGGTTGTTCATCTTTCACGTGCTGATCCTCCCGGGCATCCTGTTCGCGCTCATCGCGGTGCACCTCGGGCTGGTCTGGTACCAGAAGCACACCCAGTTCCCCGGCCCCGGTCGCACCGAGCGCAACGTGGTCGGGGTGCGGATCCTGCCGATCTTCGCGGTGAAGGCCGGCGGCTTCGCGATGGTGAACATCGGTGTGATCTGCATCATGGCGGGACTGTTCCAGATCAACCCGGTGTGGAATCTCGGCCCGTACAACCCCGCTCAGGTCTCGGCGGCCTCCCAACCTGACTGGTACGTCGGCTGGCTCGACGGCTCGACCCGGCTATGGCCTGCCTGGGAACTCTACCTGGGCGACTACCTGATCCCCGCGTCGTTCTGGCCGACCATGGTGCTTCCCGCTATCATGTTCACCCTCGCGGCGATGTATCCCGCCATCGAGCGCAAGCTGACTAAGGACTACGCCACCCACAACCTGCTGCAGCGACCACGGGATGTCCCGGTGCGCGCTGGCCTGGGCATGATGGCGATCTCGTTCATGTTTGTGCTGCTGCTCTCCGGCGGCAACGACGTCATTGCCTACGTATTCGACATTTCGTTGAACGCGACAACCTGGGCGGGCCGCATCGGGCTGCTGTTGCTGCCACCGATCGCTTATTACGTCACCTACCGGATCTGCCTTGGCCTGCAGCGCGCCGACCGGGCGGTCCTCGAACACGGCATCGAGACTGGCATCATCAAGCGCCTGCCGCACGGTGAGTTCATTGAGCTACACCAGCCCCTCGGCGGTGTCGATGAGCACGGCCACCCCATCCCGCTGGAGTACCAGGGTGCGTCAGTGCCCAAGCGGATGAACCAGCTGGGTTCGGCCGGTGCCCCAGTACCCGGATCCCTGTTGCGACCCGACCCTTCGGAGCAGACGAGGGCCCTGGAAAAGGCTCGCCAGGAGTCCGCTGCTGGCAACGGACTCGGTACTAACGGTGCAGACCGAAAGTTGGCCGGTCGACCGCACCAGCCCACCGACTAGTGCTGCACCGCATTAATCCTTCGGGGGGTTGATCCAGGTGGTCGGA